>DATAFX010000122.1:0-2344 GCA_036257195.1 Candidatus Methylomirabilota bacterium | reverse complement strand
ACAGTCAGGTTCTTCGCGAGCAGGACGCTCTGATCGAGGACGATCCGCCGCCGGGCGATCTTCCATCCGCCGTCCACGCGCCGCAGGACGTCCTCGCGGCGGCCGACCAGGAAATCGGTCTCCGTCTCCACGCGGTTGCGGTACACGAGGAAGCGGCTCCTGACGGTCACCTCGGTCGGGGTCGGGTCGGCGGGGTCGGTGGCCAGGACCTGGACGTTGGAGATCATGTGACAGGTGCGGGAGGGCGGCTCCTCCGCCCAGTGGATTCCGGTCAGGATCTGCCGCACCCGCCGGGTGAGCGTGTCCTTGCCCTCGTCGAACCAGTTCACGTCGACCCCGGCGCGGGTAAACTCCCGCTCGGGCTCGTCGTGGGGGACGTTGCGCCGCATCGGCATGAAGTAGTGCGCGTCGTCGGTGAAGAGGTCCAGCCACGCCTCGTAGCGGCGCTCGTCGAGCAGCTCGGCCTCCTGGTAGAGGAACGCCTCGATGTCCTCCTTGAGGAGGAGCCGGGCGAGACGGTCGCTCACGACACCAGGTCCTTCCAGCTCCCCGCCTCCATGAACTGGCGCCACCGCCGGTAGTAGCCGCGCTGGTTGTTCTCGCTCGCGTTGGCGGCGGTCACGTCGCTGATGGTGCCCGGCAGCCTGAGCCCGTGGTCCTCGAAGGCGCGCGTCGCCCGACCCAGTCCCATCTCGTAGTTGTAGGGGAACTGGCGGGCGATGACGCCCCGGCTCGCCTTGTGGGCGTAGTTCCAGTTCTCCATGTCGTCCTGCTCGGTCAGCCCCGAGGGGCCCGAGTAGCGGATGTAGTAGTGGCGCAGGAAGTCCTTCACCTCGGCCGGCGCGTCGGCGTCGACGAGATACCAGCGCCACACCTCCGTCTGGTGCGGGCCGCGCGGATGCCAGACCGCGAGCGTGCGGGGCTGCCGGGCCAGCGGCGAGGTGTTGGGGAACATCGTGCCGGGGCCGCCGAAGAGCCGCCAGTACTCCCCGCGCCGGCGCCGGCGGTCCTCCTCGCAGCGCCGGAAGTAGTCGGCCACGACCGGCGCGTCCTGATAGGCCGGCGCCAGGGGCGAATCGTGCGCTCTCAAGAACGCGATCATCGAGTGGCCGAGCTCCGGGAACGACACGTCGAGCCAGCGCGCCTCGTTCCGCTCCTGCATGTCGCGGCGGCCCTTGCCGCTGGGGCCGATGCCGACCATGTCGACCGAGCGGTGGCTGACGCCGTGATAGCGGTCGCCGGAGAAGTTCTCGGCCGGGAACTTCCAGTTGCAGGGGATGAGCCACTTGTGGACGCCGCCGATCACCTCGGTGCCGCCCTCCCGCCCGTCCCAGGCGTCGAGGAGGAGATCGAGGTAGAGCTTGTAGCCGCCGAGGTAGTCGAGGAACGACGGTGCCGAGGCGTCCCACGTCGCCCAGATCGTCCCCTTGTAGTTCTCGAGCTGGGCCACCTCGACGAGACCCCACCGGGCCCGGTCGAGCTGGGGCCCGTAGGCGTCCTTCAAGAAGGGCACGCCGACCAGCGTGCCGTCGGTCGCGTAGCTCCAGCCGTGGTACGGGCACATGAACTCCACCGTGTTGCCTTCGTCGTACCGGCAGACCTTCATCCCGCGGTGCCGGCAGGAGTTCAGGAACACGTGGATGGCCCCCGCACGGTCGCGACAGAGGATGACGGACTCCTCGCCCATCGACGACACGACGAAATCGCCGGCGCCGGGGATCTGGCTCTCGTGGCCGACGAAAAGCCAGGCGCGGGCGAACACCTGCTCCTGCTCGCGCCGGTAGATTTCCTCGTTCACGAAGATCTCGCGACTGATCATCCCCCGGTCGACGTCCACCAGGCTCTCGAGGTTGTCCATGCGCTCTCCCTTGACCGGACCCGGCCGCCGCGGCATAGTCGGGGCCCTAGGGGCTTGATCCGTCGAGCTTACACCTCTCATCGGCGTCGCGGCTGAGCGTAGCGAAGGAGGCAGATCGATGGCACGTCCGGCTCCCCTCCACACCCGTCGCCAGTTCCTCAAGTCGGCGTCCGTCGTCGCGGGTGCCGCCGCCACCCTGTCCTTCCCCGCCCCCGCCCGGGCCCAGCGGCCCAAGCTCGTCTACTGGTGCTATCAGTTCCTGAAGGCCAGCGACGAGGCCCGGGCGAGCTTCGCCCAGGAGTGGGCCAAGAAGAACAACGTGGACCTGCAGCTCACGATGGTGCCGTGGAAGGAGTTCATGCCCAAGATCACGGCGGCCATCGAGGCCAAGGCGACGCCGGACGTCGTCGAGTCCGGCGGTGTCGAGCTGCGCGCTCGCGGACAGCTGCTCGACGTCACCGACCTCTACAAGAAGGCCGAGAAGAC
>DATAFX010000154.1:0-5509 GCA_036257195.1 Candidatus Methylomirabilota bacterium | reverse complement strand
TCCCAGAGCTGCTCCGGGTTCATCTCGCCGAGCCCCTTGTACCGCTGGATGCCGGTCCCCTCGCGCCCCCGCTGGAACACCAGGTCGGCGAGGGCGTCGCGCGAGGCGGCGTCGCGCTCGGTCCCGTCGGCGGCGACGAGGACGAACGGCGGGCGGTCCGCGGACTCGATCTGGGCGTACACCTCGAGCAGGCGCGCGTACTCCCCGGACCCGAACAGGTTCAGGTTGAGCGAGCGCTCCTCGGCGTCGAAGAGCCCTACGGCCAGGACGGCGTCCTCCGTCTCGCTCCGGACGACGAACTCGACCTCCGGGCGCCCGAGCGCGCGCGGGATCTCCTGGAGGAGACTCTCCCGGGAGATCCGCTTCCGGGCGAGGGGCCGGTGGCGCGCGAAGGCCTCCAGCCACTCGGCGGGGACGCCGCGTTTGGTCAGCCGGTCCCGGAGGCGTCGGAACTCGAGGATCTCGCCGACCAAGCGGCGGAGACGCTCCTCGTTGAGCGTCCGGCCATTGCCCTTGTCGCCGCCGACGCGGAGCTGGACGCCCGCGGTGCCCAGGAGCAGGAGCTCCTGCTCGAGCTCCCGCTCGTTCAGGAGGTACTTCTCCGTCTTGCCGCGCTTTAGCTTGAAGAGCGGGGGCTGGCCGATGAAGAGGTAGCCGCTCTCGATCACCGACACCATGTGGCGGAAGAAGAACGTCAGGAGGAGCGTCCGGATGTGGGCGCCGTCCACGTCGGCGTCGGTCATGAGGATGACCTTGTGGTACCGGAGCTTCGCAACGTCGAACTCCTCGGGGCCGATCCCGGTGCCCATCGCCGCGATCAGGAGCCGGATCTCCTGATGGGACAGCACTTTGTCGTAGCGCGCCTTCTCCGCGTTGATGATCTTGCCGCGGAGCGGCAGGATCGCCTGGATCCGCCGGTCCCGCCCCTGTTTCGCGGAGCCCCCGGCCGAGTCGCCCTCCACGAGGAAGAGCTCCCGCGCGGCGGGATCGCGCTCCGAGCAGTCCGCCAGCTTGCCGGGCAGGTTGTCGCCGTCGAACCCCTTCTTGCGCGTGAGCTCCCGGGCCTTCCGGGCCGCCTCGCGCGCCTGGGCGGCGTGCACGCACTTCTCGGTGATCTTCCGCGCGGTGGCGGGATCCTCCTCGAAGGTCTGGGCGAGCTTGTCGTTGACGACCGACTCGACCAGGCCCCGCACCTCGCTGTTGCCGAGCTTGGCCTTCGTCTGCCCCTCGAACTGGGGCTCCGGCAGGCGCACCGAGATGACCGCGGTGAGGCCCTCGCGGACGTCGTCGCCGGTGATCGCCCCCTTGAAGGTCTTGAGGTAGCCGTTCGCCTGCGCGTAGGCCCCGATCGTCCGGGTGAGGGCCGCGCGGAAGCCCGTCAGATGGGAGCCACCCTCGCGGGTGTTGATGTTGTTGGCGAAGGAGAAGACGTACTCCTGGTATCCGTCGTTGTACTGGAGGGCGACCTCGACCTGGGTGTCGCCCCGCCCGCCCTCGAAGGACAGCACCTTGGGGTGCACCGGCGCCTTGTTCTGGTTGATGTACTCCACGAACTGCCGGATCCCGCCCGTGTAGTGGAAGGTGACCTTCTTCTCGTCGTCTCGCTCGTCCTCGAGCTGGATCTTGAGGCCCTTGTTCAGGAAGGCCAGCTCGCGGAGGCGGTTCGCGAGGACATCGAAGGCGAAGGTCGTGACCTCGAAGATCTCCGGATCCGGCTTGAAGCGGATCGTAGTTCCCCGCTTCGTGGTCTTCTCGCCCGCCTGGAGGTCGCTCTGGGGCTTGCCGCGGTCGTAGCGCTGCGTGTAGACCCGCCCGTCGCGGCGAATCTCGACCTCGAGCCACTCGGACAGGGCATTCACGACCGACACCCCGACGCCGTGGAGGCCGCCGGACACCTTGTACACCGAGCTCTCGAACTTCCCGCCGGCGTGGAGCGTCGTGAGCACGACTTCCGCGGCGGACTTGCCGGTGCCTGTGTGGACGTCGACCGGGATGCCGCGCCCGTCGTCCACGACGGTACAGCTGCCGTCGGGGTGGAGGACCACCCGCACGTTCGAGCAGAAGCCCGCCAGCGCCTCGTCGACCGAGTTGTCGACGACCTCGAAATCCAGGTGATGGAGGCCATAGCTGGCGGTGTCCCCGATGTACATCGCCGGCCGCTTGCGGACGGCCTCGAGCCCCTCGAGGACCTTGATGTCGCTCGCGGTGTAGGTGTCGGCCGGCGCGCTCCCTGCCTTCGGCGCGCCCGTCTGCGCGCTCATGCCGCCCCTCGCGCCCCGGCGCGCCCGGGCTCGAGGCGCCCCTCGTCCAGGTGCCAGCCGCTCCCGGCCGCCCCCGCGGCGGGCTGCGCGTCTGTCGCCGTGTAGACGACCTGCCCCTGCCCCTCGAGCCACCCGAGGAGCCGGCCACCGGTCTCGCGATCGAGCTCGGAGAGGACGTCGTCGAGCAGCAGAACGGGCCCGTCGCCCTGGCGCCGACGACCTACGACCGCCACCGCCAGCCGGAGCGCCAGCGCCAGGAGCCGCTGCTCCCCGCGGGAGGCCGCGCTCCGCGCATCCGCCCGCCCGAGGCGCACGGCGACGTCGTCGCGATGCGGGCCGACCCCCGTCAGCCCCCTACGCATGTCCCCCGCGCGACCGGCGGCGAGCGCGTCGAGGAGGGCGCTCCGCGTCGCGTCCCGGGTCGCCCCGGGAGTCACCGACGGCTCGTAGCGCAGGACGACGCCGGCTGCCCCCGGCGCCAGGGCGGCCAGCACCTCGCGGACGGCGTCCGCCAAGAGCGCCAGCACCTCGAGCCGCCGGTGCACGATCTCGCTGCCCAGGGTGGCGAGCTGCTCGTCCCACGGCAGGAGCAGTCGCTCGGCGTCGGGGCGCCCCAAGAGGTCACCGAGCAGTCGCGTCCGCTGCTGGAGGGCCAGCCGGTAGCGCCGGCACGCCTCCGAGTGCACCGGCGCGAGCCGGGCGGCCGTGCCGTCCAGGTAAGCGCGCCGGAGGTGCGGCCCGCCCGCGAGCAGGGCGAGGTCGGGCGCCGCAAAACTCACCGCGCCGGCCCACGGGCAGAGCGTTCCCCGCACCTCGACTCCTCCCTCGTGCGCGACAAGCTCGAGCCGCACCTCCCGCACCTGGCTCCCCGCCGCCAACTCGCCCGCGACCGTGGCCCGACCACCAGCGTCCCAACCGAGACAGTCGGCAAGCTTCACCGTGCGGAAGGATCGCCCGGTCAGCAGAACGTGGAGCGCCTCGAGGAGCGATGTCTTGCCCTGGCCGTTCTTGCCGACGAGAACGTTCAGCCCCGGCTCAGGAGCGAAGGAGAGGGAGGCGTGGTTCCGAAACCCGACCAGCTCGACCCATCGGACGTGCACCCTGGGCGGGCCTCCCCTCACATGCGCATCGGCATTATAACACAGCGATACTCGTCATCCGGCGCGCTCTCGCGCTCCGCCGCGCCTACGAGAACGCCCGGGCTCAGCCCGTCCTTAAGGCCCACGACGGTCCACGGACGATCCATCGGGCCGAGCGCATCGAGGACGTAGCGGGCGTTGAAACCGATGGTGAGCTCCGCCCCGCCGAATGCGGCCGGCAGCGTCTCCTCGGCCTCCCCGAGCTCCTGGCTCTGGGCGGAGAGCCGGAGTTGGTCCGCCGTCGCGGTCAAGCGCACGGGCCGCGTCCGATCGTCAGCGACGACCGCCACCCGCCGAATCGCCGCCAGGAGTGGCTCCCGCTCGACGACCAGTCTCAGCGGCGAGGACTTCGGGATGACCTGCTCGTAGTTCGGGAACTGACCCTCCACCAGCTTCGAGACGAGCTCGAAGCCCTCCGTGCGCACGAAGAGCTTGCTCTCCCCGAGGGCGAGATCCACCCGCTCAGCGTTCCCCAGAACCCGGGTGAGCTCCTGGACCGCCTTCCGTGGGACGATCCCGGCCATGTCGATATCCGCCTCCACGGCGCTCCGCGCCAGGGCGAGCCGATGGCCGTCCGTGGCCACCAGCCGGAGCTCCTGCTTCTGCGCCACCAGATAGAGCCCGTTGAGGAACGGGCGGCTCTCGTCCTGCGACATCGCGTAGCTGGTTCGTCCCACCATCGTCCGCAGTAGGCCGGCCTCCAGGCTGAGGCTTCCCCCCACCCCATCCACGTCGAGCGGCGGGTACTCGTCGGCGGGCAGCCCCACCAGGCTGAAGCGGGCCCCGCCGCACGTGACCTTGACCCAGCCGTTGTCAAGCAGCGCGAACGTGACGGGCTGAGCCGGCAGCTCGCGCACGAGTTCCACCAGCTTGCGTGCGGCCAGCGTGATAGCGCCGGGGCGGGTGATGGTCGCCGGCACGGCCACCCGCGCCCCGACCTCGAGATCGGTGGCCGCGAGCCGGAGCCCGCCCTCCCGGGCGTCGATCAGGACGTTGGCCAGGATCGGCAGCGTCTGGCGAGGCTCGACGATGTTCTGCAGGAGCTGGAGTGCACGCAGCAACGGCTCGCGAGCAACCTGGAAGTCCATGGGTCTTAGTAACCCTCCTGAGAAAGAAAAAGCAGTCGTCGTAGGCGTAGTAGGTACGGGGGACAAACGCCACGGGTCGCACTTGGGAGCAGCCCGTCTGGCGGCGAGCTGGATCCTGTCCTGGGGATAAGTCGGGGGACGGTGGTGGACAGGCTTGGAGTGTGCTGGGGACCGTCGTGGACGACGCGACTCACGCGAGGCGGATGGTGTTGATGATGTGGTCGAGGGTCCGGCGGAGCTTGGGGTCCTGCTGGAGGAGTGCGTCGATCTTGTTGACCGCATGGAGCACGGTCGTGTGGTCCTTGCCACCGAAGCCGCGGCCGATGTCGGCGTAGGAATCGCTCGTGAGCTGGCGAGCGAGGTACATGGCGAGCTGGCGGGGAAAGGCGACGGCCTTGGTGCGCGTCTTGGCGCGGAGGTCCTGGGGCTTGACGTGGAAGACCTCGGCGACGCGGCGGAGGATGTCGTCGATCGTCACCAGATGCTCCTCGGCGCCCCAGATATTCGCCAGCACTTCCTGGGCGAGGTCGAGAGTCAGGGGACGGCCGGTGAGGTTGCAGAACGCCCGGATCCGGACGAGCGAGCCCTCAAGCTCGCGGATGTTGGACTTGACGCGGTTGGCGATGAAGTAGGCGACGTCGTCGGGGAGGACCACGCGGTCCAACTCGGCCTTCTTCTTGAGGATCGCCACGCGGGTCTCGAACTCTGGCGGCTGGATGTCGGCAAGCATGCTCGACAGGAAGCGGGAGCGGAGGCGCTCCTCCAGGTCCGGGATCTCCTTCGGGGAGCGATCACTGGAGAGGACGACCTGCCGCTTGGGCATGAGGTCCTCGTAGGTGTGGAAGAACTCTTCCTGCGTGCGCTCCTTGCCGGACAGGAACTGGATGTCGTCGATCAGGAGGAGGTCGATCGTCCGGTAGCGCTGGCGGAACTCCGGCGTCTTGTCGTGTCGGATCGCCGCGATCAGGTCGTTGGTGAACTTCTCGCTCGATAGGTACTGGATCCGGAAGTGGGGATGGCT
>DATAFX010000140.1:0-2057 GCA_036257195.1 Candidatus Methylomirabilota bacterium | reverse complement strand
TTCGACCTGGTCCTGGACCTTTTCACCGAGATGCTCCGCCAGCCCGCCTTCCCGGCGGCCGACCTCGAGCGGCTCAAGGGGGAGACCCTCGCCGGAATCGCCCAGGCGAAGACGAACCCGGACCGCGTGGCCGGTCGCGCTTTCGAGCGGGCGGTCTACCCGGCCGGCCACCCGCTGCGCCCGAAGACGTTCGAGGACTCGGAGGCCGCGGTCACCGCCCTGACCCGTGACGACCTGGTCGCCTTCCACCGCCGGCAATACGGTCCCGACCGCATGATCCTCGTCGTGGCGGGCGACGTGGCACCCGAGGAGGTCCGACAGGCGCTCCAGAAGCGCCTCGGGGACTGGCCGCGCAACCCCGAGACCCGGCCCATCGTCCCGCCCGACATGCCGCTCCAGGCCGCCCCCACGTCCCTCGAGATCACCGTCCCGGACCGGAGCCAGTCGGCGATCAGTTGGGGCCACGCCGGGGGACTGCGGCGGAGCGACGCCGACTTCTACTCAACGCAGGTGCTCAACCTCATCCTCGGCGGAAGTGTCCTGACGAGCCGGCTCGGTACGTCGATCCGCGACGACCAGGGCCTCGCGTACTCGGTCTACAGCTACTTCGACGCGAACCTCTACCCGGGCCCGTTCCGGGCCGTGCTGGGAACGAACCCCGCGAACGCCGGGAAGGCGATCGTCGCGCTAGAGGCCGAGGTCGCTCGCATCCGGAGAGACGGGGTGACGCCGCGCGAGGTGGACGAGGCAGTGGCCTACCTCACCGGGCGATTCCCGCTCCGGCTCGAGACCAACGGGGGCGTGGCGGAGATTCTCTGGGCCATGGAGTTCTACAATCTCGGCGCCGACTACATGGATCGCTACGCGGGGTACTACCGGTCCGTCACCGCGCAGCAGGTGAACCAGGCCGCGCGCGCCCACCTGCACCCGGACCGGGCGACGGTCGTCGTCGCGGGACCCCCGCCGTAGCCGGGCGAGTCCTCCCGGGCGCTCTCGAATGCTGGACACCGGCGCCGTCCGTCGCAGCCTCGCGCTGGTCCTGCTCTTGGGCGGACTCGCCGCGGCCGGCGCGGGCCGGGCCTCCGACACGGTCGACACGGGCCGGCCGATCGGGCACCCGCGGGAGCGCTTCCCGCTCAAGGTCCACCTGGTTCCGCCAGGGGAGACCGCGCTCGAGGAGCCGGTCCGCCGGGCGATCGATGACTGGAACGCGGTCACCCGGGAGGTGCTGAGCGTCGAGGCATTCAGCTGGCACGGGCGGGAAGAGGGGGCCGACGTTGTGATCCGCTTCGTTCCCCCAGTGCCTGGCCAACCCCTCGGGTACGCGCACCTCGACACCGATGACGCGGGAGCGATCCGCCTGCCGATCCGGGTGGACCTCGTCGAGACGACCGCGATGGGCGAGACATCGCGGGAGACGGTCCTGTACCAGGTGGCGGCGCACGAGGTCGGCCACGCGCTGGGTCTCCCCCACACGGACGATCCGGGATCGATCATGTGCTGCCGGCGCGGGGCCGTGAACCTTCAGGATCCGGCCATCCGGGCACGCTATGTCGAGGCTCGCCGCCGGCCGGAGGCGCGGTCGGTGTTGCCCCAGCTGCTCGAGCTGTACCCGCGCTTCTGGCGGCCCTAGCCGGGCCGGCGGCCGGTCAGGGGGGTCAGCTCCCGTCCAGGTCGGCGAGCTCGCGCCGGAGCCCCTCGAGACGCCCCTCCGCCTCCGCATACTGGGCGCGGACGCGCGGGAGCTCTTCGAGAAGCCGCATGATGTGCCCTTCCAGTTCGGCGATTGTGCGCTGGCGCATCATCAACTGGTGCTCTGTATGGCGGATCGTTTCGCGGATTCTCAGGGCTCGCTGCTCAAGCTCCTCCACCGCGATCCGCGCCGCCCGTGTGCGATCTCGGCGTTGGTCGAGGGCCATCTCCTGCTCGCGGCGATTGGCCATCAGCGTGTGACGGTCCCGCTCGAGGGTGTCGAGCCGACTACGGGTCTGCCGGATGCTCTCGACGTCGCGCGTCGTCCGGATCGTCATGGTGGCCTGCTCCATGGCGTACCGGAG
>DATAFX010000099.1:0-6035 GCA_036257195.1 Candidatus Methylomirabilota bacterium | reverse complement strand
GGGTAGTCGCGCGCGAAGATGGCCTGGATCGCCATGCGCCCGAGGCCGGGGATGTTGAAGAGGGTTTCCACCACGAAGGTGCCGGACAGGAGCCCGCCGAGGATGATGCCGATCGTGGTGAGAAGCGGCACCAGCGTGTTGCGGAGCGCGTGCCGGTACACGACGAGCCGGCGGCTCAGGCCCTTGGCCCGGGCGGTTCGGATGTAGTCCTGGTGGAGGACCTCGAGCATGTACGTCCGGGACAGGCGCGCGATGTACGCGGTCGGCGGGATCGCGAGAAGCGCGACCGGCAGGACGATCTGCGCGACGCTGCCCCAGCCCGCGACCGGGAGCCACCCGAGCCGCACGCTCAGGAGGAAGACGAGGAAGGTGGCCAGGGCGAAGTTCGGGATCGACGTGCCGGCCACCAGCCCGAGGACCACGAGCGTGTCCCACAGCGAGTTCCGCCGGAGCGCGGCGAACGTGCCGAGGATCACCCCCAGGGGGACGGCGATGAGGAGGGCACCGGCCGCCAGCAGCGGGGTCACGAGGAGGCCCGGGGCGATGACGTCGATGACCGGGGTGCTCGCGAAGCGAAACGAGAGGCCGAAGTCGCCGCGCACGATGCCGCCGACGTAGGTCAGGAACTGTCGCCAGAGCGGCCGGTCGAGCCCGTACTCGGCGCGGAGCCGCGCCTCGAGGGCCGCGTCGCCCGACTTGTCGCTCAGGAGCGTCATGATCGGGTCGCCCGGGACGAACTGGTTCGCGACGAAGGTCAGGACGACGGCGGTCAGCAGGACCGGAACCAGCCCCAGCACCCGGCGAAGCGCGTACGCCTTCACCGTCGGGACCCTCACACGGAGCGGGAGCCCTCCGGCACGCCGCCCCGCCGGCGGCCACGGGGGGCGGGTGCGCGGCCGAGTGATCGGTGCACGGGGCTCAGTCGACCTTGACGGTCTTGAAGGGCAGGAACCGGAACGGCGTCAGGTGCACCCCCTGGACGTTGGGCTTCCGGAGCGCGATCTGCATGCGAACCACCAGCGGGCACGTGCCCCAGTCGGTGAGCAGCACCTGCTCCGCGGCGTGGTAGAGCTTGTAGCGCGCCGGTGCGTCGGCCGTGGCCTGGGCCCGCTCGATCAGCTGGTCGTACTCGGGGTTCTTCCACCGGGCGCGGTTGTAGGGGCTCGGGCCGTACCACACCTGGGACAGGTAGTACATCGCGTCCGGGTAGCCGGCCGTCCACCCCCACGGGAAGAACGCCACCGCGCCGGCGTTCATGTTCTTGATGAACGTGCCGCGCTCCTGGATCTCGATCTCGACCGGCATGCCGAGCACCTTCTTGAACTGGTCCGCGTAGTACGCGAGCTCGTCCTTGAAGGTGGGCTCGCAGGTGATCTTGACCGGGGGCAGCCCCTTGCCGTCCGGGAAGCCGGCCTCGGCCATGAGCTGCTTCGCCCGGACGGGGTCGTACGGGATCGGCTTCAGGTTCGGGTTGTACCCGGCGACGCCGGGCGTGATCTGGCCGTAGAGCGGCGCCCCCGCGCCGCCGTAGAGTCCCTTGACGAGGCCCTCGCGGTCGAACGAGAGACAGACCGCCTCGCGGACCCGCTTGTCCTTGAACGGGGCGTAGAGGTTCTGATTCATGCCCATGAACCGGATCTGCGCGGCTGGCACCGACATGATCTGGTCCTTGAACTGGGGATCTCTCAGCACGCGCCGGGCTTGGATCGCCTCGAGCTCGATGAGGTCCAGGGCGTTGGCCTCGTACATGGACACCGCGGTGTCGTAGCTCGGCACGATCAGCATCGCGACCTCGTCGACGAGTGGCGCCCCGCCCCAGTACTCCTTGTGGGCGGCGAGCCGGACCTCCTGACCGCGCTTCCAGTGGACGAACTTGAAGGGGCCGGTCCCCGCCGAGACCTTCGTGGGCCAGTCGGCGCCGTGCTGCCCCACGATCCCGCTGTCCATGAACTGGAAGGGGTAGATCGGGAAGAGGACGTCGGGCGTCGTGAACCGCACCTCGACCGTGTAGGGGTCGACGATCTTGACGCCGGCGAGCTGGGTGGCCTTACCCTCCTCGATGTCCTTCGCGCCCTCCAGAACCTTCAGGTAGGTGAGGGTCAGCCCTCCCTTGTTGCCCGGCAGCAGGATCTGCTCGAACGTCCACTTGACGTCCTTGGCCGTGAACTCTCGCCCGCTGTGGAACTTGACTCCCTTGCGAAGGTGGAACCGGAAGCCCTTGTTGTCGGGGTGGGCCTCCCAGCGGACCGCCAGGGCCGGGACGACGTTGCCGTCCTTGTCGGTGTCGGTGAACCCCTCGTAGAGGTTCTTCATGACGTCGCCGGCCACCAGCTCGGAGTAGGTGATCGGGTCGACCATCGCCGGGTCCGCGCGCAGGTTGGTGCGGAGCACCTTCGCCTCGGCCGGCGCCAGGGCGGCGATCGTGAGAAGCGCACCGGCGAGACCGGCCAGGACGGCGCGGGGGGAGCGTCCGAGACTCATAGGAGACCTCCGGGGTCCGGGCGGATTGGGCGTCGACACGGCGACGGCGCCATTCTCGGAGAGCCCCTCCCGCCAAGTCAAGGCGGGGCGCGACGCGGCGGGCCGGGACGGCGAAGCGCCGCCGTGGTCGGGGCAGCGGCCGGCCGCGACCTGTGAGACAGTGTGGCTCGCGAAGGAGGCAGAGCATGCACGTCGGCGCCTTCATCTTCCCCACCGAGTATTCCATCCGGATCGACGAGCTGGCGCGGGCCCTCGAGGAGCGGGGCTTCGAGTCCCTCTTCGTGACGGAGCACACCCACATCCCGGTGAGCCGCCGCACGCCGTGGCCGGGCGGTGGACCGCTCCCGAAGGAGTACTCGCACACGCTGGATCCCTTCGTCGGGCTCGCGGTGGCGGCGGCCGTGACGTCGCGGCTTCGCGTGGGCACCGGCATATGCCTGGTGATCCAGCACGACCCGATCGTCCTGGCCAAGGTCATCGCGAGCCTCGATCTCCTGTCCAACGGGCGCTTCGTCTTCGGCGTCGGGGCCGGCTGGAACGTCGAGGAGATCGAGCATCACGGGACGGCCTTCCCGACCCGGTTCCGGGTCATGCGCGAGCGGGTCCTCGCCATGAAGGAGATCTGGACGAAGGACGAGGCCGAGTTCCACGGCGAGTTCGTTCGCTTCGACCGCCTCTGGTCGTACCCCAAGCCGACGCAGAAGCCGCACCCGCCCATCCTCCTGGGCGGCGAGGGGCCGCACACGCTCCGGCGGGTGGTCGAGTTCGGAGACGGGTGGTTCCCGCGCGGGCGCGCGGGTGCCGACACGATCCTGACCCAGCTCGAGGATCTGCGCGCCCAGGCCGCGCGGGCCGGGCGCGATCCGAAGACCATCTCGGTCAACGTGTTCGGCGGCAAGCCCGACCGGCCCACCCTCGACCGGTATCGGGCGGCCGGGATCGACCGCGTCGTGCTCCCGTTGCCCTCCGAGGGGCGTGACCGCGTCCTGACCGTCCTCGACCAGCACGCCGCGTTCCTCCGCTGACCGGCGGTGGGGACGAGCGGGATGAGGCGGGCCCAGCGGTCAGGCCCCGACGGTGGACAGGGGTGGCGCGGGGATGCCTCTCAGAACCTCGAGGCGGAGAGCGTCACGTCGGCGCGGGCCCAGGCCTTCTGAAAGCGCGCGTCGATCGCCGCGGCCTCGGCCGCCTTCCCTTGCGCCTGGAGGCTCCGGGCCAGCCCGAAGAGGGACCACCCGTTCTCCGGGTTTCGCCGGAGGTCGTCCCGGTAGACCGCCTCGGCCTCGATCGGCCGCCCGCCGGCCAGGAGGGCCGCGCCGAGCGACTGCCGGACCGGGAAGTACCAGGGCGGAGGCTCGGTGAACCAGTGCCCGTCCTGCTCGGCCACCGCGGCGAGGAAGTGACTGACCGCCAGGTCGGTCTGGCCCGACCGCGCGGCGATCTCCCCCGCCAGGACGTTCTCGGCGAGCTCGAGCATGGCCTTCGTCTTGAAGAACCCGGCGAGCGTTCGATCGGCCGGCACGCCTCCGGCGATCCGGCGGAGCGCGGCCAGCTCCCCCTCAGCCTGGGCCCGGCGGCCCGTCGCGGCGAAGGCGAGGCCCCGCGCGTAGCGCCAGGCGCCGGTCACGTAGGGGAGCTTGGACGGCGGCGCCGGCTCGCGCAGGACCTCCTCCCAGCGTCCGAACCGCGCGAGGGCAAAGATGGGGGCCGCCGGCGCCGTCTCCATATCCGACATCTCGCGGAGCATGGCCGGAGGCACCGACCCGGCGAACTCGCGCGCCGCCCTGAGTGTCTCCGCACCCCGTCCGTCCATGCTGGCCGCCAGCCAGAGCATGTCCAGGTTGTGAGGATAGTAGAGGCCGCCGTACATCGGGTTCGCCCCGCGCTTCGCGAAATACTCCCGGTCGGCCTTGACCGCCAGTACGTTCACGTCGACGGCGTCCGCGTAGCGTCCGATCCGGAGGTAGATGTGGGACGGCATGTGGACCATGTGCCCGGCCGCCGGCATCACCGGCAGCAGCCGGTCCGCCGCGGTCTCGCCGCGCTTCGGGTCGGGACCGCCCTCGACGGCGTGGATGTAGAGGTGGAGAGCGCCCGGATGGTCGGGGTTCGCCCGGATCACGCGCTCGAGCGTCGCGAGGATCTCCGGGGTCTCCGGCTGCATCGTGCCGTCCGGCTTCCAGAGGTTCCACGGGCGGAGGTTCATGAGCGCGTCGGCGAAGAGCGTGGCGGCGTCTAGGTCGTCGGGGAAGCGCCGCGTCACCTCGCGCATGGTGTCGGCGTACGCACCGTCCAGCGCCGCCCGCTGGGCGCCCGGGTCAGCGGAGTGGCGCGCCGCGAGCGCCTCGATGGTGGCCCGCTCCCGCGGCGTGGCCCGATCGGCCAGGCGCCGGGCCTCCTGGATCGCCGCGTACGCCGCCTTCTCCCGCTCGGCGTCGGTCGGACTGTTGTAGTTGGAGCCGTAGGTCAGGCCGATGCCCCAGTAGCACATCGCGCACGCCGGATCGAGGCGGGTTGCCTCGCGGAACGCCCGCTCCGCCTCGAGGTGGTTGAACGCGTACACGAGGCGCAGGCCCTGGTCGAAGTACGCCTGGGCCTCGCGCGAGGCGGTCGAGACGGTTTGATGGTGCTGTCCGAGGCCGTCCAGGAGCATCGGGGGCACCGGCGCGGCCGTCCCGGCGTGGTGGTGGGCGGCGGGTTGCGCGGAGCATGCCGCCAGGGCACACGCGAGAACGCCGAAAGCCATCGGCCAGCTGCGAGTCATGTCGCCACCCCTCCCGGAATCAAGGTCTGGTCAGAAGCCGCCGCGCCCCCCGCGGTACCGCCAGCAGGGGTCGTGGACGGGATCGCCCTCGTACATCGGCGGGATCTCCTCCGTGAAGTCGCGATGCGGGAAGCAGGCCTCGTCCTCCTTCTGGAGCCACTTCGGTCGCGTGGCCGAGCAGCCGGCGACGATTGGGAGGCGCAAAGCAGGACAGGCCCGAACCGACGCCCCAATCGGCGCATCGGTGCCATGATACCCTTGGGCGGCGTCGAGCGGCCCGGGCCCGTGAGCCGCCGCGGACGCCGACGAAGCCATCCTGAGGAGGCGAGTGTGGCCACGTCCGGGTCAGCCCAGAGCAGTGCACCGAGCCTCGCGCCCCGAGCGTGCTGGACGCAGGGACGAGCCCTCCCCGACCACCGGGTCGGCGAATTCCGGGACAGCAGCCCCGGCGCCGCCGATCCGACGGTGCTCGCGCGGCGCCTCGCCGACGACGGCTACGTGTTCTTGCGCGGGGCGCTGGACGCCGGCGACGTGCGGGCCGCCCGAACCGAGGTCTTCGAGCGGCTCGTCCAGGTGGGCGAGATCCGACCCCCGGCCGCGGAGGGTATCGCCACCGGCGAGAGCCGCCGGGCCGAGACGGTCAGCGACCTGGGCGCTTTCTGGAAGTCGGTCAGCGAGGGGTCGGCGTTGCGGCGGGTGACGCACGGGACACGCCTCAACGCACTTCTCGCGCGGATCGCCGGGGTGCCTGTTCGCGCCCACGACTACCTGTTCCTCCGCGCGGCGCCCG
>DATAFX010000050.1:0-5955 GCA_036257195.1 Candidatus Methylomirabilota bacterium | reverse complement strand
ATGCCGCGCAGACCCCGTATCAGCGGGTCCTCGCCGCCGGCGCGCTCACCCTCGAGCAGCGGCAGGCCCTGGCCGCGCAGTTCCACGCCCTCGATCCCATCGCCTTGGCCCGAGACATTCCGCGCACCCTGGACGTGCTCTGGAAGCTCGCCGATACTCGGTCCTCTCGACAGGAGACCGCCCATGGGTAACACCCTTTTGAGGCACCGCCCCCACCGTTCGGTAACACCTACTTCTGAGGCATCACGGGCGCCCCGCCACAGCGCCTCCCCACGACCACGCCGGCCAGGATCGCCCACGGCCAAGCCGGGGTCAGATTGATCGCCCCGAGCCCCCGTGCTACCCCTGGAGGGACGTTCGGCGCCTGCGGCATGCACGGGCGCGACGAGGAAGGAGCCACCATGAAGCTCGAAGGGCGGAAGGCGGTCGTGACCGGGGCCTCGCGGGGCATCGGCCGCGCGATCGCGCTGGCGCTGGCCGATGAGGGTGCCGACGTCGCCGTCAACTACATGGCAAGCGAGGCAGCCGCCCAGTCGGTCGTGGACGAGATCGAGAAACGCGGCCGGCGGGGCCTCGCCGTGCGGGCGGACGTGAGCGATTTCCCGGACACCTTCCGTATGGCCCAGGACGTGCTCGGCGCCTTCGGCAAGCTGGACATCCTCGTCAATAACGCCGGGATCAACAGCGACAAGTCCTTCGTCAAGATGGATCACGCCGCCTGGCGCAAAGTCCTCGCCATCAACCTGGATGGCGTCTTCAACTGCACCAAGGTCTTCATCGACAGCATGCTCAAGCAGGGTTACGGGCGGATCGTCAACATCACCTCGGTCATCGGCCAGATCGGAAACTTTGGCCAGGCCAACTACGCGGCGTCCAAGGCCGGCGTGTCCGCCATGACCAAGTCTCTGGCCAAGGAGTTCGCCTCCAAGGGCATCACGGTCAACGCGCTGGCGCCCGGCTTCGTCGAGACCGAGATGGTGGAGTCGATTCCGGAGAAGGTCCGCCAGCGCCTGCTCGACCAGATCCCGCTCAAGCGGTTCGGGAAGGCCGAGGAAGTGGCGCGGGCGGTGATCTACCTCGTCTCCTCGGACGGTGACTATATTACCGGCGAGGAGCTCTCTCTGAACGGCGGCCTCTTGATGAGCTAGCGGGACTCCCCGCCCGATCAATGGCCCGGGGCGGTCGCCGCGCCCGGTGGACTCCTAGGGTCGGACGGGATCCGGCTCCGGGGGGGCGGCCCCTCGCGAGGCGGGCACGGGGAACGACGAGGCTGCGGCCAGCCCGAAGGCTTGGCTCGCCAGCGTGAGGCCGCTCGTCATCCAGAGCGACATCATCTCGGCGGCCAACGCCGCCGGCAGGAAGGTCACGGAGGGCGACTGGCGCGCCGGCCGCGCCGCCCGGTACTCGATGCGCGTCGCCGACGGCAGCACCCACGCCTCGCCCTCGAGGAGCAGCGTCCCGTCCTGGTTGACACAGGTCGTGCGAAGGCGGAGGCGATTCCGCTCCGGGACCCGCTCCACCACCTCGACCCGGACCGTCACCCGGTCACCGACGTAGACCGGATGGAGGAACCGAAAGCTCTGGGAGAGGTAGATGGTGCCCGGCCCCGGAAGGCGCGTGCCGATCACGCCCGAGACGAAGCTCCCGGTCAGCATGCCGGGGGCGATGACCCGGCCGAAGCGGCTGCCGGCGGCGAAGGCCGCGTCCGAGTGGATCGGGTTGTCGTCACCGCTCGCCGTCACGAACTCCCGGATGGTGGCGGCGGTGACGGTGTAGCTCGCCTCCGCCACGTCGCTCACGGCCAGGTCCTCCATCGTGAGTCCGGTCATCGCGCCTCCTGAGAGTGGGTTGGCGGTCTTCCGGGAGACCGGGTCCCCCGGCGGGTCCCGGAGGCGCGGCGCTCTGGGGCGCCCCCAGGCTCACCGGAGGCCGGCGTCGTCGGCCCGAGCAGCCGTCTGATCTCGTCGAGTCGATCCTCGAGGCCCTCCATCCGCTCCTCTAGGGCGACCAGCTGGGAGGCCAGGCCGACCACCTGGCCGCGCGACGGGAAGCCGAGCGTGCGGAGCGCCTGGTCCGTGTACTGCTCCATGCCCTTGCGGAGCGGAGCCTGGGCAGCGAGCGTCTGATCGAGATACCGGCCGAGCGCCTGGGCGAACCCCTCGGTGGCCATCGCCTGGCCGAGCGTCTTCGACCAGACGTCGATCCACTGGTCCAGGAACGTCTTCCATTGCTGCGCGAACTCCGGGCTCACGCCTCCCTGGGCGGCCGCCTTCTGCCAGATCTCCATCCCCTGAGTCAGGATGGGGCGCCAGAACTGGCCGAAGTCGTGGGTCCCTGGCGGGGCCGGCTGCGGCGTCGGGGCCCCGCCGAGTGCGCGGACCCATGCCTGGGTGCCGTCCTCGAGGGCCTTCTTCCAGAGCTCGAACGCGTCCTGGGCCGGGTGCTGGGTCGTCATGGGCGCCCTCCGAGTATGCCACGGCGCGTCATGGCAAAGAAGCGTTGCGTCGTGCGCACTCCGGCGCTAGGCGAGGCGGGCGGCCAGCCAGTCCGACACCCGCGGCCAGCAGTGAACGGAGGCGGATCGCCCGGCGATCAGGGAGATGTGGCCCCCGGGGAGCTCGACGTAGGTCTTGTCGGTGCCGCCCGCGTGGTCGACGAGGGCGCGCACGCACCCGGGAGGCGCGATGTAGTCCTCCTTGGCCCCGACCACCAGCAGCGGGCACCGGACCTGTCCCAGTTCGACCGGCTGCCCGCCCAGCCGAAGCGTTCCCTGCACCAGTCGGTTCTCCTGGTAGAACTCCTTGACCCACTGCCGGAAGAACTCGGCCGGGAACGGGACGTACTCGTTCGCCCAGCGGGAGAGCGCCTGATAGCCCTGGACGTAGCGGGGGTTGTCGAGGTTCCACCAGAGGTTGAGCGCGGTGGTGACGTCCATGGTCGGGCGGAGGAGCTTGAAGCCCAGCTTCACCCAGTCGGCGGGAATCGCCCCCACCGTGTCGACGACGCGGTCCACGTCGTAGAACCGCTTGTCCAGCCAGAGCGCGAAGAGCCCGGCCTGGGCGAAGTCGATGGGCCCGGCCATGTTGACGTACGCGCGGACCGGCACCTCGGGATGCTGAGCGACGAACGACACGGAGAGGGGCGCGCCCATGCAGTAGCCGATCACGGCCAGCCCGTCCGCGCCCGACGTTTCCAGCACCCGGCGCACGACGCGCGGGAGGAGCCGGGTGACGCACTCGTCCACGGTCAAGCCGTTGTCCTCCTCGCCGTAGACTCCCCAGTCGAGGAGGTAAAAGTCGTACCCCAGGCGGCACATGTGCTCGACAAAGGACGAGCCGGGTTGGAGGTCGAAGATCGAGGGCCGGCTGATGCCGAGGTTCGGCACGAACAGGACGGGCACCGCGCGGGTGCGGGGCGACTCGTAGCGGTAGAGGCGGGCCTTGTTCCGTCGGTAGACCACCTCTTTCGGCGTGAGCCCGATCGCGGGCTCGGGCCCGGTGGCCATCTCGAGCGCCCGCGCGGCCCGCGTCAAGGCGCGCGTCCATTCGGCGGCGAGCGCCCCCACCGCATCCGCCGCATTTGTCGTCCCCTGCATTGGTGGATCCTCCTCGATGGAGCCTCGTCCGGAGCCCCGCGGCGCCGGAGCCGGGAGCTCTCGGTGGCGGAGAGCCTCTAGATGATACCGCGGGCCTTGAGCTCGGCCAGCCCCGCCGACCCGATCCCGAGGTGCCGGGCGAACACGTCGGCGGTGTGGAAGCCGGCCGGCCGGCCCGGAATCTTCAGGCGGGGCGGCGTGCGCGTCATCCGCCATGCCGGCGCCGCAAGCGTGAGGGCCCCGTACACGGCGTCGTCGAGGCAGGCGAAGCAGCCGCGATCCCACCAGTGCTCCTCGCCGAGCGTCTGGGTTGGGCGATTCACGGGCCCGAACACGACGGTACCCGGTCCCGGGTCTGCCAGCACCTTCGCCAGGATCTCGCTCGCCGTGTAGTCGATCGACCATCGCGCGATCTCGTCCCGCAGCGCCGCGCGATTGTCCGGCTGCGTCCGGTCGAGGGTGGTCCGGAAGCGGGGATCTTGTGTGAGCTCGGGGCGCCCCATGATCCGGCAAATCGCGCCGAAGTTAGGATCGGTGTACCCGGCGATGAATGCCCAGCCGTCCTTCACGGGTGTGAACGTGTACACCGACACCGCGATGTCCATTCCTCCGAGACGCTCCCGCACCTCACGGCTCACGTGGTAGAGCAGGAGCGTGTACTCGAGATAGCGCATGAGGGCTTCGGATCCGGATACGTCGATCATCTGGCCGCGCTCGGACGACTCCCGCCAGTGGAGCGCGGCCAGCGTGGCGACACCGCCCCACGCCGCCTGGGCATAGGCGCTGATCCAGCTCCCGACTCGGGTCGGCCCACCCTCCGGCCCAGCATCGCCGGGCTCGCCGGTGATGTAGGCGAGGCCCGAGAGCGCCTGGTCGATCAGGTCGTACTCCCGGCTGCTGCCCTCGGCCCGCGGACCGAACTGGCCGTGCGCCGAGAGGGCTACGTAGACGAGCCGTGGGTTCAGCGGCTCGAGTTGCCGGTAGCCGATTCCCCAGGCGTCCATCTGTCCCGGCGGAAAGCCCTCGATGACGACGTCGGCTAGGGTCGCAAGCTCGCGGAAGAGCGCCTGGCCCTCAACCGACGTGAGATCCAAGGTCGCGTACTGGCGGTTCCGCCCCTCCGCCAGGTACGCGAGCCCCTCGCCCTGCACGCGCGCGTCCGCCGGGCCCCAGGCGCGGGCGGGGTCCCCGCCGGGCGGCTCGAGCTTCACGACCTCGGCCCCGAGCTCCCCCAGGAACCCGCCGAGGATGTGGCCGCCGTAGTGCTCGACCGCGCAGTCCAGCACGAGCAGGCCGTCGAGGGCCTCCGGCTTCTCGGCCGCCCGACGCGGGTCCTCGGCCGCGCGCGCCCAGTCGGCCCACCGGACCTGGCGCTCGCCGGGCGGCCCGGTCACCGGGAGTCCTCTCCCGTCCAGTCATCGGGCGGCTTGGCGCCCCGCCGGTCGCTCCAGCGCCCGACGATCCCTCGCCGCTCGAGGTCCGCGATCTCCTCGTCCGGAAGGCCCAGGATCCCGCTCAGCACGTGCCGGTTGTGCCAGCCGACTGGTCGCCCTGCCCACTTGTGCCGCGCGGGCGTGGCGGAGAGCTGCGGGGCCGGGCCATAGTCCACGATCCGCCCGTAGATCCGGTCGTCCAGCTCTTCGACGCTTCCCCGCGCCCGGAAGTGGGGGTCCTCATACTGGTCGCGGGCGCTCATCACGGGCGCCGCCGCGAAACCGTGGCGCCGCGCCGCCGCCTCGACGTCGGCGCGCGCGCGGGTCCTGCACCATGCCCCGATGAGGGCGTCGAGCGCATCGGCGTGCTCGGGTCGGCGGCGCGACCCGCTCGTGGCAAAGCGCGCATCGGTGGCGAGGTCGGGGCGCCCGATCGCCTCGCCGAGACCCCGGAACTCCACGTCGGTCCCGGCGACGATGGCGACGTGGCCGTCCAGGCACCGGTACAGTCCCGACGGCACGAAGACCGGGTCGCGGTTGCCGGCCCTCAGCCGATCGCGCCCCGTCAGGCCCGCGTAGAGCCACGTCCAGTCCAGCGCGCGGACGAGGGCCTCGCACTGCGCCATCTCGACGAACTGCCCCTCGCCCGTCCGGTCGCGCCAGCGGAGGGCGGCCAGCGCCCCCATCGCGGCGAGACAGGCGCCGAACCAATCCCCCAGGTAGTTGCCCGACTTGATCGGCAGCACGCCCTCGAATCCCGAGATGGCCGTGAGACCGGAGACGGCCTGCGCGAGCCCGTCATAGGACGCGCACCCCTCGGCGAAGGGCCCCCACTGGCCGAACCCGGTGTTGGCGACGTAGATCAGCCGGGGATTGATCTCGCGGAGCTGGCGGTATCCCAGCCCCCACTTGGACTCGGTCGTGCCG
>DATAFX010000048.1:0-7554 GCA_036257195.1 Candidatus Methylomirabilota bacterium | reverse complement strand
GGCTGCCCCCTCCACGTGTGACCCATCCCTATCCCCTGAGGCGACTTGGCGTTGTCACCTGAGGCAAGAGCCCAGTGCGGTAGCCCCGCACGCTGGGATCCGTGGAGGGGGTTACGAGCAATCGTCATCTCTACTCCGACTTCTTCGTTCGGCCATCGCCCCTCGAGCGCGGGGCCGCTCGGGCGTCCGCGATCGGGCGGCGCGGTGGCCTCGGGGGACTATCTCGACTCGACGATGGGCTGGGCGATGATCCAGAGGCTCACGATCGTGTAGCCCACCATGAGCACGAGCATCGGCACCTGGCTGCGCAGCGCCGCCCGGCGGTCCCGGAACTCGCGGAGAGCGACGACATGGGCGACGTACACCGCGATGACGTGGCCGAGGACGATGGCGGCGACGGCCGTGTACCAGACGGCGCGGGCCCCCACGATCCCGATGTCGGGCCGGAACCGCGCAGTGCCGAAGAAATTCCAGCCGAATCCGAGCGGATCGGACGCGAGCCGGATCAGCAGCTGGCCCTGGATCAGGAGATACGTGAAGTAGTGAGCGAGATGGTAGGCGATCGCGATCGGGACCAGCGAGAGCACGAAGAGACGGGCCACCGTGCCGGTCGTGAGCTGGTCGTCGCCCATCCACGCCATCCACCGCGCGAACGCGATGTACACCAGCACGAAGAGGAGGGGAAAGGCCACGAGCCCCAGCGTGCCGATGACCGTGAGCCGCGCGTCGCCGAGCGGCGCCAGCGCCGTGTACAGGGCGCCCTCCAGGCCCGCCCACGCCGGGGTGGCGGTGAATCCGTCGAAGGTCACGGTCGAGAGCAGGAGGAGGACGAACACCACCATCGACGACGAGACGTCCCTCGTGTTGGTGAGCCCAGCCGCGAACGGCCGCACGTTCCACTCGCGCCGGGCGGGGGCGGCGCGGTCGAAGCACTCCCCGCAGTCCTGGCAGGCGCCGTCCGGCCCCGCGCAGGGGAGCTCGCATCGTTGACAGGCCTCGCGGCTCGTGACGCGGATCTCCGTCGGCGCGAACCGAGCGAGGACGCCGAAAGCCGTCGCGAACGGGTCGCCGTGACGCAGCCACGTGGCCCGCCCGAAGAGAGCCATGCCCGTCCAGGTGAGGGCGGAGTAGACGACCGTCAGGCGTCCGAGCTGGGCGGGGATGCTCCGGCCCGTGTAGATCAGCTCGACCCACGCGAACGCGGCGAAGAGGCCCACCGCCGGCCAGACGCCGAGCTCCGCCGGGTTGCGGCGTGCCGGCCGCCGTGACCCGAGGAGCGCCTCGGCCCAGCCGAAGATCGCGGCCCAGGGATTGACCACCGCCCAGAGGTTCCCGACGAGCGCCGAGAGGTACGCGAACCCCACCCACCACGCGACCCAGATGAAGGTCGGGGCGATGTTGCGGGTGGGGCTCTGGTCGCCGGCGAGGCTCGCGACCAGGACCAGGGCAAGCAGCCCGACCGAGAGCAGCCGAGTGGCGAACCGGACCGGGGCGCTGGCCAGGGCGCGCCCCAGGGGCGAGCGCAGCAGGTTGAGCCGCCAGTACCCGCGCACGCCTGGGCTCGCCTTGACGAAGAGCCCGATGATGGCGAAGGATAGCGCGACCGCCGCCGCCGCCGCCGCGGCCCAGAGCCAAAGGGGAACCGGCAGGTCGTAACGCTGGCCGAAGCCGTGAGCGAGGGCGTCCCCCGGGGCCAGCGTCAGGAGGATCGCGCCTCCCCGCGCCAGAAGGCGGCGGCCGACGGTCATCGAGATTCAGCGCGCGGACGGGTCAGCGGGGATGAACCTCGAGATGGCCGACCGTGCGCTCCGTGCCGGGCCCATGGATTTCCAGCGGGAAGCGCCCGGTGGCGCGGGCGGTGAAGCGCAGCTCGACCGCCGTCTGGGGCACGAGCTTCGCCTCGAGGTCGTAGCCGTGGACATGGAGCGTGAACGGCCGATCGGTCGTCCACTTGAGGGTGACCTCGTCGCCCTGCTGGACCCGAAGGAGCCGCTGGCTCTCCGCCAGACGACCGTCCTTGAGGGCGAGGTCGAAGAGGCGCGACTCCGCGAGAGCGATCCCTGTCGCAAGGAGGATTAGCACGACCGGGAGCGCCGTCGAGCGGGCCAGCCATCGCGTCACGCCGTGCCTCCTCACTCCGGCTCAGTTCCCTCGCGCCTGCTCGATCCTGGCCGCGGCCTGCCCGAGGGCGGTCGCCAAGGCCGGTAGATCCTTCACCGGCACGTAGAGCGTCGTGGGCACCTCCCAGACTGCCCGCTGCAAAAGGATCGGGAGGTCGCCCGTCTGGACGTAGCCGACGGCGTCCCCGCGGATGTGCAGCACACCCACGCGGAGCGTGCCGCCGTGGAAGTCCACGTCGAGGGTGTCCGCACGCGGCTCCCCCTGGGGCGCCGTGCCGATCCGGGCCATCTCACCGACGGCCTGGGCGAGCGTCCGCACGTCGGCCCCGTCGAGGAGCCCCGTGCCGAGTCGGAACAGGTCGCCACCGGCGCCGGTCGTGACGGACAGGGTGACCCGGAGCGCCAAGGACTTCCAGTCGGCCCGGCCGGGCTGATGGGCGCGCAGGATCTCGATCGCGATCTCGCCCGGCCGCGCCCCGCTCGCGGCCACCGCCCGCGGGAATCCCGGCAGCGGGATCGACGCGACCGGCAAGGTGGCGATCGGGTACGTTTCCCTGACACAGGGCGAGCAGGCCGACAGGATGAAGCGCTCGAACACGGTCGGAGGTCCCGCCCCCGTGCCGTCGCCGTTGGGACGGGCGGTCGACGGCGCCGCCGCAAGCGCCATGACCAAGACGAGCGTGAACGGTCGAGGCATCGGCCCCCCGGCTTTCGACGTCGCGCGGGCCGCCAGCCCGCGCCACGAAGATCTTACCGCGTCTCAGGACGGACCGGAGGCTGGGCGAGCAACGTGCTGTGGGCGGCGACGGTACCCGAGGATTCTCAGCGGTGAGAATGGAACCCGGCCGAGGCATCGCTCGTTTCATTAAATCGGCTAGATTTCGACCTTGTGGGTCCCCGCCGAGCGCGTTACTCTCGGCAGAGTGTGGCCATGATGGTGTCCCCGAGCATGCAGTTCCACGTGCACCCCTCCGTCGACGAGCGCCGCGTGTGAGTCCGTCGGGGAGCGACACGACACGGGTCGGCGGGCTGGGAGCCCGCCCGCCGGTGAGGTGATGTGGTGGCGGCCTCGATCCTGGTGGTAGACGACGAGTTCACGACGCAGGACACCCTCGGCCTCTTCCTCGAGGGCGAGGGCTACCGCGTCGCCACCGCCGGAAGCGGCGAGGAAGCGCTGACTCAGATCGAGCAGCAGGAGTTCGACGTCATCGTCACCGACGTCATCATGCCGGGCGTCAGCGGACTGGAGCTACTCGAGCGGTCCCGCGTGATCAACCCGGGAGCCGCGGTGATCATCATCACCGGGCATGCGACCGTCGAGATGGCCATCGAGGCCCTGCGCAAGGGCGCCGGCGACTACCTGCAGAAGCCGTTCGTGCTGCACGACCTCGCGCACTGCGTGCGGCGCCTGCTGCGGCGCCGGCCGCCGCGCCCGGAAGCCGCGCGCCCGCCCGACCTCCGACCCCCGTTCCGGAGCGAGGAGCTGCTCGTGGGCGCGAGCGGCGCGCTGCGCCTGGTACGGGAGCAGATCGCCCGCTGCGCGTCCGCCCCCAGCAATGTGCTGATCACCGGCGAGAGCGGCACGGGGAAAGAACTGGTCGCCCGGGCCGTCCATGCGGCGAGTCCTCGCCGACACCGGCGCCTCGTGCCGGTGAACTGCGGCGCGATCCCCGATTCGCTGCTCGAAAGCCAGCTCTTCGGCCACGTGCGAGGCGCCTTCACGAGCGCGGTGCAGGCGAACCCGGGCCTGTTCACCGCCGCTCACGGTGGCACGCTGTTCCTCGACGAGATCGCCGAGCTGCCGGTCTCCCTCCAGGTGAAGCTGCTGCGCGTCATCGAGGAGAAGCAGGTGTGGGCCGTTGGCGCCACCCGACCCCAGCCCGTCGACGTGCGCATCGTCGCGAGCACCAACCGTGACTTGGCTGGCGAGATCGACGCCGGACGGTTCCGGGCCGATCTCTTCTATCGGCTCAACGTCGTGCACGTGACGTTGCCTCCGCTGCGCGAGCGCCGAGAGGATATCCCGCTCCTCGTGGAGCATCTCCTGCGGCGACTCAACGCCAAGTTGCACCGTCGGTTCGCGGGGGTCGAGCCCGAAGCGCTGCGCGCACTCATGCGTCACGGCTGGCCGGGCAACGTGCGGGAGCTCGAGCACGTCCTGGAGCAGGCCATGATCCTGGGCGAAGGTGACCTGATCGGCCTCCGCCACGTCGCCCACGAGCTGCCGGCTGGTTCGGCGACCTCGCCGCCGACGGATCTCCGCGAGGCGGTCCGGCTCTTCTCCCGCCAACACGTCCTCGACGTGCTCGAACGGGCTCAGTTCGACAAGCGCGAGGCGGCCCGTCTGCTCGGGATCAGCCTGGCGTCCTTGTACCGGAAGCTGAACGGCGACTCCTCGCCCGAGACGGCCGACGAGGACGAGTGACACGCCTCGGCGCGCGGGAGCGTGCTTCCGGCGCGCCGGGTGGCCGGGTTAGGCTCGATGTGACGTCCCGGCTCGGGCGGCCGCGCGGAGCAGCCTCGGGCCGCGCAAGGAGATCCCTCATGTCCCCAGCGCTCATCGCGGTGGCGTCCCTGATGGCTCTCGCGCTCGTCGCGGAGGCCCAGGAGACCGGCCGCGCAACCGGATCAAAGGAGACGCCGTTGGCGCCGGACTCGTTCTATCGGTTCACGACCAAGACCCTGGAGGGCCAGCCAGTCGACCTCAAGGCCTACGCGGGCAAGGTCGCCCTGGTCGTCAACGTGGCGAGCCAGTGCGGGTACACGCCCCAGTACACGGGCCTGGAGAAGCTCTACGGGGAGCTTAAGGGCAAGGGCTTCGTCGTCCTGGGGTTCCCGAGCAACGACTTCGGCGGCCAGGAGCCGGGCACGGCCGCCGAGATCCGACAGTTCTGCTCCCTGAACTACGACGTCAGCTTCCCGTTGTTCGAGAAGGTCGTCACCAAGGCCGGAGCCGGCCAGTCGCCCCTGTACGCGAACCTCCAGAAGCAGGCCGGCGAGCTGCCGAGCTGGAACTTCGCCAAGTACCTGATCGGGAAGGACGGCCGTGTCGTGAAGTTCTACAAGAGCGGGGTCAAGCCGGAGGATCCCGGCCTCAGGAAGGACATCGAGGCCGCTCTCCGGTAGCGCGACGGCCGGAATGGAGACGGAGACCCACCGCCCCACGGTCGGTTCCTGGCCGGGTCCGCCGGCCTCCAGCCGTCTGATCCGGTCGCTTCTCCTGGCCGCCAGCCTCCTGTTTGCGACGGCGTGCGCCACGCCAGTCGGCGTCGATCCGATCGCGCCGGAGGCCTTCCAGCGCGAGGTGACCGCCAACGCGCTCGTCGTCGGAGCCCCGAGCCAATTCTCCGACCAAGTGCTCCAGCGCTTCAACCTGCGCGAACGGTTCGCGAGGGAGCCCGGCGCCGCCCTCGCCGAGCTCCACGCGAGCCTCGACACCGAGGGCGGGGAGAACCGGCTCTTCGCCCTCGCCGAGCTCTCCTATCTCCACGCGGAGCAGGCCCGCGCGCGGCCCTACTACCTGGCGGCGGCCGTCTACGCCTACGCGTTCCTCTTCCGCGGCCAGGACCAGCCAGCCCCCGACCCGCTCGACCCGCGGACGCGGCTTGCGGCCGACCTCTACAATCGCGCGCTGACCGAGGGGCTGATGGCGCCGGACGGCAGGGAGGTCGTCGTCGCCTCCGGCGAGCACCTCCTGCCCTTTGGGCGACTCGCCATCGACTTCCCGGGCGGTACACCCGTCTGGGCGGGGCGTCGCCTCGAGCATTTCCTTCCGGCCGCTCACGTGGCGGTCCGGGGGCTGCGGAACCGCTACCGGGAGGCGGGGCTCGGGGCCCCCCTGGTGGCGGGTCTGGCTCCGACCGAGGACGTCGCGCGCGAGGACAGCCTTGTGCCGCCCAGTCTGAGGGTTCCGGTGACGATCTTTCTGCGCCTGGATCACGCCCGGGAGAGGCTCGCGACCGGAGAGCTGCGAGGGACCCTCGAGCTGAAGACGAAGGACAGCGCCACCCGGATCACCGTGGAGGGGCGCGAGGTTCCCCTCGAGTTCGAGGCGAGCGTCGCGCTCGCCTACACGCTCAACAACTCGCCCGTCTGGGAGTCCGAGATCCGAGGCTTCTTCCGTGGGAACTACTTCGAGGGCGGCGGCGGCCGCCTGTACACCCTGTCCCCGTACCGGCCGGGGCGCGTGCCGGTGGTGCTGATCCACGGGACCGCCTCGAGTCCCGCGCGCTGGGCGGATCTCGTCAACGAGCTTGACGCCGACCCCCGCATCGCGCCCCGCGTCCAGATCTGGCTCTTCGCCTACAACACCGGCAATCCCCTCCTGTACTCGGCCGGTCTCCTCCACGAGGCGCTCACGAAGACCATGGCCGAGGTGGATCCGCAACGGACGGACGGAGCCCTCCGCCGCACGGTCCTGATCGGCCACAGCCAGGGCGGGCTGCTGGCGCGGTTGATGGTCGTCGACAGCGGGACTCGGTTCTGGGACAACGCCAGCGAGACGCCTTTCGACGAGCTCCGGGTCTCCGACGAGACCCGCGCGATCCTGCGCCGCTCGATGTTCATGACGCCACTCCCCTCGGTCGATCGTGTCATCTTCCTGGCGACCCCGCACCGGGGCAGCAGCGTCGCCGCGCTCCTGGTCGGACGATTCCGCTGGCTTGTCGACTGGGCGCTCACCCTGCCGCCGAACCTGCTGAGGATCACCGGAGAGGTCCTGACGGGGAGCGAGGACCCCCTGCTGCGGCTGAGACTCCGGCAGGGTCTTCCGCGGAGCGTCGACAACATGAGCCCGGGAAACCCGGCGATCCAGACGCTCGCGGAGCTGCCCATCGCTCCCGGGGTGAAGGCGCACTCGATCATTGCCGTCAAGGGCCGCGGCTCGCTCGCGGACGGCACCGACGGCGTCGTCGGCTACCGGAGCGCCCATCTGGACGGGACGGTCTCGGAGCTGATCGTGGAGTCCGGCCACTCGGTGCAGGGGAATCCCGAGGCCATCGAGGAGATCCGGCGGATCCTGCTCCAGCACCTCCAGGACGCCGGGCCCGCCAGCGCGTGGTGAGGGCGCCCCGCTTTCGGGCCGCCGAACCCGGGCGTCTCGTACCGTGATCGCGGCGGTCGCCCGCGTCCTCGGCTGGGGGGCCGTGGCCCTCATCGTGGCCGCCGTCGGCCTTTGGGGGACCCTGGCGCTCGACTACTCGGATATCTCGCCGACGTGGCTGCGACACTCCGTCACGGCGGCGAACGCGTTCTTCGCGCTCCTGGCGCTCGGATCGATCGGTGCGGGCCGGCGCCGTGGAGCGGCCCTCGCGGCCTTTGCCGTGGCGTTCTTCGGGCTCGTCGTGTACTGGCGTACGATCGAGCCGTCCAACGACCGGGACTGGGCACCGGAGGTCGCGCGGCTACCTCACGCCACGGTCGCCGGCGAGCTGGT
>DATAFX010000041.1:0-3329 GCA_036257195.1 Candidatus Methylomirabilota bacterium | reverse complement strand
CGACCTCGTGCTCCGGCTGCGCGCGGACGGAATGGCGCGGGACGAAGCCATCCTGACGGCCGCGCCCATCCGGCTGCGACCGATCCTCATGACGTCGCTCATCAGCATCGTGGTGCTGATTCCGGTGGCCTTCTTTCCGCGGACAGGCATCGACGCGTACGCGCCGTTGGCTACTGTGACGATCGGCGGGCTGACGATGGGCACGGTGCTGGCCCTCTTCGTCGTGCCGGTGCTGCACACGTACACCGATGACCTCGCGACCGCGATGCGGCGTGTCGTGGGGTGGCGACGTGCCCGACGGGACTCGCACGGATGACTACTCGCTACCTGATCCCGGCAGAAGCGGGGACCCACACCGAGACGGCCGGTTTCGCTCAGTTCATGAGCCAGGGGCCGGCGAGGTTCGGGCACGAGCCCCGATTGGCGCTCGGCCAGGCTGCGGGAGCTGAGCACCACGTTGAGGGAGCCCCGCCGCAGTCACGGCGAGGCCGGCAGGGGGATCCTCACGGCGACGAAGCGGCGAACAGACACTCCGGAGAGAGACGCGATGGAGAGCGCTCATGACCACCAACGACCGTGAACAGGGGCCGGCCGCGACCGCGCGCGTTCCCGAGTCCGCCGAGGGTCGAGGGGAGCGTCGGGAGGATCCGCGCGCACGGATGTGGCTTCGGATGGGGGCACTCGTGATGGTAGGGGCCGCGGCCGGGTGGGCGTACTACGCGAACGTCATCGCCCGTCGGCCGACGATGGACATGACCATGCGGGTGAGTGCGGGGAATGCGGCCTTCCCTGTGACGCTCGCGCCCGTCGAGCGGCGCCGGGTCACGGGAACCGTGGTCTACACCGGCAGCGTGGCACCGTTCGCCGAGGAGGACATCTACCCGCGGGTGACCGGACGGATCGTCGAGATGCCAGTCTACCCGGGGGATGCCGTGCGGCCGGGCCAGATCGTGGCACGGCTCGACGACGTGGAGCTCAGCTCTCGGGTCCGCGAGGCGACCGCCGCCACGACGGCCGCGGAGGCCAACGTCGCACAGATGGAGGCCGACGTCGTCGCGGCGAGCCACGTAGTAACGCAGATGGAGCGGGAGGTGGCGATGACGGTCGCAGACCTGGCCGCGGCGCGTGAAGGCGTGGTTCAGATGGAGCGGGAGCTCGCCATGGTGGAGGCGGAGGCCAGCTACCAGGAGCCGCTGCTCGCGCGGGAGGAGCAGCTGTTTCGGGTCGGCGCCGTCTCTCGGCAGGACGTCGAGAGCGCCCGTTCGATGGCCGCCGCGACGCGGGCCAAGGAGCAGGCCGCCCGGGCCAAGGTGAACCAGGCCCGGGCCATGGTCCTCTCGGCCCAGGCCAAGGCCGAGGCGGCCCGGGCGCGACTCGAGCAGGCGGGCGCGATGGAGGCCAGTGCCCGCCGGAAGCGCGACGCGATGGCCGCCATGGCCGGGCAGAGCCAGGCCCAGCTCCGGACGGCCGAGGTGGTCCGGGACTACATCAACATCCTGGCGCCCAGCGCTGGCTACGTCGTGAAGCGACTCGTCGCGCCGGGAGTCCTGGTGCAGCCCGGCATGGCGATCCTCAAGATCGCGCAGATCGACCGGGTCCGGCTCCAGGCGAACGTCGGCGAGAAGGATCTGCCGTCGATCCGGGTGGGATCCCCGGTCACCGTGACCACGACGGGTCCCGAGCCGGCGCCGATCACCGCCCGGGTGACCTCGGTCTTCCCCTTCGTCGACCAGGGGCCGCGGACCGCCGTCGTGGAAGCGGTCGTCGAGAACCCGGCGCGACGGCTCCTGCCTGGACAGTACGTGACGATGCAGTTCGTGACGGGCGAGCGGGTCGACGCACTCACCGTTCCTCGGAGGGCCGTGGCCCGCATGGGCGGGACGACTCGCGTGTGGGTGCTCGAAGGGGACCAGGTGCAGCCACGCGAGGTGACGACGGGGCTCGAGAACCCCGATCTCGTGGAGATCGTGAAGGGCCTCGGCGGGACCGAGCGGGTGGTCGCGCAGGGCCACGAGGGGCTGTATGCCGGCGCTCGGGTGACCGACGTGTCGGGCGTCAAGAAGACAGCGCCTCCGGCGCCGGCCGCACCGGGCGGCATGCCGGGCACGAGCGAGTCGGCGACGCCCAAGCCGAGTACTGGTGCGCCGGCGAAACCCGAGGAACCCGCCAAGGGCGAGGGAGGCGCGCATGGCACCCACTGAAACGGAACGGGTCCGACGACTGGTGTGGATGGGGATTGTGGTCGGAGGTGGTCTCCTGCTGGCGGCGGGAAACGTCACGGCCCAGCCGCCGTCGCTCCCCCGCGTCGAGGGGCCATTGACCATGGAGCAGGCGGTGAACCTGGCGCTCGAGAAGAACCTTCGGGTGAGGGCGGCGGACACCGACGCCCGAACGATGAACTCGATGCGCCGGGAGACCCTGGCGGCGTTCTGGCCTCAGCTGTCGATCAACGGGTATCTGAACGACCAGAACCTGGGGCCCAACGTCTACACGTCCGCCGGCACCACGATGGCCCGGAACTTCCAGGTGTTCAGCGCCGACCAGAGCCGCGACGCCAACGTGACGGCGATGTACGCCCTTTTCTCGGGCGGGCGGGACTACTACGGCTACAAGGCGGCCGCGGCGCGGGCGGATGCCGGTCTCCAGATGCTCCAGGATACCCGAGTGGACGCCGCCATGCAGGTACGGCTCGACTACATCGCGACCTTGCGGGAGACGGAGAACACCCGAGTCACCGGAGACCTGAGGCAGGACGTGGAGGAGCGGCTCCGGCTCAGTCGGGAGCTCTTCGACGCGGGGCGAATCCCTCGCTACTACCTGCTCCGCGATGAGGCCGAGCTCGCTAACGTCGCACAGATGGACGCGATGGCGCGAAGCCGTGCCGAGGCCGCGCTCGTGGCGCTCAAGACCACCCTCGGGCTGGACCTCGCGTCCCCGATCACGCTCGCGGACCGGCTCGAGTACACGCCCATCGCTGTCTCGGTCGAGGACGGGATCCGCCAGGCGAGCGAGATCCACCCCGAGCTAAAGGCCGCCGTCAAGCAGCGCGAGGCGACCGAAGCGGACGTGCGCGCCGCCTACGGGAACTACTTCCCTCAGGTGTCGCTGGGCGCCATGTACGACTGGGCGTGGACGAAGACCCGGAGCGAGTCGGGCACGACCGACGACGGGTACTCCGTCGGCGTCGTGGTGACCCTGCCGGTGTTCGACGGCTTCATGCGCGAGAACGCGCTGAAGACGGCCAAGTCGAAGCTCGACCGGGCGGTCCAGGCCGAGACCATTGCCCGCCAGCAGATCGTGAAGGATGTCAACCAAGTGGCGCTCATGCT
>DATAFX010000021.1:0-3811 GCA_036257195.1 Candidatus Methylomirabilota bacterium | reverse complement strand
GGCCCGCGGCACCACCTCGTTCACCAGCCCGATGCGATGCGCCTCCGCGGCGCCGATGAGCTTCCCCGTCAGGAGCAGGCCCATGGCGACCTTGAGCGGCAGGATCCGCGGGAGCCGCTGGGCGCCGGTGTCCGTCATCTGCCCGCGCCGCGGCTCGGGGACGCCGAATCGTGCCTCGTCCACCGCGACGACGATGTCGCAGTCGAGCGCGAGCTCCATGCCGCCGCCCACGGCGTACCCATTGACGGCGGCGATGACCGGCTTCCAGCAGTCGGCCAGGGGGCTCGGCGAGGGACGCAGGCTGCGGGACGCGGCCTCGTCGCCGGCGTGCCACTTCAGGTCCCAGCCCGCGCAGAACGCGCGCTCGCCCGCGCCGGTCAGGATCGCCACCCAGGCGTCGGGATCGTCGCGAAAATCGGCGAACGCAACCCGCAGCTCGGCCAGGAGCTCGGGGTTGATCGCGTTCAGCACCTCCGGCCGGTTCAGCGTGACGTAGGCGATCCGGCCGCGGCGCTCGGTCCGCACGTACCGGAGGGCCGGCGCGGTCACGAGACGGCTCCGGCGGCCCGACGCGAGGCCTGGTAGTCCGCCTCGATGTCGGGCGCCCAGACCGCCACGTCGATCTGGGCCGATCGGTACCGCCCCGTCTCCAGCATGCGCTTGCCCCACACGTCCCGCGCCCGCGCGTCCTCCGCGTGCTCGACGACTTCCTGGACCAGGTGCGGTGGGATGAAGGTGATCCCGGCGCGCGTCCCGAGCACGACGTCGCCGGGCAGGACGGTGGCGTCGCCGATACGAACCGGGATGTTCACGCCGACCAGCGTCACGTCCGCGATCGCCGACGGGTCCACCCCGCGCGCGTAGACCGGAAAGTCCTCCAGCTCGCGCACGCGGGCCAGGTCGCGGATGCCCCCCTCGATGACGATGCCCGTGCCCGTGCGGGCCCGGATCGCCGTCGCCAGGTTGTCGCCGATGAAGGTGCCGTTCCGGATCTTCCCGAACAGGTCCACCACGGCTACGTCGCCCTTCCGGAGCGCCTCGATGACCCAGGCGTTGTGGCGCCCGACTCGCCCCTCCGCCCGGCCGCGCGCATCGACGGCGGCGTTCAGGTCGGGTCTGAGCGGCACGAAGGCCGCCGTCACTGCCCGCCCCACCAGCACGCGGTCCGGCTGGAGATGGACCGGCCAGGCACCCGCGAACGGGAACTGGTACCCGTGCTTCCGGGTCACGATCGCCCAGGCCTCGTCGTTGGTGGCGAGCGCCAGACGCTCTAGCAGGTCGTCGGGCACCGAGGGGCGCCCGTCTTCGAAGCGCTCGTACGAGGCGAGGTGGGTCAGGGCGCGCACGTTCTCCGGCGAGTTGAAGATCACGGATCGTCTCCCGCGGCGCCGTGCGGAGCCCTAGCCCCTGACGGCGCCTTCCATGATGCCCTGGACGATGCTGCGCTGGGCGAACACGTAGAGCACGATGACGGGCAGGACGGCCATGGCCGTCGCCGCCAGCAGGATGTGCTGCTCCGGCGTGTCCGACGAGACGAACTGCGTCAGGCCCCGCTGGATCGGCATCAGCGCGTCGGTGCTGAACATCACCAGCGCGAGCAGGTACTCGTTCCAGACGTACAGGAACTGGATGATCCCCACCGCGGCCAGACCGGGTCGGGCCAGCGGCAGCATGATCCGCCAGTACACGTCCCACGTCGAGCAGCCGTCGAGGACCGCCGCGTCCTCGAGCTCCCGCGGCTGGCGGACGAAGAAGCCCCGCAGGATGAAGATCGAGATGGGGAGCCCGCCGGCCGTGAGCGCGAGAACGTATCCCACCCGGGTGTTCGCGAGCCCCAGGGCGATCAGGAGCTTGTAGAGCGCCACGAAGGAGGCGGGCAGGGGCACGATCATCACCGCCAGGATCAGCCCGAGCACGGCCGCGCGGCCCAGGAACTCGATCCGGGCCAGCGCGTAGCCGGCCATGCTCGCGACGAACAGGATCACGGCCACGGTCACCGAGGCGTAGAGGAGGCTGTTCCCGAGGAAGGTCCCGAAGTGGCCTTCCGTCCACGCCGTCGCGTAGTTCCGGAACTGGGGCGTCCGCGGCAGGATGGTCACCCCGCCGTAGAGCTCGGGCGCCGACTGGAGCGACCCGCTGAACAGCCAGAAGATGGGGAACAGGGAGAGGAACGCGACGACGACGAGGAGGCCGTGGTACGCCGCGCGCTCGGGGAGAGTCACGAGGATGCGCCGCGCCGCCGGGGCGAGCGGGAGCGGCTGCGGCCGGGCGGCCGGAGTCCGGATGTGATCCACCTAGTCGGCCTCCGCGCGGCGGCCGATCCACATCTGGATCACCGAGAGAACGACGAGCACCGCCCCGAAGACGACCGACATCGCCGCGGCCACGCCGAACCGGTTGAACTGGAACCCTTCCTTGTAGATCCGGAGGGTCGGGACCTCGGTGTAGTAGGCGGGCCCGCCGTTGGTCAGGACCTGGACGGTGCCGAAGATCTGGAGCGCGGAGACGAGGGTGAGGATCCCGACGATGGTCGTGACCGGGCGGAGCTGCGGCCAGGTGACGAACAGGAAGCGCCGCCAGGCGTCGGCCCCGTCGATCGCCGCCGCCTCGTGGAGCTCGCGCGGGATCGCCTGCAGCCCGGCCAGGAAGAGCAGGAATCCGAAGCCCCAGTGGTACCAGACGTAAGCGCCGGCGACGCTCGGGAGCGCGGTCAGGGGGTCGGCCAGCCAGTTCCGCTTGAGCGCGGCGAGGCCGATCCACGCGAGGGTCCGGTTCACGATGCCGATCGTCGGCTGGAGCATCCAGGCGAACATCATCCCGACGACGATCACCGAGAAGACGCCGGGCAAGTAGTAGGCGAGGCGGTAGAAGACCGCGCCCCGCGGGTTCGCGCTCACGGCCACCGCCATGCCCAGGGAGAGCGCGTTGCCGAGGACGAACCCGATCAGCCCGAAGGCGAGGGCATTCTGCATCGACGCCCAGAAGACGTCGTCCGCGAGGACGCGCCGGTAGTTCTCCAGGCCGACCCAGGGCGTGTCGAGCCCGACGCCGTCCCAGCTCTGGAAGCTGAGGAGGATCCCCTGGGCGAAGGGCGCCAGCGTGAAGAGGCCGAGCAGGGCGAGCGCCGGCGACAGGAAGAGATAGCCGGCGAGCGTGCGGCGCCCGATCGGTGTCACGCGGGGTGCCAGCCCACCCTGGCGGGAACGCGAGCGCCCGTCGGCGCCTACCCTTTCTGGGCCCGGTCCGCGTCCTCGAGAATCTGCGCCACCGTCTTCTGCTTGAGCAAGAGCGCCTGCACGCCCTTGGTCAGCGCCTCGTCGACCCGCTGGGCGCGCGGGGTCGAGACCCGCTGGGCGCCCGCCGCCTGGGCCGCGAACGCGTTGAACTGCGGGGGAACCTTCGCCGGGTCGGCCAGCGCCGCGGGGTTCGTCGGCAGGATCGGCACCGTCTCGAGGAAGAACTGGGCCTGCTCCTTGTCGCTCAGCCACTTGACGAAGGCGAGGGACTCCTCGACGTGCTTCCCCTTGGCGTTGACCGCGAAGTTCCGGTCGGCCATGCCGACGCTGCGCTGGTCGTGGCGGGCGTCGGCGGCCTTCGGCAGCCGAAGGGATCCGTAGGCGGTGAAGTCCGGAGCCGTCGCCCGCTGGACCCCGATGGACCACGCGCCGTCGTAGATCATTGCGACCTCGCGCACGTTGTAGAACGACTTCTCCATCTCGGCCCAGGGCCCGTTGATCGAGTTGTTGAGCAGCAGGTTCCCGTCACGCAGGTCGACGAAGAGCTGGAGCGCCTTCTCGTACGCCGGACCCGC
>DATAFX010000009.1:0-3258 GCA_036257195.1 Candidatus Methylomirabilota bacterium | reverse complement strand
CCGCCCGTGCCCGGGAGCACGGCCAGGAGCGGCACCTCCGGGAGGGACACCGACGTGTTCCCGTCGTCGGCCATCACGATCCAGTCGGTCGCCAGCGCCAGCTCGTAGCCGCCGCCGGCGCACGGGCCGTTGACGACGGTGAGGTAGCGCTGGCCGGACGACGCGCTCGCCTCTTCCATCGCGTTCCGCGTCTCGTTCGTGAACTTGCAAAAGTTCACCTTCCAGCCGTGGCCGGACTGGCTCAGCATGCGGATGTTGGCCCCGGCGCAGAACACCCGCTCCTTGAGCGAGGCGACAACGACGGCGCCGACCGCGGGGTGCTCGAACCGGAGGCGCTGGACCGCGTCGGCCAGCTCGATGTCGACGCCGAGGTCGTAGGAGTTGAGCTTCAGCTCGTAGCCGGGCCGGAGCCCCCCGTCCTCCCGGACGTCCATGGCGAGCGTCGCCACGCGGCCCTCGACGGTGAGCTTCCAGTGCCGGTAGCGGGACGGGTCCGTCCGGAAGTCCACCGGGGTCGTCGCCTCGGCCGCCACGCGCTCCGTCATGCCGTCCTCTAGTCGACCCGCGACTCGTCGCGGTACATGACCTTGTGCCGTGTGGTCTTGATCCAGGCGTCGATGTCCGCGTCGGACATGAAGGCCGCCGGGTCGAAGCGGTCCCAGCTCATGATCTGCGCGAGGGACTTTTTCCACCGCTTGTACGACGGCTTCGCCGGCGGCCCGAAGCACATGATGTCGATGATCGCCAGCTCGTCCGGGACACCGAGGAGCGGCTTGACCTCCCGCTGGATCTCCTCCTGGCCGATCGCCGTGATCCACCACACCGCGTAGCCCAGCGCGGCGGCCGCCAGGTGGGCGGACATAGTCGAGGCCGCCACGCTCTGGAGCAGGATCCGCTCGGCGTTTTTCCGGTAGAGGCGGTCGAGCTCGGAGTCGTCGTTCAGCACCGGGAAGGCCCGGACGAACCGGAAGTCCGCGACGACCACCACGAGGCCGGGGGCGGTCTTGACGCCGGTGTAGTTGGGCGTGGGAAACCCCATCCGGAGCTTCGCTCGGCGCTGCTGCTCCTCGACGAAGAGCTCGCCGATCCGGCGCTTCACGGCGGGATCCGTCACCACCACGTAGTGCCACGGCTGGGCGTTCGCCCCCGACGGCGCGTGGCGCGCCGCCTCGAGGATCATGCCGAAGTGCTCGCGGGGGACCTCGTGCGGCGCGAACGCCCGGTTGGTCATCCGCGCGCGGACCACCTCCATCAGCGCGTCGTAGCGCGCGACGTCGTTGAAGGGGGGCGCGCTCGCGGCCGACTCCACTACCTGGCCTCCTCCACCGCCCGCGCGGCCATGCCGGAGGGCCAAAGTCCCTCGATGGGCAGCCCAGCCAGCTCGCGGAGGGCGCGGGTGACGTACACCCGCGTCATGCGCTTCCGATAGTGATAGACGAGGTCGGTGTTGTCGAGCGGCTTCGCGGGGCGGGCGGCGGCCTCGGCGGCCCGCGTGATGACGTCCGGCTCGAGGCGCTCGCCGACGAGCGCCTGCGCCGCCTCGGGCACCTCGCGCGGCGTCGACGCGACCGCCCCGAGGACGATCCGGGCGTCCCGGCACACGCCATCCTCGAGCCGCACCGCCGCTGCGACGCCGAGCACGGGGAAGTCGAACGCCCCTCGCCGCCGGAGCTTCCAGTAGGTGGCGCGCCAGCCGTCGACCGGCGGCAGGCGGAGCTCCGTCAGGATCTCGTCCGGGGCCTTGCCGAGGTACTCGATCCCGTCGTCCCGGAAGAGCCCGGCGACGGGAATCCGGCGCTCGCCCGAGGGGCCGACCAGGGTCGCCTCGGCGCCGAGCGCCCACAGGACCGGCGCCGTGTCGGAGGAGGAGACCGCCCAGCAGCGGGCGCTTCCCGGGGCCACCAGGCAGATGTCGCCGTCCTTCTTCATGCAGAAACCGATTGCCCGGCGCCACTCGTACGACTGGTTGTAGTAGTTGCAGCGCGTATCGACGCAGACGTTGCCGCCGAGCGTCCCCATGTTGCGGAGCTGGGGCGTCGAGACCACCCCCGCCGCTCGCGCCAGGGCCGGGTAGTGGGCGGCGATCTCAGGATGCTGCGAGACGCGGGTCAGCGTCGCGCCGGCGCCGACCACCACGCCGTCCCGCCCGCTCCCCCGAATCGCCGCCAGGGCCGGGATCCCCCGGAGACCGACCAGCACCCGCGGCTCCATCTGGAGGCGCTTCATGTTCGGATAGAGATCGGTGCCGCCCGCTACCACCGTGGCCTCGCGACCGTGCTCGGTGAGCAGGCGGACCGCCTCGCCCACGCTCCGCGGCGCGAGGTAGCGGAAGGGCGGCAGTCGCATCATCGCCTTGGCTTCTCCCGCTCGTGGACGGCCGAGGCCGCGCGGCCCTCGGGGTCCACCCACGGCGGCGGGACCCGGATCGGCTCGGGGAAGCTCACCGTCGGCAGCCGCTCGGGCCCGACGCGAGGCGCCTTCCCCTGGGCCTTCCGGTCGAGCGCCTTCAGGATCTTCTCGGGGGTGATCGGCACCTCGTCGATCCGCACCCCGACGGCGTCGTAGACCGCGTTCGCGACCGCGGGGATCACCGGAAGCAGCGGACCCTGGCCGGCCTCCTTCGCGCCGAACGGTCCCTCGGGGTCCCGCGTCTCGACGAGGAGCGTCGTGATCTCCGGCGTCTCGAGCGTCGTCGGGCTCTTGTACTCGAGCATCGAGGGAATCTTGTGGAGCCCGTGGGGACGGAAGGCCGACTCCTCCATCAGGGCCTCCCCGAGGCCCATGTAGATCGAGCCCTCGACCTGGCCCTCCACCAGGAGCGGGTTGATCGCGGTCCCGCCGTCGTGGGCGATCCACACGCGGTCGACGCGGACGTCGCCGGTCTCCGGGTCGACCTCGAGCTCGACGGCGCAGGCCGAGTAGGAGTACGCCGGGGTCGGGCCGACGCCCGCGCCCTTGAACTTGGCGGCGCGCCGCGGCGGCGTGTACGACCCGGTGGCGACGAGCGTCCCGTACGCCGCCTCCGCCAGCCGCGCCGCCTCGTCGAAGGCGAGCCCGCGGCTCGGGTCGTCCCGCAGGTAGATTCGCCGGTCCCGCGCGTCGAGGTCCTCGGACGAAGCCTCGAGCTTCTTCGCCGCCGCGGCCAGGAGCTGGTCGCGAAGCTTCTCCGCCGCCTCGCGGGCGGCATTGCCCGTCATGAGCGTGACCCGCGAGGAGTAGGAGCCCAGGTCGACCGGAGTGAGATCCGTGTCGGCGGTG
>DATAFX010000157.1:0-31823 GCA_036257195.1 Candidatus Methylomirabilota bacterium | reverse complement strand
GCGTTCCCCGTGAACAGCTTCAGCTCGTACGGCATGGCCTCCGCCACTCCTTCACGGCACCCGCTCGGGCGGGTCCGCGCCTCGTCTGCATGGTTGGGGCGGGAGGATTCGAACCTCCGAATACGGGATCCAAAGTCCCGCGCCTTGCCACTTGGCCACGCCCCAGGACGTTCGGGCCCGTCACGCCCGGACTCCGGACCGCACCCTGGCTAGGCGTGCGCCCTGGATCGTCAGGACCGGGCCGGTGACGGTGCGGGTCACCCAAAGCCGCCAGGACCGCGCCCCCAGTCGATCCCGGATCCGGAGCGCCGCCCGGAACGAGGGCGCGATCCCGATCACGGTCGGGCCGCTGCCCGACATCACGGCCGCGAGGCAGCCTGCCTCCAGCAGCGTCGCCTTGACCTCGGTCAGACCGGGCCAGAGCCGCGCCGCCGCGCGCTCGAGCCCGTTCGTGACGGTGTCGGCCACCGCCCCGGATCCGCGGCGGAGCGCGGTCACCAGCGCATCCACCCGCCGCCCGTCGCCGTAGTCGCGCGGGTCGAGCTCGGCGTACACCGCGCGCGTGGCGAGGGGGAAGCCCGGGTTCGCGAGCACGAGCGACAGGTCCCCGCTGGCCTTCACCGGTTGGAGCTCCTCGCCGCGCCCGCGCGCCAAGGCCGGGCTCCGCCCCAGGAAGAACGGCACGTCCATCCCCAGCGCTACCGCCATCGCTCCCAGCCGGCGAACGCCGAGGCGCTTGCCCTGGAGGTACCCGGACGCGGCAAGCACGGCCGCCGCGTCCGCGGAGCCTCCGCCCAGTCCCGCCGCCACCGGGATCCGCTTGTCGATGCGAATCCGGAACCCAGCCGCCGAGCTCATTTCCCGGCGCACGACCTCGGCGGCCCGCCACGCGAGGTTGTCCGGGGTCCGGGGGACGTCGGGCGCCGCGCACTCAAGCGCGATGCTCACGCCGCTCGCCGCGACGGTTACGCGGTCAGCCAACTCGATGGCCCACATGACCGAGCGGAGCTCGTGGTAACCGTCGGCCCGCCGTCCGAGCACCTCCAGCCCGAGGTTCACCTTGGCCCGCGCCCGGACTTCCACCTGCCCGCCGGAGGACGGGAAAACGCTAACACGACGCAGGGTTCCTGTCAATCGAGCTGCTGAACTGGCACGCCCGCTGGAATGGTCAGACGGAACGCGTCGGGCGGGTTCTCGATGTACTCGGCCGAGAGATACCGGACCTTGAGCTCGGCGCCCCGGTCGGGCGCCATGAGCAGGACCGCCAGCAGGCCCCCCGCGCCGCTCCACTCGAAGTCGGCCGATAGGCGGTCGCCTCCACCGGGGACGGCGAGCCGGAGGCGAGCGGGCCGCCCCTCCGCGGTGATCCAGACCTGGTGCCGGATCCCGTGCTCGGTCCACGCGAGGTGCGGCGTCGGGGTGCTCTCGACGGTGATCGCCTGCGGATCTGCGGGAGGGGGCACGTTGCCCACGAGGAGCCGGATCAGGGTGCTCGGCGGCAGCGCCACGCCGAGCCAGTGCTCGACGGCCTCCGGCGAGGGGCGGGCGGTCTGGGCTCGGCGCTCGAGCACGCGGAAGATCGTGATGTCGTCGGGTCCGGCCGTGGCCACCAAGGCCGGCAGGCCGAAGGGCGTCGCCACCTCCACCCGGAGCGAGGTCGGCGACATCAGGAGGAGTGCCGCTGCGCGCTCGCTACCCTGGCGATTCTTGACTGTGAGGTCGATCGCGGCCCGCATGCCCGGGAAGCCGTCCCACTCCGCCGCCCACCGCCGAGCGAGCTCGATGGCCTGACCGGGCGGGATGGGCGCGGCCGCCGGCGGGGCCGGACGCGAAGCCGCGCAGCGGGTGAGGGCGAGGGCGAGCACGAGGGCGACCGCGGCTCGCCGCGCGCCGGACCCCGCCGGCGCGCGCACTCTACTTCCGGCCTTCTTGGCGCTGGCGGGTACGCTGGATCTTCTGGCGCACGCTGTCGTTGGAGGGATCGAGCTCGAGGGACTTCTCCCAGGCGGAGAGGGCCGATGGCTCGTCGCCCGCCTTGAGATAGGCCTCGCCGAGATGGTCGTAGATGACCGGATCCTCCTTGCCGCGCGTGAGCTCCACCGCCCGCCGGAGCTCGCGCACGGCCTCGACGTAGCGTCCCTGCTGGTAGTAGGCCCAGCCGAGGCTGTCGATGTAGTAGCCGTTGTCGGGCTCGAGCTCGAGGGCCTTTTGGATCAGGCCCTCCGCCTCGTCGAGGCGGATGCCCTTCTCGGCGAACATGTAGCCGACGTAGTTGTACGCCTCGGCGTGCTTGGGGTCGAGGGCGATGACGCGCCGGAACTCCGACACGGCCTGGTCGAAGCGGCCCTGCTTCTCGAACGCGACGCCCAGCTGGAAGTGCAAATCCTTGTGACCGTCGTCGAGGGCAAGCCCCTCCTCGTACGCCCGCACCGCGCGGTCGTACCGGGTGGCGCGGTAGTGCGCCATGCCGAGGTACAGGAAGATCTCGGGGCGGCGCGGGTCGAGGTTGGCGGCCTCGGTGAGCACCCGGACGGCATCGTCGTAGCGCTTCGCCCGGCTGTGGAGGAACCCGAGCTGGAGCCGTGCGTCCACGTTTCTCGGATCGGAGCGGAGCACCTCGTTCAACGCCTCGAGCGCCTCCCCCTCGCGGCCGGCGTCGAGGTAGGAGGAGGCGAGGTAGAACCGGGCGCGCAGGTTCTGCGGGTCGAGGGCCAGGGCGCGCTTGAACGCGTCGATGGCGCGATCGTAGGCCTTCTGCTCGTAGAGGACGGCTCCCAGCTTCATCCAGATGCGCGGGTCGTTGGGCGCCTGGTCGACGAGACCCTGAAAGGCCTCCCCGGCGCCGGGCAGGTTGCCGAGGCGGACCAGGAGCTCTCCCAGGCGGTCGCGGAGCGCCAGGTTGTCGGGGTTCGCCTCGATCGCGTCTCGGTAGACGCGCAGCGCGTCCTCGGGCTTCTTTTGCTGCTCGTAGGCGAAGGCCAGACCGGCCCAGGCGCCGTCCTGGTCCGGATCGAGCTCGACCGCGCGCCGCAGGTGAAGCAGGGCGTCGTCCCATGCCTCGCGCTCGAGCGCGAGGCGGCCGAGCAGAAAGTGCGCGCGCGCGTGCTGTGGCTGGACCTGCAGGAGCCGCTCGAGCGCGGCCGTGGCCTGCGCGTAGTCCTTGCGCTCCGCCGCGTAGCGAGCGAGGACCTCGTAGGCCTCCGGTGCCTTCGGGTTCAGCCTGATGGCCTGATCGAGGGCGGCGATCGCCTCGGTCTCGTTTTTCTGGGCGTGATAGGCCTCGGCCAGCGTCAGGTAGACTCCGGGGCGCCGGGGGTCGAGGGCGATCGCCTGCTTGGCAGCCGTGACCGCCTCGGCATGCGCCCCCTGGCGGCCGAGCCACCGCGCGAGCAGGTGCCAGAGCGCCGCCGACCGCTGGTCGCGGTCGATGGCCCGCCGGAGCTCCGCCACGGCCTGCGGCCACTCGGCCGCGTCCGCGTGATAGTGCGCCCGGACGAGGTGGAGGTAGGCGATCGGGTCGGCCGGCCGCTCCACAGCCGCGCGCGCGCGCTCGCCGCCGGTGCCGGCCTCCGGCTCGATGGTCCCCGGCTTGGGGCCCGCCGCGCAGCCGAGGAACAGAAGCGTCACGAGCATACTCGCGAGCCCGCGCCGAGTCACCATCATGGACCCACCTCTCCTTTGTCCCCCGGCTCCGCGCTCCCGGCGGCGCGGGCCGCCACCGGGTCCCGAGGGGACGCGAGCCGGAATCGAATCGCCCGAATGGCGGCGATTTCACGGCAACGCGTGATCAAGCGCGCCTCTTCCAGGGTGAGGCGATGCAGCCAGCCCGAGCTGTCTACCAGAACGTGGAGGACGCCCTGCTCGACCCCTTCGGCGCGCGAGCGCGCGCTGGCGGGGCCGGCGATCGCTGGCCAGGTTTCGACGAGCCGCGCCTCGGCCAGCCGGTCGTTCAGGCCCGGCAGGCTGCCGAGCAAGTCCCCGACCCGGACCGGCTCAGCCACGCGGCGCTCCATCGTCCGAGGCCAGGGCGAGGCCGCTGCCCAGCCGACGCATGTCGGCCCCCACGACGGTGGCGGCGCCGAGCGCGATGAGGCCGGCGAAGAACACGAGGATGGGCAGCATGAGCATCGCCGCCTGAAGCGACTGGCGCCGGTCCGAGACGAGCCCGACCACAGCCGGCGAGAGCGCCGCCCCGCCCAGATTAATGATGAACACGAAGATGGCGACGGCCGTCGCGCGCAGGGCGGGGTGCACGACGTTGTGGATCACCGCGTTGACGCTGCCAATGTAGAGCACGAGGAAGGTCACGGCGAAGAAGAGGGCCGGCAGGAAAACCACCGGCTCGCGGGCGAGCATCATGACGATCCCGGCCGGGGCGGCCAAGAGGAACCCCCCGGCGATCGTGAGGAGGTGCCCGGCGGGTGTCCGGCGGGCGAGCATGTCCCCGATGAAGCCGCCGCTGACCACGCCGAGGAAGCCGCCCACGGCCGACAGGCCCCCGAACCAGAAGCTGGCCTCGGCCACGGAGAACTGCTTGACCCGGTGCAGATAGAGCGGGAGCCAGTGGTTGAACGCGCCGATCGCGAAGGCCACCAGCATCCCGACCGCGCAGACCATCACGAACGTCGGCGTGCGGAACAGCTCGACTACGCCCTCGAAGAACCCCTCAGGCGGTCGGCCCAACGGACCCCCAGCCAGGTGGTCCTGCGCCCCGCGCGGCGGATCGCCCAGCCGCCAGGCCAGCAGCGTGAGCCCGACGCTTGGCAGGCCGACCAGGAGGAACGCGGTCCGCCATCCGTAACGCGATCCGACTAGGCCCCCCGCGATCACGCCGATCGCGCCGCCCAGGGGAATGGCCGCGTTGAACAGGGCGTTGACGATGCCGCGCCGCTCGCGGGGGAAGAGGTCCGAGACCATCGCGGACGCGGTGGGGCCGTAGGAGGCCTCGCCGATGCCGACGAGCGCACGGGCCGTGAAGAGCTGGCCATAGGAGCGGGCGAGCCCCGAGAGGACGGTGGCCACGCCCCACATCCCGACGCCGACGGCGATGAGGCGATGGCGGGCCATCCGGTCCCCCATCACCCCCAACGGGATTGAGCCGGCCAGATAGAGCACCATGAACGCGGAGGCGAGCCAGCCGAGCGCGGTATCCGACAGTCGGAGGTCCTGCTGGACGAGCGGGAGCACGCCCGAGATGACCTGGCGGTCGACGTAGTTGAACAAGTTGATCGTGAACAGCACTCCGAGCGCGTAGCGTGCGCGACCCGGTGAGACCGCCGGGATTCGTTCAGCGCTCATGCCATCGCAGACTCGGCCCACCATCGTAGCATACGCCGGCGGCGGCCGGGCTGCGATCGTTGACGGCACTGGGGCCCTGCCGTAGCATTCAGGGCGACATGGCCACGGCGCGGCGCGGTGATCTCCTGACCGTCGACGTGACCGACCTGGCGTTCGGAGGCGAGGGGGTCGCGCGGGCCGGCGGCTACGTCGTCTTCGTTCCCGGCGGCGTGCCGGGCGACCGCGCCGACGTCCGGCTCACCCAGGTGCGGCCGCGATTCGCCCGGGGCACGATCGAGCGGCTCGATCGCGCCTCGTCCTTGCGCACCGAGCCCCCGTGCCCGTACTTCGGGCGCTGCGGCGGCTGCCGGCTCCAGCATGTCCGCTACGATGCCCAGCTCGAGTTCAAGCAGCGCCAGGTGGTCGACTGCCTCGCGCGGCTGGGCGGGCTCGCCGACGTCCCGGTGTCCCCCATCCTGGGCGCCCCCGAGGTGTACGGCTACCGCAACAAGATGGAGTTCACGTTCGCCGAGGTCGACGGCCAGCCCGTGGTCGGGCTGCACGAAGCGGAGCGCTACGACGCGATCCTCGACGTCGAGCGCTGTCTGCTCCAGTCCGACGGGATGAACGCCGTGCTCGCCGAGGTGCGCGCCTTCGTGCGGGAGCGTCGCTGGAGCATCTACCGGCAGGAGTCCGAGGAGGGGCTCTTGCGCTTCCTCATGCTCCGCGAGGGGCGGCTGACCGGCGACGCCATGGTCAACCTCGTCACGGCGTCCCCCGACGTGCCGACCGCGCGCGCGCTTGCCGATCGCCTCCGGGCACGGTGCCCCCACGTGACCTCCGTCGTCTTGAACGTGAACCCGAAGAAGGCGGCCGTCGCGGTCGGCGTCGAGGAGCACCCGATCGCGGGCAACGAGGTGATCCGCGAGCGGCTCGGCGATCTCGTGTTCTCGATCTCGGCGAACTCCTTCTTCCAGACCAACACGCGGCAGGCGGAACGCTTGTTCGGGATCGTGGCGGACTACGCCGGGCTCACCGGCCAGGAGACCGTGCTCGACCTCTACGCGGGGACGGGGGCGATCAGCCTGCTCCTCGCGCGCCAGGCGCGGGCCGTCTACGGCATCGAGCTCGTGCCGGCCGCGATCGAGGACGCCGCGCGCAACGCCCGGGAGAACGGCATCACGAACTGCACCTTTCTTCCCGGCGAGGTGCGCCACGTGCTCCCTGAGCTGCTCGCCCGCGGCGTACGGGCAGACGTGGTGGTCGCCGATCCGCCCCGCGCCGGGTTCCACCCGAAGGCGCTCCGGAGCCTCGCCACGCTCGCCGCCCACCGGATCGTCTACGTTTCGTGCAACCCGGGGACGCTCGCGCGGGACCTCGCGACCTTGTGCGCGGCCGGCTACCGGGTGGCGGCGGTCCAGCCCGTCGACATGTTCCCACACACCCCGCACATCGAGGTCGTCGTCCGGATCGAGCTCGCGGCCTAGGATCGCCGGGCTCGGCGAACCAGCCCGGCCGCCACCAGGCCGAGGCCAAGCGCCGTGACCCCCACATCGGCGGCCGGGCGGCCGAGCGCCACATCGAGCGTCACCCCTAGGACACCGAGCCCGGCGAGGAGCGCGACCCCCCAGGCGGCGAACCGGAGGGCCCGCGTTCGAAGTGGCCCGGGCTCCGTCCAGGCCGAGAGCCCGAGCGCCGCGCCGAGCGCGTCGACCGCCACGTCGGTCAGGGCGGGGACGCGGCTCGGGTCGAGCCCCTGCCGCAGCTCGTCCACACCGCCATAGGCCGCCGCGAGGGCGAAGGCGGCCATCACCCGGCGGGGCGAGGGCGCCAGGGCGCGGAGCCACAGGACGGCGAGGACCCCGAACTCGACGCAGTGCCCGAGCTTCCGGAGCCCGAAGTGAACGCCCTCGAGCAGTGCGGGGCCCGCCCAGGGCGCGAGCTGGGCGAGCAGCGCCAGCATCCACCGGCCGGTCCGCTCGCCCGAGAGCAAGCTCGAGGAGCCGAGCGCGATGAGACCCATCCAGAGGAGCGGCGGCAGGAAGCGGGCCGGGCCGCGCGGGGCGAAGGGGCGAGACTCGGCGGGCATCGCGCTCTGCTTCATTGAACCGCGGCGCCGGAACGTTGACAATGTTTGCGCGCGACTCCTAAGATGGCGCCGAGATGGCGGGGCCCGGGGAGCCGCGCGCTGACCTCGCCGAGCTGATCGACCGCCTCGTTTCCGGATCCGGGGGGGCCGTGACGGCCCTCCGTCGCTTCCCCGCCCGCCCCGCACAGACGGTCCCGATTCCCGACACGATCGATCCCCATCTGGGAGACGCCCTCCGCGCCCGAGGGATCGAGGCGCTGTACACGCACCAGGCCCGTGCCCTCGAGCTCCTCGGCAAGGGTAGTCACGCGGTCGTGGTGACGCCGACGGCCTCCGGCAAGACGCTCTGCTACAACCTGCCGGTGCTCCAGGCGCTCTTGACCGAGCCGGCGACGCGAGCCCTCTATCTCTTCCCCACGAAGGCGCTCGCACAGGACCAGCTGGCGGAGCTGGAAGAGCTGGCGCGGGCGCTGCCCGCGCTCCGGATCCACACCTACGACGGGGATACGCCGCAGGACGCGCGGCGTGCCGTCCGGGCCCGCGCCAACGTGGTGCTGACGAACCCGGACATGCTCCACGCGGGGATCTTGCCGCACCACACGAAGTGGATCGGGCTCTTCCAGAACCTGCGCTACGTCATCATCGACGAGCTGCACACCTATCGGGGCGTGTTCGGCAGCCACCTGGCCAACGTGCTCCGCCGGCTCCAGCGGATCTGCCGGCATTACGGCGCGGCGCCCCAGTTCATCTGCACGTCGGCCACGATCGCCAATCCTCAAGAGCTCGCCGAGCGGCTCGTCGGGGCGCCGGTGGGCCTGGTCGTCGAGAACGGGGCGCCCGCCGGGGAGAAGGTGATCGTCTTCTACAACCCGCCCGTCGTCAACGCCGAGCTCGGGATCCGCCGACCGTACCTGAAGGAGGCGAGCCGGCTCGCCACCCCCTTCCTGCGGGCGCGGGTGCCGACCATCGTCTTCACGGGGAGCCGGCTGGCGGAGGAAGTCGTCCTGACCGATCTCAAGGCCTCGGTCGAGCGCGCCCCGGCGTTCACCGACGTGATCCGCGGCTACCGCGGCGGGTACCTTCCGAACCGGCGGCGCGAGGTCGAGCGGGGGCTCCGCGCGGGGGACGTGCTAGGGGTGGTGTCGACCAACGCCCTCGAGCTCGGCATCGACATCGGGCGGCTGGACGTGGCGATGCTAGCGGGGTATCCAGGCACGGTGGCCTCGACCTGGCAACAGGCAGGCCGGGCCGGCCGGCGGACCGGGCTCTCGGCGGCGGTGCTGGTGGCGTCCTCGGCCCCCCTCGACCAGTTCATCGTCACCCACCCCGACTACTTCTTCGGCGCGCCGCCGGAGCACGGGCTGATCAATCCCGACAACCCCTATGTCCTGGTGAGCCACCTCAAGTGCGCGGCGTTCGAGCTGCCGTTCGCCGAGGACGAGCCCTTCGGCGCGGAGGAGGTTGGCCGCTACCTCGGCCTCCTGGAGGAGGAGGGCCTGCTCCACCGGACGGGGGGCCGCTATCACTGGACCAGCGAAAGCTATCCGGCGGACCACCTGTCACTCCGGAGCGTGGCGAGCGATAACTTCGTCGTAATCGACACGACCCACCAGACGCTCGAGCCCGTCGAGACCGTCCGGCGGCTCACGCGGAAGCGCGAGGTGATCGCCGAGGTCGACTGGCGGAGCGCCTTCGCGATGGTCCATCCGAAGGCGATCTACCTCATCGAGGGGCAGCAGTTCGAGGTCCAGGAGCTCCGCTTCCGGGAGGACGAGGAGAAGGTCGCCTACGTCAAGCGGGTCCAGGTCGACTACTTCACCGACGCGGTGACGGCCAAGGGGGTCTGGGCCCTCGACCGGTTCCAGACCGTGTCCACGGGCGCGGCCGCCGTCGGGCGGGTCGAGCAGGGCGAGCTCCTGGTGGCCGAGCAGGTGGTGGGCTTCAAGAAGATCAAGTTCGACACGATGGAGAACGTGGGCGCGGGCGAGGTCGAGCTTCCCCAGCAGGAGATGCAGACCGCCGGGCTCTGGATGACCATTCGTCCCGAGGTGCTCGCGACGATCTCGCCGGACCGTGACGCGCTCGTCGACGGCCTGCGGGGCTTGGCGTACCTTCTCCATCACCTGGCGCCGCTCTTTCTCATGTGCGATGTGCGGGACCTCGGCTCCTGGCTCGGTGACGCGGCCCCCCCGGAGCCGGGCCAGGACGCACCCCGCGCCCCACGGGTCCTCACCACGGAGCGAACGCGGGCGCGCCTGCTCGCCGCGGAGCGGTTCGAGCCCACAATCTACCTCTACGACAGCCAACCGGGCGGTGTGGGCCTCACCGAGCGTCTGTTCGAGCTCGTGGCCCCGCTGCTCGCGCGGGCCCGCGAGACGCTCCGGGCCTGCGCCTGCCGCGCCGGCTGCCCGTCGTGCGTGGGGCCGGTGAACGAGGTGGGCCGCCGGGCGAAGCCGATGGCGGTTACGCTCCTCGATCACCTCGGCGGCTGAGGCCGGGGTCCCGTCGCACCCGTGACTCCTCCCGCGACCTCGAGCCCGCGCCCCGGCCCGGGCGCGAGCGACCGCGAGCTCGAGCTCGTGCGGCTCCGCCTCCGGCTAGAGCGACTGGCGGCCCACCATGCCGTCGAGCGCCCGCGCCCGGCCGCCGCCCTGCCCCTCGAGTCAGTGCCCACGCCGCACGGGCCGGCCCTGCGCCGGGTGGAGACGGTGCGGGTGCCGGCGGCGGTCGCCGATGGGGATCTGCCCGACCCCGGGACCGTGTTCCTCGACACCGAGACAACCGGTCTGGCCGGAGGGACCGGCACCTACGTGTTCCTCGTCGGGCTCGCGACCTGGACCGGGGGGCGCACGCTCGGCGTGACGCAGTACTTCCTCGGGGATCTCGGCGCCGAGGCCGCGTTCCTCCACGCGGTACGCGAGGCCGTCGCAGGAGCGCGCGAGCTGGTCACGTTCAACGGGCGCACCTTCGACCTGCCGCTGCTCGAGACGCGCTACCTCCTGGCCCGGGCGAGCTGGTGGGGCACCGAGCTCCCGCATCAGGACCTCTACCCCGTGGCGCGCGCCCTCTGGCGCGGGCGTGCCTCGGACTGTCGCCTCTCGACCCTCGAGGCGGCGCTGCTCGGGCTCGAGCGGGGCGACGACCTGCCCGGCGCTCTCGTGCCCCAGGTGTACTTCCGCTACCTGCGCACCCGGGATCCCGGGTCCTTGCCGCGGATCTTCCGGCACAACCGCTGGGACCTGGTCGCCCTCGCCGGCCTCCATGCGCGGGCGGCCGCCCTCCTCGACGGCCCCGATCCGCGTCACGATCCGCTCGAGTGGATGGGAGCGGGGCGGTGGTTCGAGCGCCGGGAGCCCGACCGGAGCGCGCGCTTCTACGAGGCGGCCCTGCATGCCGGCCTCCCCGTCACGCTCGAGCCTGGCGTCGCCTGGCGGCTCGGCCAGCTCTGGCGGCGGGCGGGACGAGTGGCGGAGACCCGCGCCCTCTGGGCGGACGCGGTGGCGCGCGCCGAGCGTCCGCCGCTCCGGCTCCTGATCGACCTCGCGAAGCTCCACGAGCACCATGCGCGCGACTACGGTGCCGCCCTCGCCCTGACGCGGGCCGCCCTCGCGGCCGTCGAGGCCTGGGAGCTGGTCGGCGCCGACCTCCTCGACGCGCTCGAGCGCCGGGCGCACCGGCTGACTCGACGGCTGGCCCGCGCGGCGTCGCCCACCCCAAGGGGCATCGGAGTCGCCCGGGACTGACGGGCCCCGCCGGCCTCGGCCATGGTCGGGAAGGGCCGGGGTTACCCCTCCTCGTCGAGCGGGAACGCCACCACGTGCAGCAGGTTCGCCACGACGCGAACCCGCGTGCCCACGGGATAGAGCGTCGTCGAGGGCTGCACGGCGTGGACACGCGCGCCCGAGGTCAGCCGGAGCCGGTAGAGGTGCTCATCCCCGTGGAACTGCCGGCCCACCACCACGACGTCGCCCTCGGGGTGCGGGATGAAGTCGATGTCGTCGGGCCGGACCATGATATCGACCGCCTGGCCGGGCGCCAGCCCCGGCGGGCGGGCCAGGGTGCCCAGCTCGGAGACGATTCCGTCCTCCGTGACCATCGACCGCAGGAAGTCCGCGGCCCCCACGAACTCGGCGACGAACCGGGTCCCGGGCCGGTGGTAGAGCTCGAAGGGAGGGGCCACCTGCTCCAGCCGCCCGGCGTTCAGCACCCCCACGCGGTCGGCGAGCGCGAAGGCTTCCTGCTGGTCGTGAGTAACGAACATGGCCGTGGTCCCGCTGGCCCGGAGGATCTTGCTGATCTCCTCGCGCATCGCGGTGCGGAGGTCAGCGTCGAGGTTGGAGAACGGCTCGTCGAGCAGGATCAGGGCCGGCGCCGGGGCAAGGGCGCGAGCGAGCGCGACGCGCTGCTGCTGTCCGCCCGAGAGCTCGTGCGGATACCGGGCCTCGAGCCCGACCAGCCCGACGAGGTCCAGCACCTCGCGCACGCGGCGGGCCCGGGAGGCGCGCGCGAGATGGGCGAGGCCGAAGGTGACGTTGGCTTCGACCGAGAGATGGGGAAACAGCGCGTAGTCTTGGAACACGACGCCGACCCCGCGCGCCTCGGGTGGCATGATCCAGCCGGGGGCCGCGACGCGCTCGCCGCGGATCTCGATGACGCCCGCATCCGGCGCGTCGAAGCCCGCCACCAGCCGGAGCGTGGTGGTCTTGCCGCAGCCGGAGGGGCCGAGGAGCGCCAGCACCTCGCCGGGCGCCGCGGTGAGGGACAGACCGTCCACCGCCGGCGGAGCGCCCGCCGCGAAGCGCTTGGTAACGCCCTCCAGGCGGAGCAGGCTCACGGGGACGGGAGCCCGCCGCCGGCACGCCGGGTCTGGGCTCCGACGACCCGCATCGCGAGCAGGACCGGCCCGAGGCCGACGAGGACGAGCGCGAGGGCCGGGACGGCGGCCTCGACCCAGAGCGATTCCGCGGTCCGCCGCCAGACCACGACGGCCAGCGTCTCGAGGCCGAACGGTCGCAGGAGCAGCGTGGCCGGGAGCTCCTTCATGACATCCACGAAGACGAGCGTGAGCGCGGCGAGGAGGCCGCGGCGCGCGAGCGGCAGGTGAATCATCCGGAGCGTCCGCCCACCCCGGGCGCCAAGCGACCGGGCCGCCTCATCGAGACTTCGTGGAATTCGCGCCAGCGTCGCCTCGACACTCTGGTGCCCGACCGCCAAGAACCGGACGAGGTAGGCGAAGAGTAGGCCCGCCGCCGAGCCGGTCACGATCAGGCCCGGCGAGACGCCCGACAACCGCTCGAGGCTTTCCGCCAGCGCCCGATCGAGCCAAGACAAGGGCTGAAGCACGCCTACGGCAATGACCGCCCCGGGCAAGGCGTACCCGAGTCCAGCCACGCGCGTGGCCACCCCGACGAGCGGCGTCGGCTGCCGCCGGAAGGCGTACGCGAGGAGAACGGCGACCGCCGTGACTAGGAGCGCGGCGCCGCCCCCGAGCACGAGGCTCTGGCCAAGCGCGCGCGCGAAGCGCTCGGGCACGCTGTCCCGCGCGACCGCCTCGACCGCCCAGAGGACGAGTTGCCCGACGGGCAGCCCGAAGGCCAGGCCGAGCGTGGCCGTGCACAGGAGGCAGGCGCCCAGCGCCCGGACACCGCCGAGCGCGATGCGCACGGGGGGGGGCGCTGGGCGGCGCCCGTGGGTGAACCGGGCCCGGCCCCGCGAGAGGCGCTCGAGCCACAGGAGGGTCCCGGCCAGCCCGAGCAGGAGCGCCGCGAGCTGGGTCGCCGCCACGCGATCGAACATCCCGTGCCACACGCGATAGATCGCCTCGGTCAAGGTGCGGAAGCTGAAGGTCGCGACCGTGCCGAAGTCGGCCAGCGCCTCCATGCACGCCAGGACCGTCCCGGCGGCGAGGGCGGGGCGCGCCAGCGGCAGCGTCACGCCGAACAGGATCGCGGTTCGCGAGCGGCCGAGGCCGCGCGCGCTCTCTAGGAACTCCGGCGCCTGTTCGGCGAAGGCGGCGCGTCCCAGCGTGTACACGTACGGGTAGTAGACGAGGGTCATCATGAGGGCCACGCCCCAGCCGGATCGGAGATCGGGGAGTCGCACCCAGGGGCCCAGCCAGCCGCGGAGCGCCGACTGGACGGGCCCCGCGTACTCGAAGAGGCCGAGGAAGACGAAGCCGATGACATAGGCGGGGAGCGCGAGGGGCAGGACGAGGGCCCACTCGAACACACGCCGGCCCGGAAACTCACACGCCGTGACGAGCCACGCCAGGGCCGTCCCGAGGACCAGGACCCCCAGACCGACCTCGACGACCAGGATGACCGTATTGAGGAGCAGCTCCGGAAGTTGGGTCTGCCAGAGATGCGCCCAGACCGCCCACGCGGGGTGGGTGAGGGACCAGGCGACGGTGAGGATCGGGACGCTGACGAGGCCGGCGGCCCCGAGGGCCGCCACGGACCAGGGTTGCCAAGGCCGAGACCGTCGGGCGACCCCGACCGCCCCGGCCCCGCGAGACAACGTGCGGCCGGCTAGCGGTACCCCGCGCGGTCCGCGAGCTTCGTCGCGGCCGCCTGGAACTCACCCGCGGCGGCGACATTGATGTCATCCATCTTGAAGGTCCCCCACTGGGCCAGGAGCGGATGCGCGGGAGCCTGCGGGTTCGCGGGATACTCGAAGCTCGCCTCGGCCCACACCGCCTGCGCTTCGGGCGTCGAGAGGAACTCGAGGAACTTGATGGCCTCGGCGCGGTGCTTGCTCTGGGTGATCACGCCGGCCCCGGAGATGTTCACGTGCACGCCGGGCCCGGCCTGGTCGGGCCAGAAGGGGCGCACGGGGAGCGTGGCGTCCTTGGCGAGCGCTCGCCCCAGGTAGTAGGTGTTGGTGACGCCGACGTCGCACTGACCCGCGGCGATCGCCTCCAGGATCTTCGCATCCCCGTTGATGAGGGTCGGCTGGTTGGCAACCCAGCCCCGGACGATCTCCTCCGTCCTGGGCTCCCCGTAACGCTTGATCATGGTGGCGAGCAGAGACTGGTTGTAGATGTGGCTCGAGTTGCGGAGGCAGAGTCGGCCCTTCCACTTGGGGTCACCGAGCGCCGCGTAGGTCGAGAGCTCGTCCGGCTTCACGCGGGTCGTGTTGTACATGATGGTCCGGGCTCGCACGGCCAGCGCGACCCAACGCCCCTGCGGATCCCGGAGGTAGGCGGGAATGTTCGTCGTGAGCTCGGGCGAGTCCACCGGCGCCAGGTAGCCCGCGCGCGCCGCGTTCCACAGGTTGCCGGCGTCGACCGTGACCAGCAGATCCGCGGGCGTGCGGTCCCCCTCGGCCTTCAGCCGCTCGAAGAGCTCGGCGTCGCTCGCGTTGAAGACCTTGAGCGTGATGCCAGTCTTCTTCGTGAACGCCTCGAAGGCGGGTTCCTTCGGGTAGTGCCGCGACGAGTAGAGAAGCAACTCGACGGCGGCAGCGGGCGTGGCCGCCACGGCCACCATGAGGGCGGCGGCCATGGCCAAGCCCGGTGCGATACGCATCCGAGAGGGGCGCAGCATGTGATCCTCCTCGTCAAGAGTCAGGGCCGGGGGTGTCGATCCGGGCGGCCATTGCGTCGCACGGGGCCCCGTGCCTATAATTTTGTATGGCGACGGTGTGGATTTAGGTACACCTAACGTGGCGAGTGTGTCAAGCCGAAAATCCCGCTCGTCGGGGCGCCGGTCCCGGCCGGGTCCGATGACGGCGTCGATCGAGGACTACCTCGAGGGGATCTACGACCTGATGGGCAGCGGCGGCCCGGTGATCGGTGCGCGCCTGGCCCGCCACCTCAAGGTCTCGCCGCCGGCCGTCACGGAGGCCCTCCAGCGGATGGGCCGGGACGGGTATCTCCGGATCGGGCCGGGGAAGCACATCGTGCTGACGAAGCGCGGCGTCGCCCTGGCCGAGGTGATGGCCCGGCGCCACCGCCTCCTCGAGCGCTGGTTGACGGACATCCTCGGGCTCGACTGGATGGACGCGCACGAGGAGGCGCACCGCCTCGAGCACGCGCTATCGCCTCGGGTCGAGGACCGCCTGGCGACGATGCTCGGCATGCCTAGCACGTGTCCCCACGGCAACCCCATCCCCGGCATGACGCAGCGGCCCGGAACGCGACCGTTTCCCCTGGATCAGGCGCCCGAGGGGGCCACCGTCACGGTCGAGCGGATCACCGAGGAGGCCGAGGCCGACCGGAAGCTGCTCGAGCATCTCTGGCGCAACGGCGTCCGGCCCGACACGCGCCTCACGGTTCAGGAGGTCGCCCCGTGGGCCGGCACGATCACGACCGTCACCGACGGGCGGACTGTCGTGCTCGGGCTCGCGGCCGCCGCGAAGATCTGGGTGTACAACCCGAAGTAGCCCCCCGGCCGCTCACGGCCGGCTCGATCAGCCTCCGAGTACCGAGGGATTCACGGGATGGGCCGGTCGTCGGCCCTCCAGAACCGCTAGGGCGTCTTCCACGGCCATCGTCGCCATGCGCAGGCGCGTCTCTTTGGACGCCGATGCGATGTGCGGGGCCAGCACGGCGTTCGTGCACTCGAGCAGCCCCGGATGCACCCGGGGCTCCTCCTCGTAGACATCGAGCCCCGCCCCGGCGATCCATCCCTCGCGGAGCGCCCGGACGAGCGCGGCCTCGTGGATCACCGGTCCCCGCGCGGCGTTGACGAGGTAGGCCGTGGGCTTCATGAGTCGGAGCGCCCGCTCGTCGATGTAGTGGTGTGTCTCGGGCAGGAGCGGGACGTGGAGCGTGACGAAGTCCGCCTCCCGGAGCACGGTGTCCCGATCGCAGTAGACCACGCCCAGATCGCGCTCGGCGTCGGGATCGCGGACGGCGTCGTGGTAGAGAACGCGCATGCCGAAGCCGTGGGCGCGCCGGGTGACGGCGCGCCCGATCCGGCCGAGCCCGAGGATCCCGAGCGTCTTGCTGTGAACGTCGCCCCCCAGGAGGAGCATGAGCCCCCACTCGGTGAACTGGCCCGCGCGCGTGAAGCGGTCGGCCTCCGCCACGCGCCGGGCGGTGGCGAGCAGGAGCGCCCAGGTGAAGTCGGCCGTGGTCTCCGTCAGGACCCCGGGCGTGTTGGTGACGACGATGCCCCGCCGGGTGGCGGCCGCCACGTCGATGTTGTTGTACCCGACCGCCACGTTGGCGACGACTCGAAGCGCGGGAGCCTGCGCGAGGAGCGCCTCGTCGATCGTATCGGTGAGGAGACAGACGAGCCCGTGGGCGTCGTGGAGGTGGGCGGCGAGCTCCCCCGGCTCGAGCCGGCGGTCCTCCACCGGCAGCCGGACCGTGGCCCGCGCGCGCGCCAGGGCGACCGCCCCCTCCGGCAAGTGTCGTGAGATGGCGAGGACGCCCCCGGACATGCGCGCACTCCTTTCAGGCTCACAGGACCCCAGACCCCGGCCGGTCGAGAGTCATAAATATTTGAAGAATCAATCCTTACAGCGTGCCGTGGGCGGCGAGCCCCGACTCCAGCTCGACGAGATCCCCCGGGGGTTGACCGGCGTGTAGAGTGCCGCTATATTAGCACTCGCGCAAGGTGAGTGCTAATAGTGCTCGCTGAAATCCCGGCGCACTGCCGGTCGTTCAACCCAGGTCAAGTTCCAGCTTAAGGAGGAGGCACAGACCATGCCGACGGCCATCAAGGTGAAGCTTCGTCCACTCCACGACCGGATCCTCGTCAAGCGCCTCGAGGAGCAGGACGAGAGGCACGGCAGCATCATCATTCCCGATACCGCCAAGGAGAAGCCGCAGGAGGGTAAGGTCATCGCTGTTGGCAACGGGAAGGTGAACGACGAGGGCAAGAAGGTCCCGCTCGACGTCAAGGCGGGCGACCGGATCCTGTTCGGCAAGTACTCCGGCAGCGAGGTCAAGATCGACGGCGACGAGTACCTCATCCTGCGGGAAGAGGACGTCCTCGGGATCCTCGACTAGCGCCCCGTCCCTGGCCACCGACGACAAGCCGAGAACTCAAGGAGGAACGTGTCCATGCCCAAGCAGCTACTGTTCAACACCGAGGCGCGCGCGGCGCTCCTGAAGGGGGTCAACATCCTGGCGGAGGCCGTCAAGGCCACGCTCGGCCCCAAGGGGCGCAACGTCGTCATCGACAAGAAGTTCGGGAGCCCGACCATCACCAAGGACGGCGTGACGGTCGCGAAGGAAGTCGAGCTTAAGGACCCCTACGAGGACATGGGGGCCCAGATGATCAAGGAGGTCGCCTCCAAGACCTCCGACGTCGCGGGCGACGGCACCACGACGGCCACCGTCTTGGCGCAGGCGGTCTTCCGTGAGGGCCTGAAGAACGTGACCGCCGGCGCGAATCCGATGGGCCTCAAGCGCGGTATCGAGCAGGCGGTCGAGAAGGTCGTCGACGAGCTCAAGAAGATGTCGAAGACGACCAAGGACAAGAAGGAGATCGCCCAGGTTGCCAGCATCGCGGCCAACAACGACAAGACCATCGGCAACCTCATCGCCGAGGCCATGGAGAAGGTTGGCAAGGACGGCGTCATCACCGTCGAAGAGGCAAAGGCGATGGAGACCACCCTCGAGGTCGTCGAGGGGATGCAGTTCGACCGGGGCTACCTCTCCCCCTACTTCGTCACGGACCCCGAGCGGATGGAGACCGTGCTCGAGGACGCGCTGATCCTCATCCACGAGAAGAAGATCAGCGTGATGAAGGACATGCTCCCGCTGCTCGAGCAGGTGGCCCGGTCCGGGAAGCCGTTCCTGGTCATCGCCGAGGAGGTCGAGGGCGAGGCCCTGGCCACCCTGGTGGTCAACAAGCTGCGCGGCACGCTGTCGTGCAGCGCCGTCAAGGCGCCCGGCTTCGGTGATCGCCGCAAGGCCATGCTGCAGGACATCGCCACCCTGACGGGGGGCAAGGCCATCACCGAGGACCTCGGCATCAAGCTCGAGAACATCAAGCTGGAAGACCTCGGGCGCGCCAAGAAGGTGGTCGTGGACAAGGACAACACCACGATCGTCGAGGGTTCCGGCAGCGCCAAGGAGATCGAGGGGCGCATCAAGCAGATCCGGGCGCAGATCGAGGAGACCACCTCGGACTACGACCGCGAGAAGCTCCAGGAGCGCCTGGCGAAGCTGGCCGGCGGCGTGGCGGTGATCAAGGTCGGAGCCGCGACCGAGACCGAGATGAAGGAGAAGAAGGCGCGGGTCGAGGATGCGCTGAACGCGACCCGGGCGGCGGTCGAGGAGGGCGTCGTCCCCGGCGGCGGCGTGGCGTTGCTCCGGGCCGCGAAAGGCCTCGATTCCCTCAAGCTCACGGGCGACGAGGCGACCGGCGTCCAGATCGTGCGGCGCGCGCTCGAGGAGCCGATCCGGCAGATCGTGGCCAACTCCGGGCTCGAGGGCTCGGTGGTGGTGGAGAAGGTGAAGGCGGCCGGCTCCGTGACGCAGGGCTTCGACGCCGAGAAGAACGAGTACGTCGACATGATGCAGGCCGGGATCCTCGACCCGACCAAGGTGGAGCGGATCGCGCTGCAGAACGCGACGTCGATCGCGTCGCTCCTCCTGACGACCGAGGCGCTGATCACGGACATTCCCGAAGACGAGAAGAAGGCTCCGCCGGCGATGCCCCACGGCGGCGACTTCTAGCTCGAGTCCATCGAATCGGGAGGGCCCGCGCCCTCCCGATTCATCCTAGTCCTTGCCCACCGGCCTCCGGGCGCGCCCGGAGGCCGGTGCGTTTGGCCCCGCGGGCGTCGTGACCGGGCAGGGCCACCGGCTGGTGGCGGCCCTCGGCTTGCACCTCCGCCGAGGCCGCTGGTATCCTAAAGTGCTTTCGAGCCGGCTCCGGGGCTTCTCTGTCGGAGCCTGGAAGGAGGTGATGCGGTGATGCGGACGTATGACGTGCTGTTGATCGTGGATCCCCGGCTGACGGACGAGGAGATCGCCCAGCTCGGAGGGCGCCTCCAGGAGGCGCTGGTTGCGCTGGGTGGCGAGGCGGTCACGAGCCCCGAGGACTGGGGTCGGCGACGGCTGGTGTTCGAGCTCAAGAAGCAGCGCGAGGGGCATTACCTCCTCCTCCAGGTGCGCGCCATGCCCGCGGCAATGCGGGAGTACGAGCGGCAGCTCAAGCTGAACGAATCGGTGTTGCGCTTCCTGACCACCCGCGTCGTCGAGGGGCGGCGGAAGGCGGCGACTGGCGGCGTGGCTCCGGCAGCCCCAGGGCCGGTGACTCCGGCGGCGAGCGAGGTCGGTTGATGGCGAGCCTGAACAAGGTCTTCCTGATCGGGAACCTCACCCGGGCGCCGGAGCTAAGATACACACCGAGCGGCACGGCGGTCTCCGACCTGCGGCTGGCGGTCAACCGGTCCTACACGACGCAGGGCGGTGACCGGCGCGAGGAGACGTGCTTCCTCACGGTGGTGGTGTGGGGTAAGCAAGCGGAGACGGGCGCCCAGTACTTGGACAAGGGGAGTCCGGTGTTGGTCGAGGGGCGGCTTCAGACCCGGGACTGGGAGACCAAGGACGGGCAGAAGCGGAACGTGGTCGAAGTCGTCGCCGAGCGGCTCCAGTTCCTCGGTCGGGGCCGGGCTGGCGGAGCGTCCGGGCCGGCTGACGCGGAGCCAGTCGAGGAGGCCGCGGGCGGCGCTGACGACGTGCCGTTCTAGCGTGTGGGCGGAGCGTGGCGCTCTGGGGATAGCCCGGTGAGGCGAACAGCGAGGAGGCGAACAGGTGGTCAAGCCCGTGAAGCGGCGTCGGTTCGGCCGGCGCAAGGTGTGCAAGTTCTGCGTCGACAAGATCCTGGCGGTCGACTACCGTGACGTCAAGCGCCTCCGTACCTTCATGACGGAGCGCGGCAAGATCATCCCGCGCCGCATCTCCGGCAACTGCGCGCGCCACCAGCGACAGCTCACGGGCGCCCTCAAACGTCTCCGCACGGTCGCCCTCATCCCGTACGTCGCCGAATAGGACCCCTCTGGTGGACGTGAGCCCGGAGGCGCGACGGGCGGTCCTGCTGGGGGCCGGGATGGGTCTCGGGCTCGCCGGTCTCGAGACGGCTGCCGCGGCGGGCTGGTGGGGCGGGTTCGCCGCCATCGCGGTCGGTCTGGTCCCGGTGGCCATCGCCCTCGCGCTCGGCGGACCTCTGGCCGCGGCGCTGGCCAGCGGGGTCGCGATGACCGCCATTGGGGCGGTGCGCGGTGGCCCGGCGATGCTGGTGGTCGGCCTCAAGTACGCGCTGCCCGGGGCCGCGCTGGGGTTCGGCCTCGCCCGGCAGCTGCCGATCGCCGTGACGACGCTCCTGACCGCCCTCGGGAGCCTGGTGGGTGTCGTCGTCCTGCTCTGGGCCTTGAGCCCGGCCGGTGTGGGACCGATCGCCTACCTCGAGCGCCAGGTGGCCGCCCAGGTGGCCGAGCTCGAGCAATGGCCCGCGCGGTTGGGGCCGGCCGGCCAGGACGCCGGATGGGCGACCGACGCCGCGCGATTCGTCGTGGCAACGCTCCGGGTCGCCGCCCTCGGGATGCTCGGGCTCGGCGTGTTTGCCGGCGCGGTGGCCAACTACGCGGTCGCCCGATTCTGCCTTCGCCGGCGCGTGGACTTCCGCCCGTTCGCACAGGAGGCCGTGCCCGACCACTGCGTCTGGGGCGCCATCGGCGCCGGCGTGCTCCTCGCATCGCGCCAGGAGCGGCTGGAGGCCGCTGGGCTGAACCTGCTCCTCGTACTGATGCCGCTCTACGTGATCCAGGGGCTGGCCGTGTTCCGCCACTTTTTCCAGCGGATCGGTCTCCCACGCCTCCTCCAGGTGGTGAGCTTCGGCTTGCTGGCGATGCAGCCCCTCTTGCTGGTGGCCGTGTCGTGCATCGGGCTGTCCGACCTCTGGATCGACTTTCGCAAGATCCGCCAGGCGCCGACCGCCGCCTCCGGGTGAGGCCGGCGCCGGTCTGAGCGAGCGCTAGGAGAGCACAGCGATGAAGGTGATCCTCATGACGGACGTGCCCGCGCTCGGGCACCGAGGCGAGACCCGTGACGTCGCCAACGGCTACGCCCGGAACTTCCTCCTCCCCCGCAAGCTGGCCGTGCCGGCGACGCCGGCGAACCTGAAGAACGTCGAGCATCTCAAGCGGCAGCGAGCGAAGGAGGAGCATCGCGCGCTGGAGGCGGCGAAGGCCACGGCGACGCGCATCGACGCCCTGACCCTGGCCGTGACCGCGCGCGCATCCGAGGACGGCCGCCTGTACGGCTCGGTGTCGGCTCAGGACGTCGTCGAGTTTCTCGAGAAGCATCAGGTGCCGATCGAGAAGCGGCGGGTGCAGCTCGAGGAACCCATCAAGGCGCTCGGTGAGTACAAGGTGCCGGTCCGTCTGCACGGAGACGTGACGGCGTCGCTGACGGTTACCGTCACGGCCGAGTAGCCCGGCCGCGCGCCGTCGCCCGGCCATGGCCACGACGATCGAGCTCCCCGGCAAGGTCCCGCCTCAGAACCTCGAGGCGGAGCGGGCGGTGCTCGGCGGGATCCTGCTCGAGCCGGCCCTACTCCCTCGCGCCATCGAGCTCCTCGTTCCCGAGGAGTTCTACAAAGAGGCCCACCGGAAGATCTTTGCGGCGATGATCCGTCTGTTCGAGCGCGGCGAGCCGGCCGATGTGATCACGGTGACGGACGCGCTCCGGCGCGAGGGGGTGTTCGAGGAGGTCGGAGGGCACACGCTCCTGGCGACCCTCCAGGAAGAAGGCACGGTCGCCACGCAGTTCGCGGCGTACACCGGGATCGTGCGCGAGAAGGCGCTCCTCCGGGAGATGATCCGGGTGGCGCGCGAGATCGTGGAGGAGGGATACGAGGAGACGGACGACGTGCAGGCGCTCCTCGATCGCGCCGAGCAGATGCTGTTCCGCATCTCGCAACGCCGGTTCCAGCGGAGCGCGTTTCCGGTCCGCGAGATCCTCGCCCAGGCGATCCAGCACATCGAGACGCTGTACCACCGCAAGGAGGACATCACCGGGCTGGCCACCGGGTTCACGGAGCTGGACAAGCGGACGTCGGGACTCCAGCGGTCGGACTTCGTGATCATCGCCGGGCGCCCGTCCACGGGCAAGACGGCGTTCGCGCTCAACGTCGCCGCGCACGCCGCCGTGGAGATGGGCCGGCCGGCGCTGATCTTCAGCCTCGAGATGTCCAAGGAGCAGCTGGTGCAGCGGCTCATCTGCGCCGAGGCCCGGGTCGACTCGCAGAAGGTGCGATCGGGCTTCCTGCAGCCTCCCGAGTGGCGGCGCATCATCGACGCCGCCGGGCGGCTGTCCGAGGCGCCGCTGTTCATCGACGACACGGCCAACCTCTCTGTCCTGGAGGCGCGCGCCAAGGCCCGGCGCATCCAGGCCGAGCACCGGCTCGAGCTGGTGGTCATCGACTACCTCCAGCTGATGCAGGGACGGTGGCGGGCCGAGAACCGCCAGCAGGAGATCTCGGAGATCTCGCGCTCGCTGAAGGCACTCGCCAAGGAGCTGAACGTGCCCGTGGTGGCGCTGTCGCAGCTCTCCCGTGCGGTGGAAGCGCGAGGGGACGCGCTGCCCCGCCTCTCGGACCTTCGCGAATCGGGCGCCCTCGAGCAGGACGCGGACCTCATCATGTTCCTTGCCCGCAAGGAGAACGCCCCCGATGCCGAGGCGGGCACGACGGACCTCGTCATCGGGAAACACCGGAACGGTCCCACAGGGCGGCTCGAGCTCGTGTTCAACGCCGAGTACACGCGTTTCGACAACCTGGCCTCGCCGGCTCGACGCGAGCGATTCTGAGCCCGGCGGCGTGACCCGCGACCTGCCGGACGCCGGCCGCGCCCGCGGCGCCTAGCGCGATGTCCGTCCAGCGGCTCAAGCGCGTCCTCGTCGGGCGGCCGATTCCGACGAGCCTCGATCAGCACGAGCGGCTGAGCCGCGTGACCGGCCTGGCCGTCTTCGCCTCGGACGCGTTGTCGTCGGTGGCCTACGCCACCGAAGCGATCCTCCTGGTGCTGGTGGCCGCCGGGACCGCCGCGCTGGGCGCCTCGCTGCCGATCGCGATCGCCATCGCCGTCCTGGTGGGGATCGTGGTCACCTCCTTCCGACAGTCGATCCTCGCCTACCCCAAGGGGGGCGGCGCCTACGTGGTCACGCGCGAGAACCTCGGGCGCTATCCGAGCCTCGTCGCGGGGGCGGCGCTCCTGATCGACTACGTGCTCACGGTGGCCGTGAGCACGGCCGCCGGGATCGACGCGATCACGTCCGCCATCCCGGAGCTCTTCTCCCATCGCGTCGTGCTGTGCGTCGCCGGGGTCATCGCAATCGCGGTGGCCAACCTCCGCGGCGTCCGCGAGGCCGGGCGTCTGTTCGCGGGCCCGACCTACCTCTTCGTCGGCGCGTACCTGCTCATGATCGGGTGGGGCCTCGTCCAGTGGCTCGGCGGCGCGGTGGGGCCCCCCGTGCTCGAGAGCGGGGCGCCGCCGCGCGGAGTCGAGGCGCTCACGCTGTTCCTGGCCCTGCGGGCGTTCGCATCGGGGTGCGCCGCCCTCACCGGGATCGAGGCGGTCTCGGACGGGGTTCCGGCCTTCCGTACACCCGAGGCCCAGAATGCCCGCCAGGTGCTCGCGGTACTCGGCCTGATCCTCATCGTCCTGTTCGTCGGCATCACCTTCCTCGTCTACGTGTTCCACGTGGTTCCAGTCGCCGGGGAGACGACGAACTCCCAGCTGGCGCGGCTCGTCTTCGGGCAATCCCCGCTCTACTTCCTGGTGCAGGCGGTCACGGCGCTGATCCTCGTGCTGGCGGCAAACACGAGCTTCGCCGACTTCCCGCGGGTCGCCTCCTTCCTCGCGCGCGACGGGTTCGTGCCGCGCCAGTTCGGGAACCGGGGCGACCGGCTCGCGTACTCGAACGGCATCCTCATCCTGACCGCGCTCAGCGTGATCCTGCTGGTCGTGTTCCACGGTGACACGCACGCCCTCATCCCGCTCTACGCGGTCGGCGTGTTCCTCTCCTTCACGCTGAAGCAGGCCAGCATGATCCGGTATTGGCTGCGGCGCCGCCAGGCGGGATGGGTGTCCGGGGTGGCGGTGCAGTCCGTCGGGGCTGCGGCCACCGGCCTGGTCATGGTGATCATCGCGGTGACGAAGTTCACGCACGGCGCCTGGATCGTCGTCGTCCTGATCCCGACGCTCGTGGTCGCCTTCGTCACCGTCCGCCGGCACTACGATCAGGTGGCCCGGCAGCTGTCGATCGAGGGGGCCGAGGTGGAGCCGCCGCTCACGTCCCACATCGTGCTCGTGCTGGTGGGGGATGTCCACCGCGGCGTACTCCGCGCGATCCGCTACGCCCGGGCGCTGTCCGAGGACGCGCGCGGCGTGTACATCGAGATCACGCCAGAGCAGACGCGGCGCGTCGAGGAGCGCTGGGGCCGCTTCGGGGGCGGGATGCCACTCGTCGTGCTCCGCTCGCCCTACCGGTCGGTGGCGGGACCTCTCCTCGAGTATCTCGACCATCTCCAGCGCCAGGCCACGGACCAGCTCGTCACGATCATCCTCCCCGAGTTCATCCCCGCCCGCTGGTGGCAGCACCTCCTTCACAACCAGACAGCGCTCCTGATCAAGGGCGCGCTGCTCTTCCGAAAGGGTGTCATCGTCACCAACGTGCCGTACCATCTCGAGCAGTAGTGGCTCGCCATGTCCGTCCAGAACGTGAAGCGGATTCTCCTGGGCACGCCCATCGCGACGGCGCACGCGGCCCACGAGCGGCTCGGTCCCCTGACGGGTCTGGCCATCTTCGCGTCCGACGCGCTCTCCTCGGTCGCCTATGCGACGGAAGAGATCCTCCTGATCCTCACGCTCGCGGGCGCGGCGGCGCTCGGGCTCGCCTTCCCCATCGCGATCGCCATCGGGGTCCTGATCGCCATCGTCGTGAGCTCCTACCGCCAGACGATCCTCGCCTACCCTCAAGGGGGTGGCTCCTACGTCGTGACCCGCGAGAACCTCGGACGCTATCCGAGCCTGGTCGCCGGAGCGGCGCTCCTGGTGGACTATGTCCTCACTGTTGCGGTGAGCGTGGCGGCCGGCATCGCAGCGATCACCTCGGCGATTCCCTCGCTTTACCCCCATCGGGTGACGCTCTGCGTCGTCGGCGTGACCGTCATCGCGATCGGGAACCTCCGCGGGGTCCGCGAGTCCGGCCGGCTCTTCGCCCTGCCCACTTACCTGTTCCTGGGCGCCTATTTCCTCCTGATCGGCTCGGGCGGGCTCCAGTGGCTCCGGGGTGCCGTCGCTGGCGCGCCCGCTCCGGCGCCGGTCGGGGGTGAGGCCCTCACGGCGTTCCTGGCCCTGCGGGCCTTCTCGTCGGGCTGCGCCGCGCTCACCGGAATTGAGGCAGTCTCCGACGGCGTCCCCGCCTTCCGGCCCCCGGAGGCGCGCAACGCGCGCCGCGTCCTGCTCGCGCTGGGCGTAATTCTTGTCGCGCTCTTCCTCGGCATCTCGGCGCTGGCGTACGCCTTCGGCGTCGTGCCGATGGAAGGCGAGACCGTGAACTCCCAACTCGCCCGCCGCGTCTTCGGGGAGTCGCCCCTCTACTATTTCATCCAGGCCGTGACCATGCTGATCCTCGTCCTGGCGGCGAACACGAGCTTCGCGGACTTCCCGCGGCTGGCTTCCTTCCTCGCCCGGGACCGGTTCATCCCCCGCCAGTTCGCCAACCGCGGCGACCGGCTCGCGTTCTCGAACGGGATCATCATCCTCGCGCTCCTCTCGATCGGCCTCCTGCTCCTCTTCCGCGGGAACACCCATGCGCTGATCCCGCTCTACGCGCTGGGCGTGTTCGTGTCCTTCACGCTCTCGCAGGCCAGCATGGTGCGCTACTGGTTTCGCCACCGGGGGTCGCGCTGGCCCTTCCGGGCTCTCTTGAACGGGGCGGGCGCGCTCGCGACCGCCGTGGTGGCCCTGATCATCGGGCTGACCAAGTTCACGCATGGCGCCTGGATGGTCGTCGTCCTGCTCCCGTGCATGATCGTTGTGTTCGTGGCGATCCGGCGTCACTACGACGACGTGGCGGTCCAGCTCTCGGTGGAGGGCGTGCCGTCCCGCTCCCCTCTGGCCACGCACAGCGTGCTCATGCTGGTGGGCGACGTCCACCGCGGCATGCTGGCGGCCATGCAGTACGCCCAGGCGTTGTCCCCATCCGCGCGCGGGGTCTACGTCGAGGTTGACCCGGAGCAGACGCGCCGGTTCGAGGAGCGGTGGGCGAAGTTCTCGGGGGGGATGCCGCTGGTGGTGCTGCGGTCACCCTATCGCGCGGTCACCGGGCCGCTGCTGGACTATCTGGATCTGCTGCAGCGTCAGGAGCCGAACCAGGTGATCACGATCGTGCTCCCCGAGTTCGTGCCCGCGCGCTGGTGGCAGCACCTGCTCCACAACCAGACCGCCCTCCTGATCAAGGGCGCCCTGCTCTTTCGCAAGGGCGTCGTCGTCACGAACGTTCCCTACCACCTCGAGCGGTAGCGACCGCCGCGGCGGCCCCGCGCGTCCCGGCCACCCGCGGGACCACGCGGGACCCCCGAATCGCCGAGTCGATCGGGTGGATGCCGGGTGTCACGTCGCGCCCCCTGTGCTACACTCGCCTTCCGTCGGGCGCCATCGCGCGATCCTCGGCGACACGGCCTTCTTGGGAAAATGCGACCTTCTTCAGGGAACGGACGGGCTGTTCTCGCGTTCCGACCACGTCCCCCGCTCGACGTCAATCTGACGCTCGCGCGCTACGGGCGCTGGGGCGTGGACCCCGCCAGCCCGTACCAGGACGGCACGCTCTACCGGGTGGCCCGCGTGGACGATCGACTCGTGCCGTTCCGGCTCACGGTGACCGGGCCGCCGTCCCGGCCCCGGGCCACCCTCGCCTTCGCGGGGCCAGACGCGCCGGCGGTGCGGCAGGCGCTTCGGCGGGAGGCGGCGCATCTGCTCGGCGAGGGGTGGGATCTCCCGGCCTTCTACGCGGAGGTCGCCGACCCGGTGCTCGCCCGGCTCTTCCGCCCGGCGGGCGGGCTCTTCGGCCTGCGCCCGACGCTCGCCCCCGATCCGTTCGAGATGCTGATCGGCGCGATCAGCGCCCAGCAGGTGAACCTCGCGTTTGCCTTCGCGACGCGGGCGCGCCTCGTCCGGCGGTACGGGACGCCGGTCGCGCTCGACGGCGTCGTGGTCCACGCCTTCCCCGCGCCGGCGGTGCTGGCTGCCGCGGCGGCCGCCGAGCTCCGGGCGATGCAGTTCTCGCAGCGCAAGGCCGAGTACATCATCGGGCTCGCGCGGGAGCTGGCCGAAGGCCGGCTCGATCTCGGGGCGCTCGCGGGAGCGCCGGACGAGGCGGTTGTGGCGCGGCTGACCGCGATCCGCGGCCTCGGCCGCTGGACCGCGGAGTGGTTCCTCGCCCGCGCGCTCGGGCGACCGGACGTGTGCCCGGCAGACGACATCGGCGTGCGGCGGGCGGTGGAGGCGCTGTGGTTCGGAGGACGCGAGCGCGACGCGGCCGCGGTCCGACGCCGGGCCCGCGAGTGGCGGCCTCACCGGAGCCTGGCGACCCACTACCTTCTCGCCGCCCACGCCGGACGCCCCCGGGCCACCAGCCGGGCGCCGGTCGCCCGCGGCGCCTGACCGGACCTCCGGCATGGCGCGCTCTCTGCTCCCGCTGGTCGGCGCCGATCCGAACCGCCCGGGCGCCGTGTCGCTCGTGGGTCGCTACGCGCTCGGCGTGACCTGGCAGGACGGGCACGGGAGCATCTACCCCTTCGCCGCGCTGCGCGCGGCGTGCCCGTGCGGCGCCTGCGCCTCGGCCCCGGACGCGTGGCCGACCGAGATTCGCCGCGAGGCCGCGGCCCTCCGCGTCCTCTGGCAGGACGGGCACGAGTCGGCGCTCCCGTACGCGGATCTCCGGCGACAGTGTCCGTGCGCCCAGTGCGCCACGTCGCGGCGGGAGACCCGGCCGTGAGCGCCGTGCCGGGGCCGCGCCGGGGGGTCGTCGTCTTCGGCGTGATGCTGGGGCTGTTCCTAGGGGCCATGGAGTCGACCGCCGTCGCCACGGCCATGCCGACGGTGATCGCGAGCCTGGGCGGCCTCGCCATCTACTCCTGGGTCTTCTCCGGTTACATCCTTGCTGCCACAATCTCGATGCCTCTCTGGGGGCGCCTGGCGGACCTGTACGGACGCCGCCGCGTGTACCTGGGCGGCCTCGCCATCTTCCTGGTCGGCTCGGTGCTCTCGGGCTTCGCGTCGTCGATGACCGCGCTCATCGTCTGCCGGACTCTGCAGGGGCTCGGAGGCGGGGCGCTGATCCCGCTCGGCATGACCATCATCGCCGACCTCTACGGCCTCGAGCAGCGCGCGCGGATGCAGGGCTACTTCTCGGCGACGTGGGGCTTGGCGTCGATCGTGGGCCCCCTCATCGGCGGCTTCCTGACCGACCACCTGTCCTGGCGGTGGGTGTTCTTCGTCAACGTCCCCTTCGGGCTCCTGGCCGGCGCGGTCCTCGGCGTGGCCCTGGCCGGGACCGACCGGCCGCGCGGGCGGGTGCGGGTCGACCTCCGCGGCGCGGCCCTCCTCACCGCCGGCATGGGAGGGCTTCTGGCCGCCCTCGTCGAGGCGGGGCGGGCGGGACGGCCCGGCGTGGGCCACTACCTGCTGGCGGCGGTGTCGATCGGGCTGCTCGTCGAGTTCGCCCGCTGGGAGCGCCGCGCCGCGGAGCCCCTCCTGCCGCTGCGCCTCTTCGCCAACCGCATGTTCCGCGCCGCCGCGGTGTCGGGGTTCCTGGCGGGGATGGCGATGTTCGGGACCATCTCCTTCATCCCGCTGTTCGTCCAGGGCGTGCTCGGTGGCAGCGCCACCGAGGCGGGATCCGCGCTCACCCCGTTCGTTCTCGGATGGGTGACGCTCTCGGTGGTGTCGGCCCGGCTCCTCTTGCGGGTCGGATACCGCTGGCCGGTCGTCGGCGGCATGGTGTTCCTCGCCGTGGCCTTCCTCCTGATGAGCCACATGGGACTCGGCACGACGCGGGCGGCCACGGCGCGGAACATGCTCCTGGCCGGCATGGGGATGGGGCTCATCATGGTGCCGCTTCTGATTGCCGTGCAGAACGCGGTGCCCAAGGCGGACCTCGGCGCAGCGACCTCGGCCACGACGTTCTTCCGCTCGATCGGAGGCGCCGTCGGCGTCGCGGTGATGGGCGCCGTGCTGTCGGCCGAGCTCGGTCGTCAGCTCGCCGGTGTGCTGTCGGGAGTCGAGGGGGCGGCCCGGGCCCAGCTCGAGGTCCTCATCGCGCACCCGGATGCCCTGATTCAGCCGTCCCTCCGGAGCGGCCTGCCCCCGGTGGTGCTCGCGGCGTTCAGCCAGGGGCTCGCCAATGCCCTGCACGCGGTGTTTCTCGTCGGGCTCGGCATCGCCTCGCTGGCCCTGCTCTCGGCCTTCCTGGTCCCGGCGGGCCGGGCTCAGGACCTGGCGCTCGCCGAGAAGCCGGTGTCGCGCGCGTCGTCCTGACCCCGGGCACGCGAGGAGATCGTCATGGGCCATCCCGCTCGCGCCGAGGCGCTGAAGGTGGACCGGGAGGTGCGCATCCCCGCCGGGACGGGCGCCGGACTCCGCGTGGCCGCGGGGGAGTACGTCCAGATCGTGGACGTCGAGGGGCGCGGCTGCGCGGATTTCTTCGCGCTCGCCGCCGCGAATCCGAGCGAGTACCTCTCGGCCTCGCACACGCGTGTCCAGATCGACCGGCTCTTTCCGCAGGTGGGTCAGTCCTTCTACTCGAGTCTCCGACGTCCTCTGCTGCAGTTCGAGGAGGACCGTACGCCGGGCGTGCACGACATGCTCTTCGCGGCCTGCGATCCCGCCCGCTACGCCCAGTATCACGTCCCCGGTCACGCCTCGTGCGCCGAGAACTTCCAGGCCGCGCTGCGGACCCTTGGCGCCAGCTGTGCTCTCGTCCCGCAGCCGGTGAACTTCTTCATGAATGTCGCCGTCCGCCCCGACGGGAGCGTTGCCTTCGGCCCGCCCCAGACCGAGGCGGGGGACTGGGTGCTTCTGCGCGCGTTCCTCGACTGCCTGATCGTCCTCTCGGCGTGCCCCCAGCAATGGAATCCCGCGGCCAACTACCACCCGTCCGACCTCCTGGCGCGGATTCTTACGCGCTGACGCCGCCCCCGGGCGGCTTCGTGAGCCCGGTCACCGACGCCGAGATCCGTCGGGAGAAGGCGCGCGCGCGAGAGCTTCGGGCAAGCGCCTGGTGGAAGCGGCGACTGGGCCGAGAGCGGTGCGGCTACTGCGGGCGCCTGACCCCGGCGCGCGAGCTCACGATGGATCACCGCGTCCCGCTGGTCCGTGGTGGGCGCTCCGTGCGGTCCAACCTCGTCCCGGCGTGCCGGGCGTGCAACGCGGCCAAGAAGTATCTCCTCCCGGTCGAGTGGGAGGCCTATCTGGCCCGCCTCGCGGCGGAGACGGACAAAATCCCGTAGACAGTCGTTCCGGGGCGAGCGTAGGATGGGCGCGAGTCGATCGGGGTTACACAGCCCCCTCGCGCTCCGATCCCGACGGGAGAGCCGGGCGGAGCGGATCGAGCCGCGGGCCGGCAGTCGGCGGCCGGTTCTCGGTGGCGGGTGCATGGGCCCGCGTGGTGGGTGCGCCGAGAAAGGAGGTGGTCCAGCCGTGATAGGTAGTCAACCGGTGAGTTGTGAGGTGGTGACCTCCTAGGTCGTGCGCACCCGTTAAGCAGCGAGGGTGGCTCGCCTGGGAGGATCCAGGCACCACCGGCCCCGAGGGTCTCGCGACCTCACCTGCGGGGCGGCCTGTGCCGATGTATGGCGGCGGGCCGCAGCAGCCCTCGGGGCTCCCTATTTTCCGGGACTGGACTGGAAGCCGGGCTCAGTTGAGCAGGCCCAGCAGCCGGTGCACCTCGGCCCGGGCCGGCCGGTAGTGGGGTGCGATGGCCAGCGCGACGCGCAGCTGGGCGATGGCGGGGTCGATCTGACCGAGCTTCACGTAGACGCGCGCGAGGTTCACGTGCGGGTAGTGCCGGGATTCGTAGCGCGGAGCTCCCATGGCCTTCCGGAGCCAAGGCACCGCGTCCTTGGGGCGGCCCAGCGCGATCAGGTAGGACCCGATGTCGTTGTAGGGGTTGCCGAACTCAGGGTCGATCTCGATCGCCCGGCGGCACTCGCGGATCGCGCTCTCGTAGTCCCCTCGGAACGATAGCGCCCAGCCGAGAAACGTGTGCGCTTCGGCGGTGGGCACGCAGGCGATCGACTTCCGGTAGAGCTCGACCGCCTCGTGGAGATCGCCGCGCATCTGAGCGGCATAGGCGGCCCGGAAGTACGCCTCGGCTTGCTGCCCTGCATCGGGCTCCACGTGGGTTTTCCGCCGGGCGCTTCGACCGCCGGGCCGCGCCCGCCCGGGCGAGCATGGCGGCGCGACGAGGCAGGTGTCAAGCGGGTCGACG
>DATAFX010000131.1:0-2750 GCA_036257195.1 Candidatus Methylomirabilota bacterium | reverse complement strand
CAGGAGGGCCGCAGAGTCCGCTTCAGATGAGGCGGGAAGGCGCGGTGCCGGCAAGTAGCGGGCGCCTCGCTCGCTGGTACTGGAGGAGGTGCGAGAAGGCGTGAGTCCGCGTGAACGCGGCGCCCGGCGCCTGCTGCCAGGATGTGGCCCAATGGCGCGAGAAGGGAGAAGGAACAGGAAATCATGGAGGTCGGGGCCGCGGCCGCGCCCGTAAGTGGCGAACTCTGAATAGGAAGCTCTTCAGGGACATCGTCGACGAGATCGCGGATGTGGGTCGCTATCTCGAAGCGAGCCGATGAACGGCCCGAGAGAGGGGGAGAGAACAGATGAGTCATCGCAGCATGGTGCTGAGTATCGGGGTCATGATTGCGATCGTGAGTCCGCTGTCCGGGTGCGCGGGCAGGGCGCGGGTCAGCACCAAGTCGATGTGCGAGGCGCACGGCGGGAGCTATTCAGCGACGGCCAAACAGTGCACCTATCCGGCGCAGCCCTCGGCGCGGAGCGCCGCGCAGATCTGCCAGATGCAGGGCGGCGAACTTGATCCTGTTTCGGACGAGTGCGCGATCAACGATCGGAGCCGGTAGCGTCGGTCCTGAGCCGCCCCCGGGCCGGACTGTCTGAGAGGCAGAGGGGATCTAGCGACGACCAGGCCGACGAATCGTGGCGACGGCCGGTCCCGACGGGATCGAGACGTCGTGCTGTACTGTACGTGACTGAATGAGGCCACGAGCGCCCGGGTGGCGCTCCTTCTGAGGAAGCAGGGGGTGACGCGGATTCGGCCGCTCGCCGGCGGCTACCAGGCCTGGACGGCGCGCGGGTTCCCCACCGAGGCGGTCGACGGCCAGACTTGGTGTTCCCCCAAGGCGTCGGGCCGCGCGTGAAGCGTCTCGTCGAGGGCAAAGATCGGCGGACGAAGATCGTCGCCACGATCGGCCCCGCCACCTCCACCGAGGAGGCCTTGAGGGCCCTCCTTCAGGCGGGGATGGACGTGGCCCGGCTCAACTTCTCGCATGGGACCCTGGACGAGCACCTGGAGACCATCCAGCGGCTCCGGCGCCTCGCCGAGGAGCTGGAGATCCCGGTCGCGATCCTGCAGGATCTCTCCGGCCCCAAGGTCCGGATCGGCGCGTTCGCGGACGGGACGGTTGAGCTCCGCGCCGGGGCGCCATTCACCCTGACGACCCGAGCGATCCTGGGCAGTCCCGAAGCGGTGTCCGTGTCGTATGCCGGACTGCCGCAGGCGGTCACCCCCGAGGACCGGCTCCTCCTCGCCGACGGTGCCATCGAGCTCCGCGTCCGGGAGGTCGAGGGGTCCGAGATCCGGTGCACGGTGGTCACGGGTGGCACCCTCTCCGCGCGCAAGGGGGTGAACGTCCCGTCGGGCCTCCCCGACGTCCCGATCCTCGGCGACAAGGATCTGCGAGACCTCCGATTCGGTCTGCAGCACGGGGTGGACTACGTCGGGCTGTCGTTTGTCCGGACCGCCGAGGACGTTCGGACGGCCAAGCGTGAGATGGCCGGGCTCGGCGGCAGCGCGCCGGTCATCGCCAAGATCGAGACCCGGGCGGCGCTCGACCATCTCGACGAGATCCTCGACGAGTCCGACGGGGCCATGGTGGCCCGCGGCGACCTCAGCATCGAGACCCCCTTCACGCGCGTGCCGGTCGTCCAGAAAGCCGTGATCGCCGAGGCCAACCGGCGGGCTAAGCCGGCCATCACCGCGACGCAGATGCTCTACTCGATGGTCGAGTCGCCGACACCCACACGCGCCGAGGTGGCGGATGTAGCCAACGCGATCGTGGACGGCAGCGACGCCGTCATGCTCTCGGAGGAGACGGCGGTGGGGCGTCACCCCGTGCGCGCCGTCCAGACGATGGCGGCGATCGCGGCGGACACCGACCGTGCCGGGCTCCGGAGGGCCAGCGGGTCTGACGACGCGGCCGGCTCCCCTGGGACCGAGCATGAGGCCGTGGTGGAGGCCGCGTGCCGGCTGGCGGCCCGGCTGGACGTGGACGTGATCGCCACCATCACCCGGGACGGGGAGACCGCGCGCCTGGCGGCGAAGTACCGGCCGCGGCAGCCGATCTTCGCCGTCACGCCACGACCCGAGACGTACCGCCAGCTGGCGCTCGTGGGGGGGGTGGTGCCGATCCTGCTCCCGACGAGCGGGGAGACGCCCGAGGCCATGGTGGCCGCGGCGCGGGCCGTCGCCCACGAGCACGGATGGGGGGGGCGGCCCGGGATTTTCGTGGCCCGAGACCTCGTGCGATGCGTGACGGTCTGAGGACAGGCGGGAGTCGAGCGACCGGGAGCGCTCAGGGGTGAGCGCTCCGGCCGCAACACCGGGCGTACACTCGCGGCGGCGCAGGAGGATGGCGAGGGGCCAGCAGGAGCGCGTGCTGATCGGGACGAGCGAAGGGCTTCACGAGCTGGGGACACTGCATCGGAGTTACCTGGCTGGTTCCGAGGTGGCGGCCCTCGCGACCGCGGGCGGCCACTGGTGGGCGGTCGTCGACGGGCAGACGATCATCCACCGTGACGCCGATGGGCCGTGGGACGAGGTCGCCGCGGTCCCCGAGGCCCCCGCCACCTGCCTCGCGCCGACGGCGGCGGGGCTCCTGGTCGGGACGACCGGCGCGCACCTCTTCCGGGTCGAGGCGGGGGCGCTGGTCCGGTTCGATGCCTTCGAGACGGTTGAGGGTCGCGAGGCGTGGTACACGCCCTGGGGCGACCCGCCCGACACCCGCTCG
>DATAFX010000115.1:0-45361 GCA_036257195.1 Candidatus Methylomirabilota bacterium | reverse complement strand
CGCGGCCTCCTTACGAAGACGGGCGACCTTGGCGGGCCCGGCGTTGTACGAGGCGAAGGCGAAGAGCATCCGATCCACCGGATCGATCGCCGCGTCGCTGAAGTACCGGTCCGCCACGAACCGGAGGTACTTGACCCCCGCGTGGATGTTCGGGTCGAGCTGGCGGACGTCCCCGACCTGCATCTCCTTGCCGGTCGTGGGCAGCACCTGCATGACCCCGACCGCGCCGGCCTGGCTCCGTCGCTGGTTGTCGAGCTGGGACTCCTGGTAACCCTGGGCGGTGAGCATGAGCGCGTCGAATCCGTAGCGGTCGCCGTACTTCCGGAACAGTGCCACGGTGCGATCGTACTTCGCGAGCTCCTCCGGAGTGTGCGCGTTCTTCACGTACTTGGTGCTGCGGAGGTACCGGTGGAGCATCTGGTTGCCGAACGACGTGCCCTTCTTGTGCGTGACCACGAAGCGATCGACGGCCGCCTTGAGCTTGGGGCTCCCCTTCCGGAAGGCCCACGCGATCTCGCCGCCCGTTCGGACGGCCGCCTCCGGATGCAGGCGGATCTTCGGGAAGATCTGCGCCCAGAACTCCGCCTTGTGGCTGTCGACCACCACGAGCCGCACCAGTCCGGCGTTCACCATCTCGAGGAGGTCCTCGTCCTCGAGGGTCTCGGGGGCGAGCTTGAGGCGGACGGCGGGCTTGCCCGCCTGCTGCAGCTCCCCGTTCAGGCGGAGGAGGCTCTCGTGGTAGCTGCTCGACTTTCGGACGAAGACCTCCTGACCGGCCAGATCCTGCACGCCCGCAATGGGAGGTGATTTCGGTCCCGTCACGACGATCTCGTCCACCCCGGTGGCGAGCGGGTCCGAGAAGTCGACCTGCTGGCGGCGCTCGTCGGTGATCGTCAGGTTGGAAGCCGCGATGTCGCCGCGGCCTTCCACCAGCCCCGAAAGGAGCTCATCCCGGCTGACCGGGATGAACACCACGTTCACCCGGAGGTTCCCCGTCTTCAGCCGGCGGTTCAGGTCATCCTCGAAAGCCCGCATGGCATCATAGGTCGCGCCGCGCTGGCGACCCCGATCGACGAAGTAGAAGGTCTTGCTGTGGACGAGGAGGACGCGGATCCGCCGCTTCTTGAGCATCTCGTCCAGGTCACCGGTCGCCCGCTGCTCCAGCGGAGCCAGGATCTCGGCCGGCTTGGCGGCCCCGGTGGGCCGCGGCGCCAAGGCGCAGAGGAGGAGGAGCGTCGCGACTGCCAGCGATCCCCTCCGTACTCCGCGGACGGCGAATCCGGAGGTCACCATGAGTTCACTATACTCCGATGGGCCCGCGAGGCGATGCCCATCGGGCTCCGATCGAGGGCCGCGGGGCCGCGTCAGCCCTTGATCGCCCCCGCCGTCATCCCCTTGACGAACCACTCGGACAGGAAGAGGCAGAGGACGAGCACGGACAGGGTCGAGATCATGAGCCCGGTCGCGAGCATGCCGATGTCGAAGTACTGGTCGCTCACCAGGAACTGGATGGCGAAGGGCAGCGTCCGGCTCTGCGGCGGGAGATGAAGACGACCGCGTAGAGGAACTCGTTCCAGAAGTAGATGAAGTTCAGGATCTCCGTGGTGGCGAGGGCCGGGAGCACCATGGGCAGCATGACCCGCCAGAAGAGCCTCCAGTCGCCGCAGCCGTCGATCCCCGCCGCCTCAAGCTCGGTGGGGATCTGCGCGAAGAAGGCGCGGGGGCGCTGTCAGTATGGTGGCTGCGACTGCGCCGTCAAGTCCCGCCCGTCAGGCGGCGGCCTGGCTCAGGAGGAGCACACCGGTGACGATCAATGCGGCGCCCACCAGGCGAGGCCCCGGGCGTGGCTCCCCGAGGACAGTGATGCCGAGGAGGGTGCCGAAGACGATCGAGAGCTCACGGGCGGGCGCGACGTAGCTGACGGGCGCCAGCCGGAGGGCGAGGAGTACGAGCGTGTAGCCCCCCGTCATGAGGACGGCGACGGCCAGGATCCGGACGCGCGCCGTCCGCCACTCCGCGAGGCACGCCGCCGGACGCCGCCACACCCACGGCGTCAGCAGGAGCGCGGCCAGGGGGATCGTCGCCCAGGCATAGCCGAGCGGCGGCACGCCGCGCCGCACGTTCCAGGTATCCACGATGGAATAGACCGTCGTCAGGCATCCGGTGAGGAGCGCCCATCGCGCGGGCGCCGCCCGGAGGGCGCGGAGGGGCGCCAGCCGCTGCCCGCGGGCGAGGCCCGGGAGGTGCAGCACGTAGACCCCGAGGCCTACCACGAGCGCGCCGAGGATCCCGGTGCCAGTCGGCCGCTCGCCGAGCGCGACGACGGCGACGGGCGGAACGAGAAGCGGAGCGATGCCGCGCGCCAGCGGGTAGACCAGCGAGAGGTCGCCGCGCGCGTAGGCGCCCCCGAGCGCCGCGAGGTAGGCCGCGCGCACCACGGCGGCGAGCGCGATCCCCGCCCAAGTGGCGGCGGGCCACCGCCAGGTCGGCGTGGTCGACAGGACCGCCGGCAAGAAGAGCGCCGTGCCGGCGAGACCGGTCCACCAGAGAAAGGCGAGCCGGTCCCGGCCCTGCTTGGTCAGGAGGTTCCAGGTGGCGTGAGACGCGGCCGCGAGGGTGACGAGGGCGAGCGCGATCGGGCTCACGCGCGACCGCCCGCACATACTGGTTGTGGCGTGGGCCGCCGCACCCTACAATCCGGCCTGAGAGCGTCGGTCATGACCCATGTGACGATACATCAGCGCCCGGGCCGGCTCCGGCGGCCCGTCCTCCTCCTGGCCTTCGCCGGCTGGAACGACGCCGCCGAGTCGGCGACCAACGCGGCGCGCTTCGTCCGGAGCGCGTGGGAGGGCGAGCGCATCGCCAGCCTCGACCCCGAGGAGTTCTATCACTTCGGCCTGCAGCGCCCGCTGGTGCGCCTCGTTCCGGGGACGCTCGAGCGAGAGATCGTCTGGCCCGAGATGGACTTCACGCTCTGCACGCGGGCGAGTCGTGATGTCGTCGTCGGGGTCGGGATCGAGCCACACCTCCGGTGGAAGACCTACTGTCGGGCGGTGCTCGAGTTCGCGAAGGAGCTGGAGGTGGGGCTCGTGGTCACCCTGGGGGCCCTCCTGGCGGAGGTCCCCCACACCCGGCCCGTCCGGCTGACTGGCTTCGCGACCGACCCGGAGCTGGGGGCAGTCCTCGGGGTCCGCCCGACCCGTTACGAGGGTCCAACCGGCATCGTCGGCGTGCTCTCCTCGACCGCGCGTGCGGCGGGGCTCGCCACCGCCAGCCTCTGGGCCAACGTGCCCCACTACATCTCGGCCATGGAGAACCCGCGGGCCACGCTCGCCCTCCTCCAGCGGGTGAACCGGCTCTTCGACGGCCCGCTCGACTTCCGGGAGCTGGAGGAGTCGGCGACCCAGTTCGACTCCCAGCTGGCCGAGGTCCTCCAACAGAACCGGAAGGTGGCGAGCTACGTGCGCCGGCTGGAGGCCAAGGATCAGGAAGACGAGGAGGCCCAGCCGCCGCCGCCCGGGGATCTGCCGAGCGCCACGGATCTGGTGGCCGAGATTGAGCGCTTCCTCCGTCAGCAACCGCCCGGTCCGACGTCGGAGTGAGGCGCCGCACCTTCCTGGCCGGCTCCGTGCTCCTGGGCGTCACGCGTCCGAGGGCCGTGAGCGCGGGCGGGACGACCGGCGGCGTCCGCGTGTCGGTCGCGCCGTCGAGCCCCCAGCCCGGTGACGTGGTCCTCCTGCAGGTGACCGGGGCGCCCCCGGACGCCCGCGCGGAGTGGGACGGCCGCCCGCTCGCGCTCTTTCCCACCCGGGCCGGCGCGGCGGCGCTGGTCGGCGTCGATCTCGATGTGCGGCCCGGCCCGATCGGCTGGCGGGTCACCCGACCGAGCGTGGCCAAGAACGGCGGCGCGCTCGCCGCCGGCGTAGTGACCGTGCGGTCCCGAACGTTCCCGTCGCAGCAGCTCACGCTCCCGAAGGGGATGGTCGATCTCGATGCCCCGACCCTCGCCCGGGTCGAGGCCGAGCGCGGGCAGCTGCGGGCAGCCCTCGCCGCGGGCGCCTCCGAGCGTCTCTGGCGCGGCGCGTTCCGCGTCCCCGTCCAAGACGGTCAGCCGACGGGCGGCTTCGGGCTCCGGCGACTCATCAACGGCCAGCCGCGGAGCCCGCACACGGGGTACGACTGGGCGGCCCCGATCGGAACGCCCGTGGTGGCCGCCGCCGCTGGCCGGGGGGCGCTGGTCGCCGAGCACTTCTTCGCGGGGCGCAACGTCGTCCTGGACCACGGTCTGGGGCTTTTCACCCTCTACTACCACCTGGACGAGACGCGCGTGGTGCCGGGCGAGAGCGTGGAGGCGGGCCAGGTCATCGGGACCGTCGGCGCGACCGGCCGGGTGACGGGCCCGCACCTCCACTTCGCCGTCCTGTTGAGCGGGGCGCGCGTCGATCCCGAGGCGCTCCTCCGCCTGGTCCCGCCCGAAACGAGCTCGCCCTAAGACGCCGCGGCGCTGGCGCGCCGGATCCAGGCGGCGAGCGCACGGTCGGACCACACGAGGGCGAGGGAGCGGGCGAGGAGCCACCGGACCTCGCCACGCGACACCTTCACCGTGACGGACGGATCGAGGAGGTTTTCGGCCCGCCGGAGCCGGGCGAGCGTGCCGAGCCCGATCAGGAGCGGCCAGGCGGAGGCCAGGCGCAGGCGTGGCTCGCGCCGGGGCACGGCGAGCGTGTACGCGCGCCCCTCGTCGAGGCGGGCGAGCGCCTCGTCGATCAAGGCGACGAGCAGGGGGCGGACCCGGGGGAGCGTCGCGGGGTTCAGGAGGTCCGGTGGCGCGAGGCCGAGGGCCGCGAGCTCGACCCGGGGGAGGTAACAGCGCCCGATCCTCAGGTCGCGCGGCAGGTCTCGGAGCACGTTGACGAGCTGGAGCCCCTGGCCGAACCGGGCGCCTCGCGCGCGCATCGACCGCCGGTCCCACCCGGCGCAGCGCGGGCGGTGCGCGACCACCATGTCGGTCCAGAACTCGCCGACGCAGCCCGCGTTCAGGTGCGTGTAGCGGTCCAGCTCGGCGCGCGTCTCGAGCGACCCGACGCGATCCGACATCTCGGGCGGGAAGCGCTCGAGGGCCTCCACCATGGCCTGGGTCAGGGTCAGGAGGACTTCCGTCGCGCGCTCCCGGTCGCCCAGGGGGAGCGCGTGGTATGCGCCCAGAACGTCGGGAAGACGCTCGAGGAGAGCGCGCTCGGCGACGGTCTGGCCACCCGCCGAAAGCGCTCCGGGGATCGGCACCGCGCGCGTGCCGTCGCCGAGGGCGCCCCGGAGGGCCTGGAGTGCGGCGAGGCGAGCGGCCGGCAGCAGCGCGCGCGTGTCGGCGATGGTGTCCGCCGAGCGGGCAACGAGGTAGGTCACGCCGAAGGGGTGACGGAGAGAGGCCGGCAGGACGCGCAGCGAGAGGGCAAACGAGCGGCTGACGCCGGGCAGGATCTCCCGCAGGAGTTCGGGAGCCGCCATCTCGCCGGGCGCCCGGACCTGCGTCACGGCCCGAGGGTCCGCGGAGCTTCTAGTCCAGGTCGATCGGACGGATCGGCGGGTCCGGGTCCTCCTTCGCCCGCTTCAGACCCTCGCCGAACTTCCGCGACAGGACGTCTCCCTTCGTCCGCTCGGCCTCGGTGGCCTGACGGAAGGCCGCCTCGCGCCGGGCGCCGGCGCCCCTCAGATTGTCCATCGCCTTGTCGAGGCTCGACAGCGGGCCGGTCCGCGGGGGCTCCCGGTGGGCCAGCACGGCCCGGACCTCGGGATCCACCGTGAGGATCGCCTTGCAGCACGGGCAGGTCACGTCGAACGTCATGGCCGGCGGGCCTCCCTCCCAGACTGCCTATCACGCGCCGATCATGGCCGCAAGGCCGGAACCCGGGGTGCCGAGCGCCATCACGGCGGGTGACGTCTCACGCGGCGCGGGCGAGCCGCTCGAACGTGAGCGTGAACCGATCGACTCGCGCCAGGTAGCCGGCCAGGGCGTGCGTGCCGCAGCGCTCACCGGGGGTCACGCGGAACCCGCGCCGCGCGAACGCGGCGCCTCGGGCCGGGCCGCAGAGCTGGATGACCGCGGCCAGGTGCTCCCGCGCCCGCCCCCCCGGTTTCGCCGCCCGCTCGGGCCCGAGCGTCTGGACGAGGTAGGCGTGCAAGCGCGCCGCCGTCATCTCGATGGCGTGACCGGGCACCGTCCGGGTGTAGAGCATGGGGAACCAGCAGGCGCCGAGGTCGTACCAGGGCCCGACCCGGGCGATCTCGTGATCGTGGATGCAGAGGCGTCGCCCCTCCTCGAAGGCGGCGTCCGTCATCTGGTAGAGTCCCACCGCGCTGGAGGCGGGCGCGTAGAGGGCGAACGGGTTCCAGGTCCACTGCCATCGCCACGGCGTCCGCGCGAGCGCGTCGCCCTGGCTCTCGGCATGAGCGAGCGCGGCCAGGAGCTCGGCCCGGACCAGCGGGGTGGCGTGGGCCCGGAAGGCGGACCCGTAGCGCGTCCATGTCTCGCCCGGGGTGAGCGGGGCCGGCGCGAAGACGAGCCCGAAGAGCTCCGTCGGCTTGCGCGCCACCTGATAGGCGAGGTTCAGGGCGGCCAGGGCCACGCAGACCAGGATCCCCAGCACCGCGAGGCGCAGGGCGAGCGGTGCCAGGATCGCGGCGCGCGCGAGTCGGCTCGGCAGGGAGGCCCGGGGTCTCCGACGAGGCGGCCCGGGCCTCCGGCGCGCCGCGAGGGTTGCGGCCCCAGATGTCGCACGGCGCGAGCCTACGACGGCCAGCGGGTGATCCTCCGGCTGACGGCGCGCGAGAAGCAGCAGTTGGGGACAACGGTCGAGTGCTTGCCGGATCCGCCGGCCACCATCACGTAGACGTCGTCGGGACCGGGAACGACCGGCAGGAGCGCGTGGTCGTCCGCCGTCTCCATCCAGCGGGGCCAGTCGTGGATTCCCCACATGCCACCCTGCCGCAACCGGTGAAGCGGCAGCCGCGCGTGCTCGTACACGTACCGCTGCACGTCGGCGCGCGTAAACCCGTCTTCCGCGATGGTCGCGGCGTGCTCGGGGCCGAGAACCAGCAGGAGCTGGCTCTGCGCGAAGTACCAGCCCACATTCGAGCCGAGGGTGGCCGCGGTGTCGGCGATCACGGTGAGGAGGTTCGGCGCCTTCTGGCTCACGTGGTCGTTGACGTTGTGCGGGCCTTCGCCGCCGAAGACGGTGACGGCGTCCTCAGCGGCGCCGAACCCGAGGCTCGCGTGGAGGGGACCCCAGGGGCTCGCCTCCACCCGCTCGGCGATCGCGTAGGTGTACTTCGCCGGGCTGCCCTGCGTTGCCATGTCGCCCTGGCCCGGGCGCGCGCCGCCGAGGTTCCAGAGGCACAGACGCACCGCACGCCCGAGCGTCGCGTTGGCGCGGTTACCCGGTCCGAAGACGCCGGAACCGGCGTGCATGCCGAGGCGGGCTGCGGCCGGGCCGTGCACGATCAGAAGCGGCGCCACCGGGTGGGTCGTCGCCTGGACGCCGTACAGGTTGAAGGCCGGGTCGAGCATCGCCTCGAGCGCCGTGACCAGGACCGGCATCGCCTCCGCGGGGCACCCGGCCATCACCGCGTTGATGGCGACCTTCTCGATCGTCGCCTCCGCCCAGAGCGGCGGGATCTTCCCGACAACCTCGTCCGGATCCGCGTCGATCCCGGCGAGCATGGCCTCGACGCGCGCCTCCGTCGGCGGGAGGATCGGCAATCCGTCCGTCCACCCCTGCGCGCGGAAGTGCGCGTCGACGGCCTCGAGCGTGTCGGGCAGCTCGAAGATCTCCGACGCGAGAATCGGCGCGCCACGCCGCTCGCTCACCCCGCGGGCGGTCCCGCGCCGAGGCGCGTCAGGAGCTGGCTTGCTGCGCACGCCGCCCGGGCCTCGATCCGCTCCGCGGGCTCGCCGCCGATCGGATGATCGACCACCAGGAGTGGCAGGGTCTCCATCCCGAGCGTGTGCGCTTCGTGGTGCGCGAGGGTCTCGAAGGCGGTCGTCGTCACCACCACCGTGGGCGTGCCCGCCCGCTGGAGCGTCACCGCGTCGTGGAGACTCCACGACGTGCAGGACCCTCAGTCGGCCGAGCCGGTCACCACCAGATCGACGTCGCGGAGGCGGGCGAGGACCTCGGGGGGCGCCGGCGTCGAACAGTTGGCCTTCCGCTCGTAGACCACGTCGGCCAGCCCGACCTGCGCCCGCAGGAGCGCCTCCAGGCGGCGAAGCAGGAGCTCGAAGTTCGCCTTCGTGTTGTCGAGGAACCCGAGTCGCTTGCCGGCCAGCGTGTGCGGCAAGGGCAGGGCCGCGGTCTGGCCGACCTTCGTGTCGACGACGGGCGAGAGCACGCGGATCGTCCCCATGAAGCCCTCCGGTCAGGGTGGTGGTCGAACCTCACCCCAGGATCGCCCGCCGGGGCGCCTCGGGCAAGCCACCCGGCCGCGGCCGCCTCAGCCGGCCGGGTCGATGTGGATGGCGAGCGCGCGCGCGGGCCGGCCGCTCACGTTCCGGACGTTGTGCTGGGTTCGCGCCCGGTTCCAGACCCCCTGGTTGGCGCGGAGGGTCCGGGTGCGTCCGTCGCCCAGGGTCTCCTCGAGCTCGCCCTCGAGCAGCACGAACACCGTGGGGCCCGCGTGCCCGTGCGGTCCCGTTCCCGCCCCCGGATCCCAGTGGTCGAGGTTCGCGACGACCCGCGCCTTGCGGGGAAGCTCGTCCGTCACGACGTCGAGCATGGGGTCGGCCCACATGCGGGGCTTCGCCTGGCCCCCGGCCTGACCGACCAGGACGCCGACGACGAATGCAGCGAGCACGAGCCCCGGAACCGCCGATGCTGTTCGCATCGCCCCTCCTTCGGCCTCATCGTACGACACCCGCTTGCCGGAGGCGCCCGATCTCCGACGCCGACACGCCCGCCTCCGTCAGGATGGCGTCCGTGTGCTCGCCGACCGCCGGCGGAGGACCAGCCGGCGCGCCGGGCGTCCCGGCCAGTCGCACCGGGACGCCCAGGAGCCGTACCGGCCCGAGCGTCGGGTGCTGGACGGTGGCCAGCGTACCGTTCAGGAGCGCCTGGGGATCCACCAGGATCTCCGGCACGGAGCGGACCCGCGTGCACGGGACATCCGCCTCGGCGAAGCGCGTCTCCCACTCGGCGGCCGTCCGCGCGGCGAGACGCTCGGTGATCGCCGCGATCAGCTCCGCCTTGTGGGCGTGGCGACCGACCATGGTCCGGAGGCGAGGGTCATCGAGCCACGCCTCGAGCCCGAGCGTCCGGCAGAGCCCCGCCCAGAACTTCGGCAGCTCGGCGTAGAGGTACAGGTGGCCGTCCCGCGTCGGATAGATCCGCGACACGCGCTCGCCGAGGAGGTCGCGCACCGCGTCCGGCGCCTCCGCGGTCTCGGCCCAGAAGGCCCGCCCGGCCTGCATCGCCAGGACGCCGTCCAGGAGCGAGGTCTCAATCCGCTGGCCGACGCCGGTCAGCCCGCGCGCCAGGAGGGCGAGCAGGATGCCGGAGACCGCGAGGCTTCCCGTGTAGTAGTCGACGAGGCTACCGCGCACGAGCTCCGGCGCGTCCCCGTCGGCCGCCCCCTGCTCCCACGCGAGGCCGCCGTACGATTGCACGACCGGGTCGAGGCCGGGTCGCTCCGCCAGAGGTCCGGTCTGCCCGAAGGCCGACACGGAGCAGTAGATGAGCCGCACGTTCTCGGCCCGGAGCGCGGCGTCGCCGAGGCCGAGGCGGGCCGCGACGCCCGGGCGGAAGCTCTCGACGAACACGTCGGCGGCGCGCGCCAGCCGCCGCGCGACGGCCAGGCCGTCCGGGTGCTTCAGGTCGACGGCCAGGCTGCGCTTGCCGCGATTGATGCCGAGGAAGTAGCGGGAGAGCCCGGGCAGCGTCGAGGGATAGCCGCGGAGCGCGTCTCCTTCGAGCGGTTCCAGCTTGACGACGTCGGCGCCGTACGTGGCGAGGAACGCCGTGGCGATCGGCCCGGCGATGATCGCCGAGCAGTCGACGACGCGGAGTCCAGCGAGCGGAGCGGGCACGGTGGTTCAGACCCGGGCCATGCGCCGGATCGCTCCCACGGGCTTCCGACAGGTCGGCATGGCGTCTCCTCGGCCACGATCGAGCGGAGGCAGGCACCCCCACGGCGGGCCAGCGCCTGCCCTTGGTATCAGAGACTCCCGGGACCGGTCAACCGGGGGTGCTATCCTCTGGCCGATGGCGGAGCTCGCCAACGTCTTTTCCTGGTCGCGCTCGCGCGCCGGCATGTTCGAGGAGTGCCGCCGCCGCTACTACTACCACTACTACGGCGCGTGGGGAGGCTGGGAGAGTGACGCTTCCCCGGACGTCCGGCGCCTGTACGTCCTCAAGCAACTGACGGGCCGCCAGGGCTGGGCCGGGCGGACGGTCCACAACGCGGTGGAGCTCGTACTGCGGGCGCTACATGCGGGCCAGGATCTGTCCGAGGGCCGCCTCGTCGAGGACACCGTGCGGCGCATGCGCGAGGAATGGCGATTCTCCCGGCGCGGGGGATATCGGGAGCGTCCCAAGGAGGCGGTGGCCCTCTTCGAGCACGAGTACGCCGTCGAGGTGCCGGATCAGACCTGGCAGGTCCTGCGGGACCACGTGTGCCGGTGTCTCCGCAACTTCTACCGACTGCCGCTGCTCGCGGAGATCCGGAACACGCCCCCGGACCGCTGGATCCTGATCGAGGACGTTCGGGCGTTCGCGTTCGAGGGCACGCCGGTCTACGCCGCGCCGGACTTCGGGTACTGGACGCGGGAGGACCGGCTCGCGCTGGTCGACTGGAAGACTGGCAGCCCACACCCCGAGGAGACGGCGATCCAGCTGGGCGGTTACGCGCTGTATGCCCGCGACATCCTGGACGTCCCGCCGGACCGGGTGGACCTCCTCGAGGTGAACCTCCGGGCGGGTGAGGTCACCGTGCACCCGTGGGACGTGTCGCGGCTCGACGAGATCCGCGAGCGGCTCCGCCTCTCGATCCGCGGCATGAAGGCCTGGCTGCGCGACGCGGACGCGAACGTGGCCGCGCTCGAAGACTTCGAGCAAACCGAGGATCTCCGGCTCTGCCGGTGGTGCAACTTCAAGGCGGTCTGCCGGCCGGCGCTCGTCGGCGAGGCGCCGCGCGCCCCCGGCGACGGCCCGGCCGAGTCTGGCGCGCCCGCGGCTGGCCCTGGCCCCGATGGCGGCGGCGCTCGCCCTGAGGGGTCGGCTCCGAGCGGAGACTAGCCCGGATCCGCGGCGCGCGGTCGGCGTTAGGCGGGCGCCGCGAAGACGGCCGCCCGGGCGATCTCGTCGAGGCGGACCTTCGCGGGGTCGAAGGCCTCGAGGTTCTCCCGTAGGCGCTCGAAGGTCTGCTCGAACGACGGAAGCGTCTTTCGCGCCCGGCTAAGCGGCGTCGTACGGGCCAGGACGTAGTTCTTCACGTACGGGTGGTTCACGCCGCGCTTCTTGACCTTGGCCACCACGTCGGCCAGCGCGTCGTCGGCGGCGCGGACCAGCTCCGCCCGGCGCTCGCGGTCGGCGTAGGCCTTGGGCAGGGGCGGCTTCAGGAACTTGTCGACGCGACGGAGGATCGGCGCGAAGGCGCCGCCGGCGAAGCGGGGGCGCGCGTCGTACAGGAGCCCGAGCGTGATGAAGTGCGGGGCCTCGAACTGGAACGCGAAGTCCTCCTCGGTCGCCTTCGAGCCCTCCTCGACGAGCCCCCGGTACATGCGGATGACCTCCAGCGACTTCTCCTTCACGTTGTGTGCCTTCTCGGTGTTGAGGGCGAGGATCTGGTAGGCGACCTCGGGCTCGGGGATGAGGATGGCGGTGATCCACTCGGCCTTGTGCTTCGTGAGCGCCTCGCGGCGGTGGTTCCCGTTCGGCGTCCAGTACTTCCCGGGTCCCGTGGATACCACGACGATCGGGTCGACGAACCGGCCGAGCTTCTTGATGACCTCCTGTAGACGCTTCACGTGCGGCTTCGAGAGATCGCGCTGGTAGGGCGTCGGCTCGACCCGCGCGAGGGGCAGCATCACGAAGAGCTGCCACGCCTCCTTGAGCGGCTCCTGGTAGACCGCGAGAACGCGACCGCCGTCACGCTCGACCTGCTCGGCCAGCGCCGTCACGGGTCGTGGCGGTGCGCCACCCTCGGGAAAGACCGCCCAATTCGTCGCCACGCGTGCCTCCTCGAGTCAGGGAGAAGCGAGCCCGGCCCACGAGAGGCCGGTGAAGTCCGGGGCCGTCCAGGTGGCGCCTGCGTCCCGCAGCTCGGCGGCCACGTGCGCGGTCGTCAGCCCGACCACCGCCATGCCGGCCCGCCGCGCCGCCTCGACACCGACGACGGCGTCCTCGAACACGACGCAGGCGGCCGGCGCCACGCCGAGCCGCGCCGCGGCGGTCAGGTACACCTCCGGGTCCGGCTTGCCGCGCCGGACCTGCCCGGCCGTGATGCGGACCGGGAAGACGGCGGCCAGGCCGAGGCCCTCGAGAATCCGCACGGCGCTGTCCTCCACCGCGGAGGTGGCGAGCGCCCGCGGGACGCCCGCGGCCGCGAGCGCCTGCACGAACTCCACGACGCCGGGCACCGGCGCGGCATGGCCGTCGGCGAGCTCGTGATAGAGCGCGGTCTTCCGGCGCGCCAAGCGGGCGGCCTCCGCGGGCGGCACGGGGCGGCCGAGGATCAGCGGGACCGCCTCCTCCACCGGGCGCCCGATCGCGTGGCGCCAGAATTCGGGGTCGGTCAGCGCGAAGCCCTCTTCCCGGGACAGGCGCCGCCAGGCTTCGCGGTGGAAGAGGGCGTTGTTGACCAGGACGCCGTCCATGTCGAACAGGGCCGCCCGGCCGCCAGCGCCCATCATATGGTTCCTCGCGTGTCGGCCGGGACGACCCCCAGCGCGTGGCCGTTGGCGCGGGCGAGCGTGGTCTCCGCTCGGGCGAGGTGCTGCCGGACCGCCTCCAGCCGGGGATGGACGCGGAGGGCGCGCCGGAAGCAGCGGGCGGCCTCGTGGAGCTGGCCCAGCGCCGCGTGGCAGAGGCCCTGACCGGACAGCGCGCCGAAGTGGTAAGGATTCAGCCGCACGACCTCCTGGCAGTCGGCGATCGACATCGCGTAGTGCGTCGCGAGGTAGCGCGCCGTGGCCCGTCTGTTCCACCCCTCGGCGAAGCCCGGCGCGGCCTCGATCACGCGGCCGAAGGCCGTCACCGCCCCCAGCCAGTCCTGCGCCTCCATGGCGCGCAGCCCCTCGGCGAACAAGGCGTCGACCTGGGGCTCGCCTGAGCGGCCCCACACCTGCCAGAGCGTCGCCTCGGCCAGCGCGACCAGCTCCGGGTCGTCGGCGTGGAGCAGGGCCGCGACGGCGGGCGTGACACGGGCGTCGGCCTCCCGGGCGAGGACCCCCAGCGCGGCGCGCCGCGCCGCGGAGCCCCCGGTCTCGAGCTGCCGGAGCGCTTCGTGAAGGGTCACCGGCCGATCTCCGGGACCATGGTCATGCCGCCGTCGTGCCTCCCGAGTCTCTTCTAGCAGGACACCACCTTGTCGGCCGCGACCACTCGCTCGGCGAACACCTTCGGCGGCACGAACCGGGCCTTTTTCCCCCCAAGATCGGCCTCGGTGACCCCACGGCCCCCGAGCAGCGGCCTCACACGTAGATGGGAACCCCGTGCTCGGTCACTTCCGCCGCATTTCGGCCAACGGCGGCATGCCCACGGGGTCGATCGCCTCCGCGATCACGTCCTTCATGAGGTAGGCCGCTTCGCCGGCCAGGAAGATCTCCGCCTGGTGCCCGGCCTCGATGGCGCCCAGCGCGAAGTTGAACGGGAATCCGGCGCGGGTGGGTCGTCGGACCCGGCGGTGCCGACGTACAGGACGGTCGCCATGGGCATGCCTCCGAGATGTGATCGGCTTCGAGCGCCCCCGAGTCTATCACCCCCGCCGGCGTGGGAGTCTAGCGGGATCGGGCGCGAAAAAAGAAGCTCGGCTCCGCCTCTCGGGCGGGGACGGCCAGGGCGAGGTCGCCCGCCACCGCGAGGCGCTCGAATCCCGCCAGGTCCAGGAGCGTGGTGACCTCGGGAGCGGTGTAGAAGTTGCGCTCGGAGTCCTGGATCGCGCCGGTCTCGAGGAACTGGCCCACGACATGCCCGCGTCCCTCGACGGGGTCCAGGGTGAACTCCCAGACGATCCGGAGCGCGCCCTGCCCGTCACGACGGAGGAAGACCGTCCGCGGCGTGTCCCGCCAGCGGAGGACGTCGAAGACCAGATCTCCGCCGGGCTCGAGGGCCGATCGGATCGCGCCGAAGGCTGGGAGGAGCGCGGCCCGCGGGATGCAGTTGAAGACACCGCCGAGGACGGTCACGAGGTCGAAGGTGCCCAGCCGGCCCAGGTCCGGATCGGCGAGGTCGGCGACCTCGAAGCGGACCCGCGGATTCCCGGCGGCCCGCTCCCGTGCGACCGCGATGGCGACCGGCGCCGAGTCGATCCCGACCACCTCGACCCCGCGCCGGGCCCACTCGAGCGCGTGGAGGCCCGCGTTGCAGCCGATGTCAAGCACGCGCCGAGGACGGGCGCGCCACTCGAGGATGGCCTCGATCTCCTCGGCGGCCTCGCGACCGGCGTAGAACGAGCGCTCGAAGACCCCGATGGTGCCGCGGTCGTTGAAGAACGGGTCGACCGTCACGTCCGCCCCGCGCCGTGGGCGGCGCGCCTCCAGGCCCGGACCTCGCGCCGGTGCTCCCCCTCGTGGACCCAGGCAAACTCCCGAAGCCATCGGGTCACAGGGAGCGCGTGGGTGGGATCGGTGAGGGCCGTCGCCGGCAGGCGCCGGAGCCCGGCCAGGAGCCGGGCCCGAGCGGTCGCGAGGCGGCGGAGGACCGCGGCGGTACCGAGACGGCGCGCCGCGGCAACCGCCCGCGCGTTGAATGCGTCGAGCTCGGCCGGCGTGTCGTACCAGACGATGCGCGCGCCGCGGCCGCGCGCGATCAGCGCGAGCCGGCGCGCGCCCTCCTCTTCCCACGCCGCTACGTGAGCGAGGACGTCACGGATGGACCAGTCGGCTTGGGTGCGGGCCTGGAGAAGGGCCGCCCGCGGGAGGCGGCGGACCAGGGCCAGGGTCTCGGCCCGCGAGCGACCCATCCGCGCGATGGCGCGCCGTCGCCATGCGGCGAGCGCGGCCGGGCTCGATCGAGACGAAGCTCGCGAGGCCATTCCCACGGGATCGTACGCCGCGCGGGGGCCGGGGATCAACCGCGCCGCCGGTGATACGCTCGACTGCGCGTCATGACCACGTCGCCGCGCGCGCCCGCTCCGGCCTGGCTGGATCGAGAGGGCTATCCCTTCACGAGCCGGTTCCTCGACCTGCCGGTGGGCCGCCTGCACTACGTGGACGAGGGCACCGGCCCGCTGGTCCTGTTCGTGCACGGCACGCCGACGTGGTCGTTCGAGTGGCGGCACCTGATCCTGACGCTGGCGCCGCGCTGGCGCTGCGTCGCGCCTGATCTCCTGGGCTTCGGGCTGTCCGACCGGCCGCGAGGCTTCGCCTACACGCCCGAGGCCCACGCGGAGGTCCTGGCCGCGTTTGTCGCGCGCCTGGGACTCGACGCCTTCACGCTGGTCGTCCACGACTTCGGCGGGCCGATCGGTCTGCCGCTCTGCCTCGACGGGCCCGCGCGTGTCCGGCGCCTCGCGCTCCTGAACACGTGGATGTGGCGTCTCGACGAGGATCCGGAGCTCCGGCGGGCCGCGCGGATGGCCGCGAGCCCCGCGGGGCGTTTCCTCTACCGCCGGTGCAACGCGTCGCTCCGCCTCGTCATGCCCCGCGCGTACGCCGACCGGCGGAAGCTCACGCCCGCCATCCACCGCCAGTATCTCGCCCCGTTCCCCGCCCCGGACGATCGCGAGCGGGTGCTGTGGGCGCTCGCCCGGGCGCTGCTCGGGTCGAGCGCCTACTACGCCGATCTCTGGCAGCGCCGGGAGCGGCTCCGCGGCCGGCCCGTCCTCATCGTCTGGGGGCTCGGCGATCCGGCGTTCCGGCCGCACCACCTGGCGCGGTGGACGACCCTCTTCGGGTCCGAGGCGCGTGTCGCCCAGCTGCCGTCGGCGGGACACTGGCCCCACGAGGAGGAGCCGGCGGCGGTCGGCCGGGAGCTCTTGGCGTTTCTCGACGCGCCGTGAGACCGGGGCACGGCGGGCAGGCGTCAGGCGGTCCGCGGGAGCCGGAGGCGCGCCCAGACGTCCTGGAGCGCGGCGACGAGGTGGTCCATCAGGGCGTCGTCGTGAAAGGGCGTGGGGGTGATCCGGAGCCGCTCGGTGCCGCGCGGCACGGTGGGATAGTTGATCGGCTGGACGTAGATGCGGTGGCGGTCCAGGAGCTCGTCCGAGGCCTGCTTGCAGAGGGCCGCGTCGCCGATCATCACCGGGACGATGTGACTGGGCGTCGGCAGGACCGGAAGACCCGCCTGGCCCAAGAGGCTCTTCAGGCGGGCCGCCCGCTCCTGGTGCTGCCGCCGCTCGGCCTGGCTCGTCTTGAGGTGCCGGACGCTCGCCAGGGCGCCCGCCGCCACCACTGGGGGGAGCGCGGTCGTGAAGATGAAGCCCGGGGCGAAGCTCCGGATGGCGTCGACGACGACGGTCGACGCGGCGACGTACCCCCCGACCACGCCGAACGCCTTCGCGAGCGTGCCCTGGATCACGGTGAGGCGGTCGAGCACCCCGTCCCGCTCGGCCACCCCGGCCCCTCGCGAGCCGTAGAGCCCCACCGCGTGGACTTCGTCCAGGTAGGTGAGGGCGTTGTGACGGGTCGTCACGTCGCAGAGCTCCCGGAGCGGCGCGATGTCGCCGTCCATCGAGTAGACCGACTCGAAGCAGACGAGCGCGGGCCGGCCGGGACCGACGGCGTCGAGGTGCCGCTCGAGATCCGCCGGATCGTTGTGGCGAAAGATCCGCTTCTCGACGCCACTCCGGCGGATGCCCTCGATCATCGATGCATGATTCTTCTCGTCCGACAGGATCACGCAGCCGGGCAGGAGGCGGGCGACCGTGCTGATGGCGGCCTCGTTCGCGGCGTAGCCGGACGTGAACAGGAGGGCGGCAGGCTTCCCGTGGAGGTCGGCCAGCTCACGCTCGAGAAGCACGTGGGCGTGGGAGGTCCCCGCGATGTTGCGGGTCCCGCCGGCTCCGGCGCCGACGCGCTCGAGGGCCTCGGTCATGGCCTTCAGCACGACGGGGTGCTGGCCCATGCCGAGGTAGTCGTTCGAGCACCAGACCGCGACCTCGACCGGACCCTTGGGGCCGTGCCAGGTGGCGCACGGGAATCGCCCGCAGTGGCGCTCGAGATCCGCGAAGACGCGGTAGCGCCCCTCGGCGCGCAGGCGGGTCAGGGCTTCGGCCAGGGCCTCCTCGTGCCCCACGGACGGCTGGGCTTCCTGATCGGGCACGTGCCTATAATACGCGAGCCGTGACGCGGCTCGACCGGCTGGCCACGACCCGCATCACCCGACTCACCCCCGGCGAGCGCCACACGCTGTTCCGGGCGGTGGAGGCGGCCGAGACCAGGGCGGCGCTCCTTCATCGCCATCGCGTCGGCGCGCCCCCCGTCCCGCATCCGATCGCGCTCACCCCGTTCCTCGTCGGCCGCCGGGAGGTGCCCGGCCTCGCGCGGCTGGCCGACCTCGTCCATCGCGTCCAGGTCCACTCGCCCGCGCTCTGGCGCGCCGACGTGGGCGGCTTCCGGAGCGTATGTCCCGTGAGCGAGGTCACCGCGACGTGGGTAACGCGGCATGGGGCGCGGCGCCCCGCGCCCTGGCAGCTGATGATCCGGCCCGACGTGGGCCTCGAGGCTCGGCCGGACGGCTTCCTCTCGCCGGTCCTGTTCGAGACCAACGCAACGGGGCTCGCCGGGCTCTACAACCACGCGGCGGGCGTCCGGATCCTGCGGGCGGAAGTGTTCCCGCGCGTCTACACGACGCGCGAGGCCCTGGCGCTCGCCGACCCCCCCGACCTTCTGGCCCTCGTCGTGCGGTGGGTCCGGGCGGCCGCGCGGCGGCTCGGGCGGCGGCGTCTCCGGGGGGTGGCGTTCGTGGAAGACGCCCTCCCCATGGACGGCTACAGCGAGGTCCCGCGCCTTGTGGCGGCGTTTCGCGCGGCGGGCCTCCGCGCCGAGCAGGGGACGGTGGCCGACCTGCGCCTCGACCGAAGCGGCGTGTGCCTCCGGGACCAGGTCGTCGACATCGTGTACCGGGACCTCGCGCTCGAGGACATCGGGCCGCCGGAGGGGCGGACGCTCGGAGGCTTCCTAGACCGCTTCGACGCCGGGGCGGCGCTGCCGGGCGTTGCTGGCGAGTTCGGCCAGAAGGGGCTCCTCGAGATCCTGGGGCGGTCCGAAGTGGCGCCCCTCTTCACGGCGGCGGAGCGCCGGCTCCTGCACCGGTGCGTGCCGTGGACGCGGGTGCTGGGGGCTCGCCTGACCGAGGACCCAGCCGGCCGCCGGGTCGATCTGCCGGAGTTCGCGCGGCGCGCGCGCGAGCGGCTCCTCATCAAGCCAAACGTGGGATCGAGCGGCGAGGGGGTGCTTCTCGGCCGCGAAGCGGGACCCGCTCGATGGGAGGCTCGCATCGGTCGGGCGCTCCGGCAGCCCGGGCGGTGGGTCGTCCAGGTGCGGCGGTCCGGCACGCGGCGCCCCATGCTCTACCTCCGCGCCGGGCGACCGTACGCGGGGCCCTGCTACTTCTCCCTGGGACTGTTCTACGCGCCTGGGGATCTCGGGCTCCACTGCCGCGTGAGTCGCGAGCCCGTGGTCAACGTGGCCCGGCAGGGTGCGGTGGCCTGCACGTTCCTGGTAAGGGGATAGGAAAGCGCAGCACGCCGGGCCGAAGCGGCCGGGAGGCCCGCGCGCGGCGGTACCCCGGCGGCCGGCCCCGCCGACGGAGACGCACCGCGGTGGGTCGAGGCTCGCGCCCGCTACTTCGCCTCGATCTTCTTCGCGATGGCCACGTAGTAGACCGTGACCTTGTCGCCCTTCTTGACCTTGACGTCCTTCAGGCCATCGGTGGAGAACTCCCAGGTCTCGCCCCCCTTGTCGACGACCATCGTCTTGGCCTTCGCATCGAACTCCGTCACGGTCCCGGTCCACTGATACTGCTTGGGCCCGGCGGCCATCGACAGCGTCGCGACGAGGCCCACCGCCACGAGGACGGCGAGGACGGCCAACGTGAAGCGGCTCCGCATATGTTGCTCCTTTCCGGGCGGCATCGGTGCCGCCCCTCCGGGCGCAGGCCCCGGGTTTCCCCGCACGGCCGGTCGACCGGCCCGGGCGGAGATCACGTCCAGGCGGGCGTCAGCGCGCCCGCCTCGTCACGCCAGTATGGCATCCACGCGAGCGCGCACACGCGCACTCGCACGTCGCTCTTCTTCGGCTTGACCGAGACGGACTCGAGGCGATCGGGCTCCCCCCGGGCCTCGAGTGCGGCCAACTCGGTCTGGAGCTCGGTCTCGAGGGCGGACAGCGCCTGCTGGACGGCGCCCACGGTCTCCTGCGCCCGCGCGACGTCCTCCCGCTCCTTGAGGACACGGCCGGCCCCCCGCGCCGCAGTCGTCGCGCGCCCAATGTTGCCCACGCTGACGGTCTTCCGCCCCAGGACGGCGCCGAGGATCGTGGCGCCGAGCGAGATTGCGGCCTGGACGCCCTGCTGGCTGACCTGCTCCCGCTCCTGGGACTCCTTCTGCTGGGCCCGCCGGAGGCGCTCTTCCAGCGCCGCGCGCTTCGGCGCGTACTTCTTCCGCAGGGCTTCCACGCGCTCGTCGCGCGTCGCCCGGGTCTCCTCGCGGAGCCGCACCCGGAACTCGCGCTCCGTCTCGCCGGGGCGCGAGAGGGTGCCGGATGCCGCGTCGCGGAGGAGCTGGAGGCGCCGCTGGCCATAGAGCCATGCGGCCAGGTCACGGCTCCACGCCTCGTAGCTCTTGGCCTTGGCGGCCGCCGCGGGCAGGGCGGCCCACTCGGCCGGCGCTTCGGGCATCGCCTCGAGATCGGCGACGGAAACGTCGAGGGGCTCGGCCGCCTCCCAGTTCACTGGCACCGCGGTGTCGGCGAACGGGGTCGCGACGACGACCTCGTCGGTCTGGTCGACGCCCGCCTTGGCGTTTTCGAAGTGCACGGTGGCCGCCCCCAGCACCGTGGGCTGGTAGACGAGCGTGGCGCCCGCGGCTGCGGCCCCTCTGACCGGCACGAAGTGCTGCGGGACTGCCGGCGGGAGCACAGGCCGGGCGCTGCCCCGCGTCGGCGCGGCCGGGGAGACTGCCGAGGCCCCGGACGACGCCGGGTCGCGGCCGGTGGCCGGCGTGGCGGCCCGCGGCGCGGAGGCGGAGCGCGCCGGGGTTCCGGCCGGCTTCCGGTCCGCCATGAGCTGCCGGACCTGGGTCCGCGTGAGCGGACCACGGAGGTACGACATGGCCCAGCGGCTCTCGAAGACCTCGGGCGCGTCTTCGTGGACATTGTTCAGGAGGAAGACGCGGTTCCCGAGCCCTCCCAGGACCTCTTCCATGCGGGCGCGGTCGTAGCGCTTGTCGCTCCCGGCCGCCGCGCCCTCAAGCCCGTCGAGCACCCGGGCTCGGTCACGCTCGGTCTGGAGCCGCCCGATGAACCACGTCCCTGTGTTGGCGAGGCCCTTGTAGTCGAGGTCGACCGGGTTCTGCGTCGCGAGAACCACGCCGACCCCGAACGCCCGCGCCTGCTTGAGCAGGGTCAGGAGCGGGAGCTTCGACGGTGGGTTCGCGACCGGCGGGAGGTAGCCGAAGATCTCGTCCATGTAGACGATCGCGCGCAGGCTGGTCGTCCCGGACTGGCCCCGGACCCACCCGAGGGTCTCGTTCAGGAGGAGCGAGACGAAGAACATCCGCTCGGCGTCGGACAGGTGGGCGATCGAGAAGATCGCGGCGCGGGGCTTGCCCTGGGCGGTGTGGAGGAGCGCCCCGACGTCGAGTGGCTCGCCCTCGAGCCAAGCGCTGAATCCGGGAGCAGCCAGGAGGTTGTTGAGCTGCGTTGCCAGCAGGAAGCGGTCTTTTGCGGGAAAGAACGTCTCGAGATCGAGGGCGCCCACCTTGGTCACGGGCGGGCTCTGGATTTGCTGGATGAGCCCAGGCAGGTCGAGGTCTCGCGCCTCACGCCACGCGGACTCGAAGAGCCGCGCGAGCAGGATGTGCTCCCGACTCTGGAGCGGGGCGGCCTCGATGCCGAGGAGTCCGAGGAGGCTCGTGGCGGTGGTCCCGATCCGCTCGCGGAACAGCTCGTCGTCGTCCCGCACGGCAGCCGGCGGTGCCGCGAACGACTTGACGATCGACACCGGGAGCCCCGCCGTGCTGCCGGGCGTGTAGACCGCGATGTCCGCCGCATCCCGCAGGCGCCGGATCCGCGCGCCGTCCTGCCCCCAGGCCGCGAGCCCCGTCCGCCAGAGTTCCGCCTGCTGGCCGGCGTACGCCTCGACGGCGAGCCCCTTGCGCCGGGCGTCGTCCTCGTTGACCCACGGCGCGAAGTCCTCCGGGCGGAGGTCCGGGAAGGTCAGGCAGAGGTTGGGTAGGTCGCCCTTCGGATCGACCATGAGCACCGGGATGCCGTCGAGCAGCGCCTCCTCGATGAGCGCGAGACAGAGGCCCGTCTTACCGCTGCCCGTCATGCCGATGCACACCGCGTGCGTGACGAGATCCTTCGAGTCGTAGAGGAGGAGGCCCGAGCCCGGCTTCCGGGCCGCGAGGTCGTACGGCCGACCGAGGTAGAAGACGCCCAGCTTCTCGAAGTCCGCCGGCGTCGCCGGGGCCGGCGCGGAGCCGGCCACAGCCGAAGCACGCTCCGGAGCCGCGGGGCCCGGAGCCCCGCTCGACTTGGCCCGGGCGGGCTGACGCGCGCGGGACGGCATGGACCAGCGTGAGTCGTCCCGCGGTCGCTTGTCAAGCGGCGTGGCGGCGAGGCGGAGCGGTGTCGCGCGTCAGCCGATCAGAGGGGGTGCTTTCCAGTCCGGTCGGACGGGAAGGCGATCGGCGGCCACCACGAGCACCGTGTGGAACGGGACCGCGCTCCGGCCGGGATGCCCGGTCGCGGCGGTGGCCCACGCGCGCCCGACGTCCTCGAGAAGCGTCACGAACGTGGCATAGTCCGCGGGACGACGGGGCAAGAGCCGGTCCGCCGAGGGAATGACGAGCCGGTAGCCTGACGCCGGCAGCCACTCGAGGTCCGTGAGGCAGTCCTCGAGCGCATCCCAGGTCCGCCCGAAGTGCGTCGGGAACGCCAGGACGCGGGCCATCTCGTCGAGGAGGACGCGCTTCGTTGCGCCGCGCCGGCCATCGAGCGTCCGGACCACGAAGCCGGGCGGGGGTGTCGGGAGCGTCGCCGGCGCGTCGCCGCCCGCGACCAGGAGATGGACCCAGGGCGGTGCGGGGGACGCGAGCCGGTCGGCGACAGAGCGCGGAGGCATTCGCGGCGATCAGTTCAGGGGCACGAAGGTGCGGTAGTGGTCGCCGGTGTAGTACGCGCGGCCGGTCGTCTGGTCGACGACGAGCCGCTCGGGCCCGCGATCCTGGCCGGCCACCCGGGGATGGACGTCGTACTCGCGATACCGGCCCGCCGGCAGCCGCCGCTCGCGGTTGTGGAACGCGCGTCCCCCGACGTATCCGGGGAGAGCCGCGCCCCCGCGCGCCTCGATCGCGGTTAGCACCTCGCGAGCCCGGTCGAGGGTCGCTGCGGTCGCGCGGCCGCCGGTGCCGGGCTGCGCTCGCGGTGCCGGGGCGGTGACTGCCGGGGGCGCGCTTGCAACGTCCGGGGCGACGGAGCGCGACAGGGGTGGCCCGGCGCGCTCGACCGGGCCACGGTCCCCGGTCTGGCGGAGCACGACCGCGGCCGCGGCCATGCCGAGCGCGAGGGCGAGAAGGATCCAGGCGGTTCGACGCACCGTGCCGCTCATCATGGCACGAGCCCGGCCGCGGCTTGAGCGGCCTGCGCGGCTTGGGTATAGTGGGCGCGGCTCCTACTCCCGCCATCAGGTGGAGGCGCGACATGACACGATCGCCCCGGTTCGGCTGGCTCCTCGGCACCGCGCTCCTTGTCGTCGGCCTGGGGCCAGGGGCTCCCGGGCTCGTCGGACCGCCCCCGGCGGCGGCCCAGGCCCCGCAGCTCGCCGTGCAGATCACGGCCGAGCCGCCGGGACTCGACCTCACGGCGACGCCGGCGTCGGCGACGGCCACCGTCGTCTTCTACAACATCCAGGAGGCGCTGGTGAAGGTCGACGCGCAGGGGCGGCTCGTCCCCTGGCTCGCCGAGCGCTGGCACACGACCGACAACCTGAACTACACCTTCTTTCTGAAGAAGGGGGTCCGCTTCCACGGCGGCCGCGAGCTGACGGCGGATGATGTCAAGTTCGTCCTCGACCGGGCGAGGAACCCCGAAACGAAGCATCCGAACGCCCGGCACTACGAGGACATCGCCACGATCCACGTGCGGGATCCCCACACGGTGACGATCGCCCTCAAGCAGAACAACGCGATGTTCCTCCACAACCTGGCGCGGCAGGGGTCGGTGATCTACCCGCGCGAGGCCGTGGACCAGCTGAAGGCGCATCCGATCGGGACCGGGCCGTTCATGTTGGACCGCTGGGATCGGGGTGACCGCGTGATCCTCAAGCGCAACCCGGACTACCACGTCAAGGGGCTGCCGAAGCTCGACCGCGTCACGTTCCGCTTCATTCCCGACACGAACGCCGCGCTGGCCGCTCTCCAGGCGGGTGACATCGACGTGATGGCCTTCGGCCTGGGGCCGGAGTCGGTCGAGGTGGTCCGCCGCGCCCCGAATCTCCAGGTCATCCTGGGCGAGACCACGAGCGACGTGATCCTCGCGCTCAACAACTCGAAGAAGCCTTTCTCCGATGTGCGAGTCCGGCGCGCGATCACGCACGCCATCGACAAGGCCGAGGTCGTGAAGGGGGCGATGTTCGGGCTGGGGCGCGTCCTCGGGTCGAACGTCGACCCGCTGAATCCCTACTTCGTGGACATGTCGAAGGCGGTGCCCTACGATCCCGCGCGCGCCAAGCAGCTCTTGACGGAAGCGGGGTATCCGAACGGCCTGGAGGCCGTTCTCAAGGTCACGCCCCAGTACCCGTACACGGTGCGGACGGGCGAGGTGCTCGTCGGGCAGCTCGAGAAGGTCGGGGTGCGCGTCAAGCTTGAGCAGATGGAGTGGGGCCAGTGGCTCGACCGCATCTACAAGAATGCGGACTACGACATGACGATCATCGGGCACGCGGAGGCGTGGGACGCGGGGAACTACGCCAACCCGAAGTACTACTACCGGTACGACAGCGCACGCTTCCAGGAAGTCTACGCCGCCTCGGAGCGGACGCTCGAAGAGAAGAAGCGTCGGGAGCTGTACGCGCAGCTCCAGAAGATCATGGCCGACGAGGCCCCGGTGGTCTGGCTGTACGTCTACCCCCGGCTGGTGGCGGCCAAGAAGGGCGTCCAGGGGATCTGGAAGGACTTGCCGAATCCCTCGCTGGATCTGTCGGAGGTGGGCTGGGCGAAGTAGCGCCGCGCAGGTCCGTGCCCGCCCCCGTCGACGTCCGCCCCGGGGTCCGCCTCGGGGCGGTGCCGTTTCGGCGGGCCGAGGCCGCGAGCCGCCGATGCGCCGGCTGATCCTGCGCCGGGCCGTGGCATTCCTGGCCACGCTCTTCGTCGTCTCGGTGCTGGTCTTCACGGTGGTCCGGGTGCTGCCCGGGGACCCGGCCCTCATCATCATGGGGACCGAGGCCAGCCCGGAGGCCGCGGCGGCGCTGCGGCGCGCGATGGGCCTCGACCGGCCCATCCCTGTCCAGTATGCCGAGTGGCTTGGGGCCGCCCTTCGCGGGGACCTCGGGCGATCGATCCAGTACGACGTAGCGGTGGGGCGCCTGATCGTGAGCCGCCTCGCGGTCACGCTGCCGCTCACCGTGCTCGCCGCGGCCTTCATGATCCTGACGGCGGTACCGCTCGGGGTCTACGCGGCGACCCGGCAAGGACGGGCCGGCGACGTCCTGGCCATGCTCCTGTCCCAGCTGGGGATCGCGATTCCGTCCTTCTGGGCCGGCCTGCTTCTGATCCTCCTCTTCGCGGTGCGCCTGGGCTGGGTGCAGGCCGGCGGGTTCGACGGCTGGACGGCGGGGCTCTGGCCGGCCCTCCGGGCACTCTTGCTGCCGGCCTTCGCGCTCGGGGCGGTCCAGGCGGCCGTCCTGACGCGGACGACGCGCGCCGCCGTCCTCGAGGTCCTCCGGGCGGACTACGTGCGGACCGCCCGCGCGAAGGGCCTGGCCGAGCGAGGCGTGACGTGGAAGCACGTCCTGCGAAACTCGCTCCTCACGATCGTGACGATCGTGGGGCTCCAGCTCGGGCAGCTCCTCACTGGGAGCATCGTGCTGGAGAATGTCTTTTACCTGCCGGGGCTGGGCCGGCTCGCCCTGGGCGCGATCAGCGCGCGGGACCTGCCGGTCGTCCAGGGTGTGGTGCTGTTCGTGGCGGTGACGGTCGTCACGCTCAACTTCCTCGTGGACGTCCTCTACGCGGTCCTCGACCCGCGGATCCGGTATGAGTAGGCGCTGGCGGCGGGCGCTCCGCCACCGCGCGTTCGCGGGCGGCCTGGCGCTCACGCTCGCCATCATCGGGACCGCGGTCTGTTCGCTCGTGTACACCCCGCAGGACCCCCTCCGCATGGACCTGGCGGCACGACTGGAGGGGCCCTCCGCGGGTCACCCGATGGGCACCGACCAGTACGGGCGAGACCTCCTGTCCCGGGTCATGCGCGGGGCGATCGCCTCGCTGGCCGTTGGCGCCGTCGCGGTGGGCATCGGGCTGGGGGTGGGCGTCATCCTGGGCGCGGCTGGGGGCTGGATCGGGGGATGGCTCGACGAGGCGGCGATGCGGGTGACCGATGCCGTCTACGGGTTCCCGGCGGTCCTCTCCGCCCTCCTCGCGACCGCCGCCTTCGGCCCGGGCGTGCTCATCAGCATGATCGCCGTGGGCATCGCCTACGTGCCGGTCTTCGCACGGCTCACACGAGCGAGCGTTCTCGCGCTCCGGGCGCAGGAATTCGTCACGGCTGCCCAGGCGCTCGGCGCGCGGGACAGCGTGATCCTCTGGCGGCATGTCCTGCCCAACACGGTCTCGCCGCTCATCGTGCAAGCGACGATCTCGTTCCCGCTGGCCATCCTGGCCGAAGCGGCCCTGTCGTATCTCGGCCTCGGGACCCAGCCGCCGCATCCGTCGTGGGGGCTGATGCTCAGGGACGCCCAGAACTTCCTACAGCTCTCCGCGTGGTACGCCGTATTCCCCGGCGCGGCCATCGCGCTCGCCGTCCTCGGCTTCAACCTCCTGGGCGACGGGCTGCGCGACCTCCTGGACCCGCGGGCAAGTTGACGGCCGCCCCTGGCCGCCGTCAGCCCCCGGATGGCGCCGGCAGCCTCCCGCGCTGGAAGAGCGCCAGATGGTCCTGGTATACCTCGCGGATGCCCACGGCCAGGTCCACCAGGCGCGGCGCGCAGTCGGTCCACGCCAAGGATCGGAATCTCAACCGGCTGGGCTGTTGGCGGCTCACGGGGTGGGGCATGCAGACGATGCGCGGCGTCCGCTTCGCGACCCGCGTGAAGATCCCGATGACCCCGGCGATCGAGATGCTCTGCTCGGCGGCGAAGACCTTGACGAGCGAGGTCGGGTGGTCGAGTCGACCTAGGCGGTCCAGGCACCGGAGGAGATAGCGCGCGGCGTCCTCCACGTGCAGGTAGTCGCGCAGCGTGTCCAGCGGCACGTACACGTGGAGCGGCCGCCGGTGGAGGAGGCTCTGCGAGAGGCGCGCGATGAGGCCGATGGGGCGCTCCAGGCTCTGTCCGGGGCCGTAGAGGTTCGAGAGCCGCGCCACGAGACAGGACACCCGGGCCGTCTCCCTCGCCCACTTCAACGCGTGCGCCTCCTGCTCGAGCTTGACCTGGCCGTACGCCGAGATCGGCTCGCACGGGGAGTGCTCCGTCAGGGGCAGCTCGACGGCGTTCCCGTAGACGCTGCCGGCGGAGCTGCAGAAGAGAAACACCCCCGGCGACCGGCCGGGTCCCCCGCCTGGGGCCGCGCCGAGGGCGCCTAGGAGCCCGCGCAGGGTGTCGGTCTCCTGGCGAAGCCCCTCGGGCGGTGTTCCGACGCCGCCGCCGGCGGCGCTCCAGACGACCATCCACGAAGCCTTTCGGTGGCGCGACTCCTCGCGGAAGGCGCGGGCGGCGTCACCGAGCTCGAGTCCCAGGCGGGCGGGTTCGTCCCAGGAGAATCGCGCCGCGGCCGGCTGCCAGGGTAGGGCGCCCGGCATCTCCTGCCCGGCCAGTCGCTCGAGCCGCGAGCCGAGGAACCCCCCGCGGCCCACGACCCACACGAGCGGTCCCGTCATGCGCGCTCGCCGTCGGGACGATGAGGGCGCGAGACGGTGACGTAGAGCGGCCGCCCCATCGCCGTGGTCAGCGTGACGGCCAGGTACTCCGCGATGATGCCCAGCGAGAACAGGACGACGCCAGAGAAGAAGCTGATCACCACGATGAGCGAGGTGTACCCCTGGACCGGGATCTGATGCCGGAGCCGCGCCCACACCATGACGAGGCTCAGGCCCGCGCCAAACAGGACCGACAGGAAGCCCACGATGGAGATGAGCCGGAGCGGTCGCGTCCCCGCCGTCAGGATGAGCCGCCCGAAGTGGGCCGAGAGCGTCCGGAAGGTGTAGCCGGAAGGCCGGCCCCGGTCGGGGCGCAGCGTTACCGGGCCTGTCGTCCACCGCCCCACCACCCAGGCCAGCGCGACGTCCAGGTAGACGCCGTGACCGCAGTAGGCCGCGAGGCTCCGCGCGACGTCGCCCCGCACGAGCCGGAAGCTGTTGAAGTGGGCCATCTGACGGTTGCCGACGATGGCCGCCGCGATCGTCTTGGCGAGCCGGCTTAGCGTGTTACGAACGAGGCCGTGTGAGGCCTGGTTCCGGGGCTCTCCGTAGACCAGCGGGGCGTCGGCGTCCAGCGCTGCGTCGAGCAGGGCGCCGAGGTCGGTCGGGTTCTGCTGCCCGTCCTCGTCGAGTGTCGCCACCCAGTCGCCGCTGGTGGCGGCCATGCCGGCGAGCGTGGCGGGGTGCTGCCCGAAGTTCCTCGACAACCACACGAGCGCCACGAACGGGAGACGGGCGGCGAGGGATTCCATCACGACGTGTGAGTTGTCGAGGGCGCCGTCGTGGACGAGGATGACTTCAGTCACCTGGAATCGACGGCCGCGGGGCGACTCGCCCGGTATCGTGAGCGGCTCGATCTCCGCCAAGAGAAGGGTGAGCGTATGCTCACCCTGGTACACCGGTACGACGATCGACAGGCGATGGACATCCGGGCGGGCAAGCTCGCTGCCGGGGGCCACGGAGGACATCGTCCGGCTTCTCCCCTCGGCCGGACGCGGCGCCTCTACAGCGCCTTCCGCATCTTAAGGTAGAGCTTCTGACACCCCTCCCGATCGAGGCCGGACACCATGATGTAGACCAGGTCTTGCTGCTTCCAATACACGACGTTGAACCCGTTCACCTGACGCATGTGCGGCTTGTACTGCTCGATCTGGACCCGCCCCTCGGACGGCATGGGCAGGTCCTTGCCGGGCAGGATGAAGTACGTCGTGACCGGGGACGTCGGGTAGCGCAGCGCGGCGGCCGCGGTTTTCCGGCTCACGAGCAGCGTCGGCTTCGCGGCCAAGAGCCGGAGCTCCCCCGTCCCGGCGAGGATCTTCGGCAGCTCCACGTCGGAGACCGAGCGCACGCGGGCGAACAGGGTGTCGGGGTCACCCACGACGATGGCGCCGGCCTCCAGCTCGAGCAGGATCCGCCGGTGCTCCGCGACGCCCGACTGGATCAGGGCGTCCACGATGTCGCCGGGGCGCTCGGCCGGTCGGCGAAGCCAGGGCGCCAGCACCGCCGCGACGACGACCGCCGCGACCGCCGCGGCAACCCACGGGCGTCCCAGCCAGCTGGCGATCCCCCGGCGGCGCACGCAGAGGGCCCGGACCTGACGGACCAGGACCGGGGGTGCCGGCAGGTGCGGCAGCCCCCGGACCATTGTGGAGACGGCCTCCTCCCGCGCCCAGGCCGCCCGGCAGGCCGGGCACTCGGCCAGGTGCGCGTCGACCGCCGCCGCCCGCGCGGGGTCCAGCTCGCGCCGCCGATGCTCCTCGAAAATCTCTCGGGCCTGGTGGCAGTCCATCCCCGGGGGCCTCACCCGATCCGGTAGTCGGCCAGGCGGCGGCGCACCATCCGGCGCGCCCGAAAGAGCCGCGACTTGACCGTCCCGATGGGGATGTCCATGATCTGCCCGATCTCGTGCAGGGCCAATCCTTCCAAGTCCGCGAGGAGCAGCACCGACCGGAAGTCCTCGGGCAGCTCCGAGAGCGCACGCTCCAGGTCGAGCGTCGTCACGACTGCCGGGTCCGGGGCCTCCCCCGGGGCCGCCTCGTCGAACCCGTCTTCCAGGTCCTTGTCGAGGAGCACCGGCTGGTGCGTCTCCCGCCGGTAAAAGGTGAGGAACGTGTTTCTCAGTATCTGGAACAACCAAGCCCGGAGGTGCGTTCCCGGCTCGAAGCGGTGGGCGAAGCGGAAGGCTCGAAGGTACGTCTCCTGGACCAGATCGTCGGCGTCCGGGGGGCGCTTGGTCAGTCGCAGGGCAAAGCTGTAGAGCGTGTCGAGGTGCGTGAGGGCCTGCTGGCTGAATTCGGTAGACGGCTCGGGCACGGCTGGCCTCTGGCTGCGGACGCTAGCAGAATGGCCCGCCCCCGGCAAGGGCGGCGGTCAGGGCGGCGGTCAGTCCAGGTACGGGAGGACGTCGCCCTCGCCCGGCAGCTCGCCGAGCAGGTCCGCGATGGACTGGTAGAGCGTCGGGTGCTCGACCTCGGGCGCGATGTCGGCGAGGGGGACCAGCACGAACCGGCGGAGGTGTAGGAACGGGTGCGGGATCTGCAGCCGGTCCTCCGCGATGACTTGGTCCGCGTAGAGCAGGATGTCGATGTCCAGGGGCCGCTGCCCGGCTGGACTGGGCGCCTCGGCGGCGGGAATCCGGCCGGACTGTCCCTCGATTGCCTGGGTCAGCCGGAGGAGGCGGCGGGGCGGCAGGTCCGTCTCGATCTCGACCGCGCAGTTGAGGTGCCACGCTTCGCGCGGCGAGCCCAGCTCGGGCCATGGGGTGGTCTCGTAGACCTGCGAACAGGAGACGACGCGGATTCCCATCTCCCCGCGCAGCAGGGCCAGAGCCGCCTCGAGGTGCCGCCGGCGGTCTCCCAGGTTCGAGCCGAGCGAGAGATAGACCCGCGCCATACCTACCGGCTCCGTGTCATCCGCACTCCGGGCACGGCCGCGATCCCGTCGAGGGGCGCGGTGACCTTGCGCACGGTCACCGTCACGTCACGGGCCGGGTACTCCCGGAGGAGCGTCTCGCACAGGAGCCCCGCGAGGCGCTCGATCAGGTGGACCCGCTCGCCGGTGCCCACAGCGATCACCCGCTGCACCACCTCGCCGTAGTCCACCCCCGCATCCACGTCGTCCGAGAGCGCGGCCGGGGTGAGGTCGAGGGCCAGCTCGACGTCCACCGAGAACCACGCGCCGACCTCCTGCTGGGCGGGAGTGACGCCGTGATGGCCGTAGAACCGGATATCTTCGACGAGGAGTATATCAGACGGTCCGCGGCCCGGCCGGACGGGGCTCATGCGGGCGGCCGCCCTCCGCTCAGAGCCCGAGGACGTCGAGCATCGAGTAGAGGCCGGGGGGCGCGGTCGCGACGAACCTCGCCGCCCGGAGGGCGCCGTGCGCGAAGGTGTCCCGGCTGTGGGCCCGGTGGGTCAGTTCGAGCCGCTCGCCGGCCGTGCTGAACACGACGGTGTGCTCGCCGACCACGTCTCCTCCTCGGAGCGCATGGACACCGATCTCCTTCGTTGTCCTCTCCCCCACGAGCCCGTGCCGGCCGTAGACCCCGGCGTCCTCGATCCGTCGTCCGAGCGCCTCGGCGATCACATCGGCCATCTTGGCCGCCGTGCCGCTCGGGGCGTCCTTCTTCATCCGGTGGTGGATCTCCGTGATCTCGACGTCGTAGTCGTCTCCGAGCGCCCGGGCCATCGTTCCCAGGACCCGGAAGGCGAGGTTCACTCCGACGCTCATGTTGGGCGAGAGCATGATGGGGACCCGCGCCGCGAGCCGGCGAACCTCGTCGACCTGAGCCGCCTGGAGACCCGTCGTGCCGACCACCGCCCCGGCGCCCCGGTCGGCGGCCAGCCGGAGATGCTCGAGGGTGGGCTCGGGCGCCGTGAACTCGACGAGGACGCGCCCCTGGGCGAGGAGCGGTCCGGGATCCGGATCGATCCGGACACCTAGTGGGCCCACACCGGCGACCTCCCCCGCGTCACGCCCGAGAGCGGGGTGCCCGAGCCGCTCGAAGGCGCCGGTCACGCGGAGATCAGCCGCATCCCGGGCCAAGGCGATGACCCGTCCGCCCATCCGCCCGGCCGCGCCCGCGACGACCAGTTCGATCACGGGCGGGTCGACTCTGCTCAGACCTTGAGAACGCCGGCCTGGACCAGCGCTTGGCGGAGCTTCTCCCGGTTCGCCGGGGTCATGGGACACATGGGCAGGCGCCACTCCGCCCGGATCATCCCGAGCATCGCCATAGCTTCCTTCACCGGGATGGGGTTGGTCTCGATGAACATGGCCTTACAGACGGGATAGAGCTTCAGGTGCAGGTCGCGCGCCCGCTTCCAGTCCCCCTCCAGCGCGGCGTGCGTGATGTCAGCGACCTCGCGCGGCAGCAAGTTCCCGACGACCGAGATGACCCCGCGTCCGCCGACCGACATCAGCGGAAGCGTCAGGTTGTCGTCGCCGGAGAGCACGGTGAACTCCGGCCCGCACGCCAGGATCACCGCCGTCATTTGGTCGAGGCTGCCGGACGCCTCCTTGACGCCGACGATGTTCGGGATCTGGGCGAGCCGCGCCAGAGTCTCGGTCTCGACGTTGACCGCCGTGCGGCCCTGGATGTTGTAGACGATGAGCGGAAGGTCGGGGACGGCTTCGGCGATGGCCCGGAAGTGCTCGTAGAGGCCCATCTGGGTCGGTTTGTTGTAGTAAGGGGTGACGAGCAGGGCTCCGGCCGCGCCGGCCTTTGCCGCGTGGCGCGTCAACTCGATCGCCTCGGCGGTCGAGTTCGAGCCAGTGCCCGCGACCACCGGGATCCGGCCGCGCGCCTCCTGGATCACGATTTCGACGACCCGCTTGTGCTCTTCGTGCGTGAGGGTCGGCGACTCGCCGGTGGTGCCGCAGGGGACCAGGCCATCGGTCCCGTGCGCGACGTGGAACTCGACGAGCTCGCGAAGCTTGCCCTCGTCGACCCGGCCATCGTGGAACGGCGTGACCATCGCGACCAGAGAGCCCTGGAAGGTTCGTCGCATCGTTCAACCTCCTTCGCTACGCGGCCTCTATCACGCGGGCGGGGCAGTCGCGGGGACCGTAGCATGCCCCTCGGCGCGAATCAAGCCGAAGGACGCTCAGGGGAGCGTCGCGGAGACCTCCTGGGACGGCACGGACTCGTTAGCGCGCTTGGCGCGGTCGACGGCCGTGACCACGTAGAAGTAGGTCTGTCCGGGCTGCACGTCCATGTCGACGTACGTCGTCGCCCCCTGGGGCGCCGTGACCAGGCGCGCGTGGCCTCGCCCCGCCGTCATGCTTCGGTAGACCACGTAGCCCGCGACGTCGGGGTCCGGCACCGCCTGCCAGGCGAGGCGAACTGTCGATCCGGCGAGGACCGCCACGAGGCCCCGCGGCTGGGCGGGCGGCGTTGAGTCCTCCGGCGTCGCGCTGACCACCGCGCTCGACCCGCTCTGGGCGCCGCCCGGCCCCAGCCGCGCCCGCACGGCGTAGTGATAGGTCACGTCGTTCTGGACCGTCAGGTCCGTGTACTGGCGCGAGGTCACCGGCTCGAGGTTGAGCGGACGGCCTGCCGGCGTCCCGGGCGTCGTCGCCCGGAACACGTCGTAAACGAGGCCCGCCGGCGCGGGCGACCCGTCCGCCAGCGTCGCGGGCGCATCCCAGCTGAGCCGCACCTGCGCGTCGCCCGGCTGGGCCGAGACCCGCGGCGGCGCCTCGGGGGCCGCCGCCAGGGCGACCACGACGCGGTTGGACGGCGGGCTCGGCCGTCCCCGCTCGTCGAGGGCGACGACGACGTAGGTGTATCGCTGCCCGAAGGTGAGGCCCTGGGCGTCCGTGTAGCTCACCTGGCCGCCCTGCACGTCGGCGGCTCCCGGCTCAGCGATCGCGATGTCGGCGACCCGTTCGAACCCGGGGACGCCCGGGGGCGGGCCGAAGAGTCCCCCGAACACCAGGATCGCCGGCCGCACCGGCTCCTCCGGTGCGCCGTTCTCGACTCGCCGGTACACTTCCGTGCGCCGGACCTCCTTGAGCGGGCTCCGGTCGACGCGGATCCGCGGCAGGGTCCAGTTGAGCCGGATCGCGCTCCCTTCCACCGCCCCTTGCAGGTCCTGCACCGCCGCCGGGAGCCGCCGCTCCGGCGCCACCGGGGGGCCGCGCTTGCCGCAGGCCGCGAGCGGCAGGGGCAGGAGGAGGGCGAGCGCCAGCGCGGTGCGGACGCGGCCGGCTCGGCCGGCCCCCGCCGGAGCGCGAGCGCCGCTCAGGGGATCTCCAAGAGCGCGCGCGCCTCGGCGAGCGCCCGGGCCACCGCCTCGGGGGCGGTGCCGCCGTAGACGTTCCGCGCGGCGAGCGAGGCCTCGACGGAGACGGCGTCGCGGAAGTCCGGACCGAACAGGGGCGAGAGGGCATGGAGGTCCTCGAGCGGGAGCGCCTCCAGGCGCACCCCGCGCTCGAGGGCCAGCCGCACGGCCCGGCCGACCACCTCGTGCGCCTCCCGGAACGGCAGGCCCCGCTGGACGAGGTAGCCGGCGACGTCGGTCGCGGTGGAGAAGCTCTCTCCGGCGAGCGCCCGGAGCCGATCGGTGCGGAACCGGAGAGCGCGGAGGAAGGGGGCCAGGATGCCGAGCGTCCCGCGCAGCGTGTCCGCCGCGTCGAAGAACGCCTCCTTGTCCTCCTGCATGTCGGAATGGTAGGCGAGGGGCAGCCCCTTCATCACCGTGAGCAGCCGCACCAGGTCGCCGTAGACGCGTCCGGTCTTCCCGCGAATCAGCTCCGCGACGTCCGGATTCTTCTTCTGCGGCATGATCGACGACCCGGTAGCGTAGGCGTCCGGCAGGTCGACGAACCCGAACTCGGCCGAGGCCCACAGCACGAGCTCCTCGGAGAGCCGCGACAGGTGGGTGGCCACGATGGCCGCCGCCGCGCAGAACTCCAGCGCGAAATCGCGGTCCGACACGGCGTCCATGCTGTTCGCCGACGCCGCCCGGAATCCCAGGGCCTGCGCGAGCGCGTGGCGGTCGACGGGGACGGTGGTGCCCGCGAGGGCGCCGGCCCCCAGGGGGCAGACGTCCAGACGCCGGCGAGCGTCGGCGAGGCGCTCGCGGTCCCGGGCTAGCATGAAGACGTATGCCAGGAGGTGATGGGCGAGGAGCACCGGCTGCGCGCGCTGGAGGTGGGTATAACCGGGCATCGCGCAGGCGCGATACCGATCGGCCTGCTCGACGAGCGCCGCCTGCGCCTCGCAGAGCGCCTGGCGGATCGCGTCGATCTCCGCCCGCAGCCAGAGCCGCATGTCGAGGGCGATCTGATCGTTTCGCGAGCGGCCGGTGTGGAGCTTGCCCCCCACGGCGCCGATCTTCTCGATCAGACGCCGTTCGATGTTCATGTGAATGTCCTCGAGCTCGATCCGGTACGGGAACGCGCCCGTTTCGAGCTCCTGCCGCACCTCGGCGAGCCCGCGGAGGATCGTCTCCAGCTCCGCCTCCGAGAGGACGCCCCCCTTGGCCAGGGCGTGGGCCCAGGCTTCGCTCCCCTGGAGGTCCTGGGGCCAGAGCCGGTAGTCGAAGGGCAGGGAGGCGGTGAACGCTCGGGCCGAGGTGTCGGCGGGCTCCTGGAAGCGGCCGCCCCAGGGGCTCTTCGGCGCCGACCCCGTCACGGCGTGGCGCCCGTGGGCGGCGACGATCCGTCCGAGGCCAGGAGCGCGGCGATCTCTTCCATGATCCAGCCTGTCACATCGGCCCGGAGCCCCTGGGTGACCCGCCGGCGCGGCGTCGTGAAGCGAAGGGGCTTGCCGAAGCGCACGCTGAGCGGCACCCGGCGGGGCACGAAGAAGCGGCGGGCCGCCAGGGCCGCGAAGGTGCCCGAGATCGCCGCGGGTACCACGGGGACCCCGGACCGAAGCGCGACCAGGGCCACACCGGGCTGGCCGCGAACGAGTCTCCCGTGCTGGCTGAACGGGCCTTCGGGGAAGATGCCGACCACGCCCCCGTGGTCGAGCACGCGGAGGGCGCGCCGGATGGCGCCGGGATCCGGCCGCGCGAGCGAGACCGGGATCGAGCCCACGTGGTCGTGGAAGTAAGGATGCAGCGGCGTCGCCCGGTAGACCCGCGGCATGACGAGGAAGCTGATCTTCCGCGGCAATGCCGCGGCAAGCACCACGCCGTCCAGGTAGTTCGCGTGGTTCGCCGCCACGATGAAGGGGCCCCGCGCGGGGAGGTGCTCGAGCCCGTTCACGCGGAAGGCGAAGAGGTGGCGCAGGACCGGTGGGAGGACACGCTTGAGCCCGGCGTAGACGGCGGGGAAGCGCTCCGGCGCGTCCGTCGTCGGGGACGAGTCGGCGCGCCAGGCCGGCAGAGCGTGCTTCCAGTTCTGGTTCATCGAGCTTCCGTCTTGAGCCTTCATAGCATCGGCCCGTTGGCCGGCGCAAGCGTCGCGGCGGCGCGCGGCCGGGCGCGGTACTGCCGGTACCGCGCCACCGCCTGGTTGTGCTCCTCGAGCGTGGTCGAGAAGTGATGCGCCCGGTCGTCGATCGCGACGAAGTAGAGGTAGGGAACGTTGGCCGGCTCGAGGACCGCATCGATGGCCGGCCGGCCGGGGCTCCCGATCGGCCCCGGAGGCAGCCCGCGGTTCCGGTAGGTGTTGAAGGGGTGGTCGATCTGGAGATCATCGCGCGTTGGGGACCGGCCTTCCTTGGCCAACGCGTAGGAGACGGTCGGGTCGGCCTGGAGCGGCATATCGCGCTGGAGCCGGTTCAGGAAGACCCGGGCGATGATCGGCCGCTCTGCGGCCAGCGCCGTTTCCTTCTCCACGATCGAGGCGAGCGTCACGACCTGATGGAGGCTCAGGTCGCGCTGCTGGGCGCGCGCGATCACGTCGGCCGTGCCGACCCGATCGCGGAAGCGCTGGACCATCCGGCCGAGGATCTCCTCCACCCGCATCCCCTTGGTGACCTGGTAGGAGTCGGGGAACAGGTATCCCTCCAGCGAGTCGGCCTCGATCCCGAGGCTCCAGGCCATGCGCGGGCTTCCGGCGACCCGGATGACGTCCGCGGCCGGGGCGATCCCCTCGGCGTCGATCTGGCGGGCCAGCTCCCGGATGGTGAAGCCCTCGGGCAGCACCAAGAGGTGCGGCTTGACCCGGCCGGTTTCCAGGAGCTGCAGCACCGCCAGGAGGGGCGCGCCCTGGGGGACCTCGTACTCCCCGGCCTTCAGTGACCGGACCGTTCCCCGAAGGACCGTCGCTCCTAGGAAGACCACCTGGCTGCGAATCACCCCCTGCTCGGCCAGGTGCCGGGCGATGCCGAGCGCTCCCAGCGTGGTGGGGATCTCCAGCGTCCGAGGCCCCGCCTGAAGGGGCGGCGGCGGGCGCAGGGCGAGGGCGACCCCGAGAGCGACCAGCGCCGCCCCGCCGAGGCAGGCCACGGCCACCCCCCGGCGGACGAGGGAGCGCCCTGAGGACCGATCCGCTGACGGCGAAGGACTCTGCGTCGGCATGAGACCATGCGCAAGGGGTCGGTGCCGGACCCGCCCCGCTCCTGAAAATCCGTTTGATTCTAAGGGGTCTCGGCGGGCCTGTCAATTTCCCGTCGCGCCCGACCAGGGGACTTTCCCGACCGACCTCCCTCCGCTATAATGTGCGTTCGTCCTTCACCCGCCCTGCGTGACCTGAGGAGGTTCTATGACCACCGCCATCCAGCTCCCCCGCAAGCACGAGTGGCAGGAGCTCCAGCCGGACCACGGCGTCTTCGTCGTCGAGCCGTTTGAGCCTGGTTTCGCCCTAACCGTCGGCAATGCCTTCCGGCGGGTGCTGCTGTCCTCCATCGAGGGCGCCGCCCCGACGTGGATCAAGATTGACGGCGTCCTGCACGAGTTCTCCTTCCTGACCGGCGCGACCGAGGACTCGCTCGACATCCTGGGGAGCCTGCGGAAGGTGGTCTTCAAGCTCCACGGCGAGCGGAGCCGCCTGATCCGCCTCCGGGTCACCGGCCCGGGCATCGCCCGGGCGAGCGACTTCGAAACCGACCATGACCTCGTGATCCTCAATCCCGAGCAGACCCTGGCCACGCTCGAGCGGGACGTGACTCTCGAGATGGAGGTGCACGTCGAGAAGGGGCGCGGCTACGTCCCCGCCGACAAGCGCGAGTCGGAGACGCTGGCGATCAACGCGCTCGCGATGGACGCGGACTTCTCGCCCGTGAAGACGGTGAACTTCCAGGTGGAGCCCGCCAAGCGCAAGCCGGGCGCCGAGCGGCTCGTCCTCGAGCTCTTTACGAACGGCAGCGTCTCGCCCGAGGACGCGGTCGGCGAGGCGGCCCTCATCCTGGAGGACCATTTCAACCTCCTCTGCCGCTTCCCGACCGGGCTCGAGTCCGAAGAGGACGTGAAGGCGGAGGTCAGCCTCGAGCTGAACGAGAACCTCTTCCGCAGCGTGGACGAGCTCGAGCTCTCGGTCCGGGCCTACAACTGTCTCAAGACAGCGAACATCCGCACGATCGCGGACCTCGTGCAGAAGAGCGAGGCCGAGCTCCTGAAGACCAAGAACTTCGGGAAGAAGTCGCTGAACGAGATCAAGACGATCCTCGCCGAGATGAACCTGTCCCTCGGCATGCGGCTCGACGCGGCGGAGCTCGAGCGGCTCCGGGCGCAGCGCGAGCGCCCCTTCGAAGCCTAGCGGGGCGCCCGGGCGCTCAGAGCCCGTCCCGCAGGACAAGCTCCGCCGGCGGGCCGGGCCGTCCCCAGGCCCGTACCCACACGCGGGCGCCGTCGCTCCGGACGTCGATGGCCCCGTCCTGGTCCGTCCGGTAGACGGGCGCGCCCGCCCGGCCCAAGCGCGCCAGGACCTCCGCCGCCGGGTGTCCGAAGGGATTCCGCGCGCCCACCGGGATCGCTGCGAGCCGTGGCCCCACCGCCGCGAGGAAGGCGGGCGGCGATCCGCGCCGGCCGCCGTTCCCGCTGACCTTCAACACGGTCGCCTCGAGCGGCTCACCAGCGCCGAGCACCGTCACCTCCGCCGCCCCCGTGCCGGCGGCCAGGACGGCCGCGAAGAGTCCCCACTCGACCCGCAGGAGCAACGGCTCCGCGCGTGGGCGCTCGCCCGCCCCGGACTCGCCCCCCGGCGCGCCGGGCCCCGGGTGGAGTGCGGTCACGAGGAGCGAGCCGACCCACCGGCGGTCCCCACGAGCCAGGACGCGCCGGGGGATCCCGCTCGCCACGACGGGGCCGAGCCACGCTGCGCCCTCGCTCCCCGTAGGGATCCACACCTCGTCGACCGGCATCCCTTCGAGGAGCCCCGTCAGACCGCCCACGTGATCGGCCGTCCCCTCGGTCAGGGCGAGGGCGGCTAGGCGCCGGAGACCGAGCCGCCGAAGGACCGGGACCACGACGCGCTCGCCCCGATCGCCGCGCCCCGGTCCGCCCCCGCCCGTGTCGACGAGGAGTGCAGGACCGTCCGGCGCCCGGATGAGAACCGCCTCCCCCTGGCCGACGTCCAGGACGACGACCTGGGCGAGCCCATCCGGCCGAGTCGCCCCGTAGGTCGCAAGCCCCGCGCCGAGAGTGAGCCCGACGATCCCCAGCGCCTGGGCGCGCCCCCGGGCCCAGGGCAGGAGGAGCAGGACGAGCCCCGCCACCGCGACGGCGAGGACCGGCGGCGGCGGCACGTGCACGGTGGCGCCCGGCAGGGCGGCGAACGCGCGCACGACGAGGCGGAGCAGGACGAGGAGAAGCCAGAGGCTCTCGAAGAGCGGGTGCGCGACGCGCTCGCTCATCGTGGCCACCGCCAGGGCGAGCACGCCGCCGGTGGTCAGGAGCCCGGCGAGTGGCACGACGACGAGGTTCGCAATCACGCCGAGGGGTGAGAGCTGGCCGAAGTGGACGAGCGTGACGGGCGTGACGCCCAGCTGGGCCCCGGCCGAGACGGCGAGCGCGCTGGCGATCGGCCCCGGGCACCAGGGCGCGAGCCGCGCGCGAATCCACGGTCCCAGGTGGAGGAGGCCGGCGGTCGCCGCGAACGAGAGTTGGAGGCCCGGCTCCCCAAGGCTGCCCGGATCCAGGGCCAGCAGGACGAGAAGTGCTCCGGCGAGACTGTTCCACACGCGGCTCTCCCGACCGAGGAGCCCGGCCGCCAGGAACAGCACGCCCATGATGGTGGCTCGCAGCACGGAGGGCTGGCCGCCGACCACCGCAGCGAAGGCGATCAGCGTGGCGAGGGCGACGCCGGCGGCGAGCGGCGCCGGGACGCGGGCGAGCCGCAGGAGGAGGAAGGCCGAGCCCGCGACCAGCGCGACGTTGAAGCCCGAGATCGCCAGGACGTGGTAGACGCCCGCCCGGCGGAAGTCTGCGAGCAGGGTCGGCGGGAGCTGGCGGCGCTCCCCGATGAGGAGGCCCTCCAAGAGCGCGCCGGAAACCGCGGGCAGGTGCGCCTCGATCATGGCATGGATCCGGAAGCGCGCCCGGAGCCACCAGGGGACGGGGGTCGGCGGGAGGCGCTCGACCGCCGCCGCGCGGGCGGTGACGAAGTAGCGCGGGGTCCGCGGCTCCCCGCCACGTGTCTCGATGCCGGGATTGCGGTAGGGCTCCAGGGCGCGGAGCTCGCCGGTCACACGGACGTGAGCCCCCGGCGCGAGCGGCGTGGCCGGCCCGTAGAGCGACAGCGGGACCACACCCGCCGCCGGGCGGGCGGGCTCGAGCCCGACCCCCCGGAGCAGCAGGGGAACCCGCGTCCGCGGTCCCTCGGTTTCCGGGGCGCCGGCGACCAGCCCCACGAGCGTGACCGGACCGGGGACGACCCCATTGACGGCCGGGAACGGGTCGGGGAGCGCCACCCGGGCCCATCCCCCCAGGACGCAGAGCACGACGACCCCGGCGCTGGCGCCGGCCAGCGAGGGCCCGCGCGCGGCCATGAGGAAGAGCAGGGCGCCCGCCAGGCCGACGGTGCCGAGCCACGGGGGTGGCGCCACGCCGAGGCCAAGCGCCGCGCCGACGGCGAACGCGAGCGCGAGTGGCAGAAGCGGCGCGCTCACGGCGACTCCGTGTCCGTCGGCTCCTCGGGAACGTCTCGGTCGCGCGGCTCGGGCGCGGGGGGTGGAGTCGGCCCGGCGTCGTCCGGCAGGACCCACCGGACTCCGCGACCCTCGAAGGCCTCACGCGCGGCGACGATCCGCGCCGCGAGCCGCCAGCTGATCCCGGCCACACGCGCAAGCTCACCGGGCGTCGCCCGGTTCAGGTCGAGGCGCGGGTCCGGAAAGGCCTCACCGCCCCGACTGCCGTGCCGCCCCCTCGGGCCCGGGTCCCCACAACGGGCCGCGATGGTGCGAGCGCGGAGCCGCGGCGCGGCCGCGACCGGCGGCGGGCTCGCCTTCCGGACCGGCTCCACCTCCAGCTGCTCGGCGGTGGCCGGGTGGCGCACGCGCCACCGCTCGACCAGGAGCCCTCCGAAGAGCCCCGCGGCGAGGAGGGTCACGACCACCACCTCGCGGGGGCGATAGGCGAGCCGCTCGGCGAGCCGCTGGCCCGCGGCGCCGAGTGCCGCCGCAATCCGGCGCATCTCTCGCCCGCCTCGCTGGAGGAGTCGCCGCCGCCCCTGGCGTGCGCCCATGTGTCCTGCGAGGGAGAGCAGGGGGCGTGCCACCCGTCCCGCCGTGGAAACGCCGCACGCACCTGGGCCGGGATGGCGCCACGCCAGGTCGGCGTGTCTGTCCGGGCAGACACGGTGATCTCGAATCGGTACGGGTCAGACGCGGTCCGCGGAACGGAGGGCTCGGGCGAGCACCCCGGCCCAGACCAGCGCGAGCGCCCCGACGGTCACGTAGGGCGCCTCGCCGCCGAAGGCCTCAGCCGCATACCCGCCCACCAGGCCCGAGGCCAGGATCGAGACACCGCACGCGGCCTCGAAGAGTCCCATGGCGGTTCCGCGGTCCTCCGCGCTCACGTGGTCCGCGATGAGGCCGACGCAGGTAGGGGCCGAGGCGCCGGCGGCAAGCCCGAGCGCGACGACGCCGAGGAACAGGGCCCACGCGCCGAGGGGGGCGGCGACCAGGCCCGCGCCGATCACGGTCCCGAGCATCGCAGGCACGAGGACGAGCCGCCGCCCCAGAGTGTCCGAGACGCGGCCGGCGCCGAGCGAGCCGATGACCCGCGCGATCCAGTAGGCGCCGAGCAGGAGCCCGACCCCGCGCGGCGAGAGCGCCCGGTCCGCGCCGTACGCGGGCAGGAAGGCGAGGACCGTGCCGAGCCCGTAGACGTAGACGAAGCCCGTTAGGTAGGCGAGCGCACGCCGGCGCCGCGCCCGGGCGGGGTGGGTCGTGACGATCCGCGGCGTCACCGCCCGGCCGTGTCGGGCTGTTTCCGGATCGGCGGTCTCGCCGCCCGCGAGCAGGGCCACGAGGACCACGGAGAGCACGGCCGCCCCCAGGTAGAGAGCGAATGGCGCGCGGAGCCCGAAGGCCTCGATGACGAAGCCCCCGATCGAGCTCCCCACAACGAACGCCGCGGCGTACGCGCCGTAGGCGACGCCCATGGCGGCGCCGGCGCGCGCGCCGAACCGCTCGGCCACCCAGGCCTCCAGGGTCGGCCAGAAGGCCGCCCAGGCGGCGGCCTCGAGGAGCTTGCCGGCGGCGAGACCGGCCACGTGCCCGGCCGCGAGGTAAAGGGCGGCCGAGCCGCCGACCCCGATCGCGGAGAGGAGCAGGATCGCGCGGCGGCCGAAGCGGTCCGAGGCCCGCCCGAGCGGGATCGTGAGCAACGCGAACGCGAGCCCGTGGGCTGCTCCGATGAGGCCAAGATCCCGGTAATCCGCCCCGAGGGTGCGGGCGTAGAGGGGAAGCGCCGGGGCCGCGAGACCGCCGCCCAGGTTGAAGGCGAGCGTGATGAGGCCGATCGGGACCAGCCGGGCGATCATCGCGGACGAGGCTCGGGCGGCGGGGTCGCTAGGGCGCCAGCGCGGCGCGCGTGATCCGAGTCGGCGCGGCTTCGCGCTGATACCACTCGGCGTCCCGGAACGCTTCGTCGATCCGGTCGAGGGGGTAGGTGTGCGACACGAGCCGGTCGAACGGATAGCGCCCCCGACACCGGCCGAGGAACTCGAGCGCCCGCGGGATCACCGACGGGTCGTACATGACCACGCCCACGATGGTCTTCGATCCCCAGACGAGCGAGGAGGGGTCGAACTCGACGGTGCGCCCCCGGCTGATGCAGCCGATCTCGAGGTAGCGCCCGCCGTGGCGCAGCATCTCGACGCCCTCCGGCACGACCGGTGGAAAGCCCACGAAGTCGCAGGCGAGATCGGCGCCGCGGCCCCCCGTCCAGTCGCGGACCTGCTTGATGCGGGCCCGGCGATCCGGCACGTCCCCCAGGGAGAGTGTGTGGTCGGCCCCGAACGCCCGGGCGAGCTCGAGCCGCTCGGCGAGCTGGTCGATCACGATCACCGTGCCCGCGCCCATCTCGCGCGCCACCGCGACCGCCTGGATGCCCAGGCCGCCGGCCCCCTGGATGACGACGCTTTCGCCGAAGCCGAGACCAGCCCTCGTGAGCCCGTAGAGCACCTGGGAGAGGGCGCAGTTCACGGGGGAGACGAGGGTGTCGGGCAGGTCGTCGGGGACGCGGAAGACGAAGCCGCCGGGCCGGACGTAGTAGTACTCCGCGAAGGCGCCGACCCAGTGGGGGAACTCGCTCGGTCCGGTCGCGCGGCCGATCTTGTGGGGGCAGGCGGCCCGCTGGCCGTGGAGGCACACGTAGCAGCGGCCGCAGGGATAGAAGTAGCAGTAGGCGACGCGGTCTCCCTCGCGGAGCGGCTGCCCCAGAGAGTCGGTCCTGACGCCCACTCCGAGCCCCGCCACGCGCCCGGTCATCTCGTGGCCGAAGATCCAGCCGTCCGGGGGGAGCGCCAGCGGGGCGTCGCCGCGCCAGAAGTGAAGGTCCGAGCCGCAGACGTTCGCGAGGGACACGCGGACCAGCAGGGCGCCCGGCTCGAGCTCCGGCACGGGAAGCTCGCGGAGCTCGAAGGGCTTGCCAGGCCCCAGGAATACGGCGGCCTTACCGGTGCGGGCCATTGGGGAGCGACCTCCTCGCGAGGAAGATGAGCGGAGCGCGGCCATGCTAGCACGGGGTGCGCGCGTTTGCCGCCCGGCGCCCGGCGGGCTATCCTCGCCGCCGATGGCGCCGGCCGGCCGGCGGCCCGGCGCCGAGGAGGATCGCCCCGTGGGGTACGTCGAGCGCCATCTCTTGCCGAACGAGCAGGTCATCTACAAGACTCGGCTCCACTGGATCCTGTTCGCGAAGCCCGCGCTGGTGACGCTCCTCGGCATCGCCCTGACCGTGGCGCTGGGCTCGGCCACGCGCGTGGAGTGGCTCTGGTACGCGAGCCTCGTGGTGCTGATCACCGGACTGGGCTGGGCGGCGACCCACGCCGTGGAGCTCCTGACCTCGGAGTTCGCCGTCACCACGACGCGCCTCATCTTCAAGGTGGGGCTGATCGGCCGATACACGACCGAGCTGCTCCTCGGTAAGGTGGAGTCCATCGGGGTCCAGCAGACGCTGGCGGGGCGCTTCCTGAACTACGGCGACCTCGTCGTCACCGGGACGGGCGGCGCCCGGGAGGTGTTCGCCCGCGTCCACGACCCGATCGAGTTCCGGAACCACGTCCAGCAGGCCTCGCTGCGCGCGTTCGAACCCGGGCGCGGCCAGGGCTGACGTCCCACCCCTCCTGCCGGAGACGAGCATGGACGACGAGCTGCGGATCGAGGACGAGCCGCGCCGGGAGGACCTGGCCGCGCTGGACGAGCGACTCTACCGGTACAGCGCGGCGGCGACCGGCTGCGACAACGGGCGCTGGCTCGCCATCTTCGTTCGCGACGCGGCCGGCGAGATCACGGCGGGCCTGCATGGCTGGACTTGGGGGCGGACGGGCTACGTCCGGACCCTGTGGGTGCGGGAGGACCTCCGGCGGCAGGGCCTCGGGGCGCGGCTCCTCGGGGCGGCCGAGCGGGAAGCCGTCCGCCGTGGCTGCCGGGAGATGCAGCTCGAGACCCACAGCTACCAGGCGCCGGGCTTCTACCGTCGCCAGGGGTACCTGCAGGTGGACGAGCTGCCCGGCTGGCCGGGCGAGGAGCACACGCGCGTCTTCCTCCGGAAAGCCCTGTGACCGCCCCCCGCCGTCCGAGTCCTGGGCCCCGGAATCGGCGGGAATGTCCGCTTGTCCGGGGTGGTCCCGCACGGCGGCACGCGGCCGGCGAGGCTGCGGGAGCCGGCGGGTGAAGATCGTCAATTTGGTGGGGGCTCGACCGAACTTCGTCAAGATCGCGCCCCTCCTTCGCGCGATGCGAGCGGCCTGACCACAGGCTCCCGGAGCGGCTTGCCGGAGATCCGGACGCCGATGTCCAGGGACCGTGCGGAGCGACGTCGCCCTTCGCCTTCACGATTCTTTACTCGAGGCACATACTTGCATCACGTCGACGCTCCATGCTCGAACCACGCACACCCCAAGACAGGGGTTGCGACACTCACGCAAGGAGGTAGCGAGCCATGAAGCGACGCACGATGTTCGGGCTGATGACGGCCGGGGCCCTGGGGCTGGTGGCGGCGGGGGGCGCCGTGGCCTACGGCGCCCATGGCGGCGGACGCCACGCGATCATGAAGCGCATGGTCGCCGCGGCGATCGACGACGCCCTCGACGAGGCGAAGGCCACGCCCGACCAGCGGACCCAGATCACCGAGATCCGTGATCGGACCTTCGCGGCCGTGGAGCAGGCTCGCACGAGCCGCCACGCGCACCTGGAGGAAGGCCTCCGGCTGTTCGAGGCGGACCAGGTCGATCCCGCCCAGGTCGAGGCGTTCCACCGGCAGGCCGACGAGGAGCGGCAGCGGATGCGCGAGGCGATCC
>DATAFX010000113.1:0-26464 GCA_036257195.1 Candidatus Methylomirabilota bacterium | reverse complement strand
CACGTGGTGAAGGCGCAGGCGATCCAGATCGGCGTCGTCGCGGTGCCCGCCGACGCGGCTCAGAGCGTCGCCGATCGGCTGGTTGCGGCCGGCGTTCGGGCGATCCTCAACTTCGCCCCGAGCCGCGTCAAGGTGCCGAAGGACGTGCGGCTCCAGAACGTCGACCTGTCGATCGAGCTCGAGAACCTGTCCTTCCACCTGGGGCAAGGGCCAAGATGAGCTCGGGCCCATGACGACCCTCGTCACGGCGAGCCTCCTCCCCGCCCTCGACACCTGGGGCGACCTCGTGCCGGCGCGGGAGGCGCTCGCGCGGGGCGCGAAGCGGATCACTCTCGAAGGCCTGTGGGGCTCCGCGGCGTCCCTGGCCCTCGCGGCGCTCCTCCCGCCGGCCCGCCCCGCGATCATCGCCGTGGCGGACGAACCGACCGCCTCCCGCGTGCTCGACGACCTCCGCGTCTTCGCGGGGACCCTTGGTCGGAAGCCGCCCGGGGAGATTGTCCTGTTGCCGGTTCCCCACGCCGCGCTCTGGCGTGATGCGGGCGCGCGCGAGGAAGATGCGGGCCGCGCAGGGATCCTGGGCCGTCTCCTCCGCGGGGAGCCCCTGTGGGTGATCGTGCCCGCGCGGGGCCTCGAGGCGCCGCTCCCGACGCCCGTCGCCTTCCGGCGCCAGGTCCTGGCGCTGGGCCCGGGCGATGCGGTCGACCGGGAGGCGCTGGTCGAGCACCTCCAGGCCGCCGGCTACGAGCGGGTGGAGACCGTGACCGCGGTCGGGCAGTGGGCGCTTCGGGGCGGTATCGTCGACGTCTTCTCGCCGGCGGGGTCCCTGCCGGTCCGGGTCGAGCTGACCGGAGACGACGTCGAGTCGGTCCGGACGTTCGATCCGACCACCCAGCGCTCGACGGCGGCCGTCGCGACGCTCCTCGTTCTCCCGATGCTGGCCGGCGCCGAGGCGGACGGCGCGCGGCTCGGCGACTACCTCCCCCCCGACGCCCCGGTGGCGGTGGCCGATCCAGCGCTCCTCGGCCCGGCGGCCCCGGAGGCCGGCCCGCTCGCGACGCTCGGGAATCGACCGCGCGTCGATTGCGGGGTGCTGCGGACGGACGCGCCCGGCGTGTTCCGGCTGGAGACCCGCTCGATCGAGGGGGTGCGGGGCCAATTCCGCCGCCTCGAACCCGCGCTCGCCGCCTGGCGTGCCGAGGGCTTCCGCGTTCGGCTCCTGGCGCCCGACCCCCAGACGGCGAACAGGCTCCAGGAGATCCTCCGGGATCTCGAGCACGAGGCGCCGGTCGTTTCGGCTCTGCTCGGACCGGAGCCCCTGGCGGTCCTGGTGGGGGGCGCCCACGTCGGGTTCGAGTGTCCGGGCCTCAGCCTGGTCTGTCTCACGGAGACCGAGCTGTTCGGGCACCGCCGGACGATGCGTCGCCGGCCGACCTACCAGCGGGGCGCCGCGATCGCGGCGTTCACCGACCTGGCGCCGGGGGACCTCGTCGTCCATATCGAGCACGGGATCGGCCGCTACGCCGGCCTGGTGACGCTGGCGGTCGACGGCCAGCCGGCCGACTATCTCCTCCTCGAGTACGCGGAGGGCGCGCGCCTCTATCTGCCCGTCCAGCGGATGGCAGCGGTCACCAAGTACGCGGGAGCCGGGGACGAGACGCCGCGGCTCGACAAGCTTGGGGCAACGACCTGGCAGCGCACGAAGGAGTCGGTTCGGGCCTCGCTCCGGGAGATGGCGCAGGACCTCTTGCGACTCTACGCCGAGCGGCAGGTGGCCGAGGGGCACGCGATGGCGGCGGACACGCCCTGGCAGCACGAGTTCGAGGCCGCCTTCCCGTTCGAGGAGACGCCGGACCAGCTGGAGGCCATCCGGCAGGTCAAGGTGGACCTCGAGCGGCGGCAGCCGATGGACCGGCTCGTCTGCGGGGACGTGGGGTACGGCAAGACCGAGGTGGCCATGCGCGCCGCGCTCAAGGCGGCCCTCGACGGGCATCAGGTCGCGGTCCTCGTCCCCACGACCATCCTCGCCGAGCAGCACTGGAACACGTTCCGCGAGCGATTCGCCCCCTATCCCGTGCGGGTCGAGATGCTCTCCCGCTTCCGGTCGCCCGCCCAGCAGAAGGCCGTCCTGGCTGGGCTCGCCGCGGGGACAGTGGACGTCGTCATCGGCACCCACCGCCTGCTCTCGAAGGACGTCGCCTTCAAGGACCTCGGGCTCCTGGTCGTGGACGAGGAGCACCGGTTCGGCGTGGCGCACAAGGAGCGTCTGAAGCAGCTGCGGAAGGCGGTCCACGTCCTCACGCTGACGGCGACCCCCATCCCGCGCACCCTGTCTATGGCGATGGCCGGGATCCGTGATCTGTCGGTGATCGAGTCGCCGCCGGCCGACCGCCTCGCGGTCGAGACGGTCGTCTGCCGGTTCGACGCCCAGGTGATCAAGGAGGCGATCGAGCGCGAGCTGGGCCGGGGAGGGCAGGTCTTCGTCGTCCACAACCGCATCCAGTCCCTTCCTGCCCTCGTGCGCTTCATCGGGCGGCTCGTTCCCCGGGCGCGGATCGCGATGGCCCACGGTCAGCTCCGCGAGACGGTCCTCGAGAGAACCATGCTCGACTACGTGGGAGGCGCGTACGATGTACTGGTGGCGACCGCCATCATCGAGTCCGGCCTCGATATTCCCGCCTCGAACACGATCATCATCAACCGCGCGGATCGGCTCGGCCTCGCGCAGCTCTACCAGCTGCGCGGCCGCGTGGGCCGTGACCGGCTCCAGGCGTACGCGTACCTCCTCATCCCCGCCGACGGCCGTGTCGACGAGACGGCCGCCAAGCGGCTCCGGGTGATCCAGGAGCTGACCGCGCTCGGGTCGGGGCTCAAGATCGCGCTGCGCGACATGGAGATCCGGGGGGCGGGGAACCTTCTCGGAGCCCAGCAGCACGGTCAGATCGAGATGGTCGGCTTCGACCTCTACTTGAAGCTCCTGGAGGAGGCCGTGCGGGAGCTCCGTGGGGAGCCCGTCGAGGACGAGGTCGACCCCGTCGTCACGGTGGACGCCGCCGCCTACCTGCCCGAGGACTACGTCGCCGAGCCCGCCCAGCGGCTCGTGCTCTACAAGCGGCTCGCAACCGTCCGGACGCCGCCGGAGATCGAGGACGCCCGCCGGGAGCTCAGGGACCGCTTCGGACCGCTTCCCGAGGCGGCGACGCGACTCCTCGACGTCGTGGCGCTCCGGCTCGAGGCCAAGGCCCTGCGGCTCGAGCGGCTCGAAGTGCGCGGGGGGCACGCGGTCCTCACGTTCGCGCCCACCACGCCGGTGCCGCCCCAACGGATCGTCGAGCTGCTCCGGGCCCACGGGCGGCGGCTCCGAACGGTACGCGAGTTCACGCTCGAAGCCACGGTGGCGCGAGGATCATGGTCGGAGACCGTGCGGACCCTCACCCGGCTCCTCGGGGAATTTCGAGGGCCGACGGAGGTACCTCGATGAAGAGGGTACGCCTCGCGCTCGCGGGTCTCGTCGTGGCGGGAGCGATCGGCGCCTGTCGGGCGGGTCCGGCCGGGCCCCTCCCCCCGATCCCCCCGGGCAGCGGGGGCATCCTGGTGCGGGCCGGGGAGGCGCCGCCGGTCAAAGACACCCAGTCCGTGATCGACCGGGTGGTGGCCGTGGTCAACGACGACGTCGTCATGATGTCCGAGCTCCAGGAGGCGATCGTCGTCGCCCGCCGCGACGGCCGGAGCCTGCCCGACGGGCCGGATCTCGAGCGCGCCATGCTGAACCGGTTGGTCGACAACCGGCTCCAGATCCAGGAAGCCCGGCGCGACAAGATCGAGATCTCCGACGATGAGCTCCGCGGGTATGTCGAGGACTTCGTGAAACGGAACGGGGGCGACCGGGACAAGCTCGCGGCCCAACTCCAGGTGCAGGGCGTCACCTGGGATGCCCTGCGCCGCGAGATGCGCGACCAGCTCCTGGCGCAGCGGGTCGTCAGTCGCCGCGTTGTCCGCCGTGCGACGATCACCGAGGCCGAGGTCGATCAGTATCTCACCGAGAACCGGGCCAAGTTCGAAGCCGGACTGAAGTACCACGCGTTCCACATGGCGATCCCGGTCGAAGCGCCGGGTTCGGCGGCGGCCTGGGAGCGGGCGAAGCAGGAGACCGAGAGCATCGCGGTCGCACTGGCGGGCGGTGCGGACTTCGCCGAGCTGGCGCGCACCCGCGCCAAGGACCCGGCTGGGGGCGACCTCGGCTGGCTGACCCGGGGGGAGCTCGATGCCGTGTTCGAGGGGCCGCTCCTGGCCCTCCAGCCGGGGCAGGTGACCGCGCCGATTCGCTCGGGATCCGCCTATCACCTCCTGAAGCTCGAGGGCCGCGAGGAGCTGACAGCCCAGCGGCTTGCGGATGCGCGCCAGCAGGCGCGCGACCTCCTGACCCAGAAGAAGTCGCAGGAACGGTTCGACGAATGGCTGGAGACCATCCGGCGCCGGGCGCTCATCGCGATCCGCCTGTAAGACAGGCCGGCGGCGCCTCGATCCTGCGCGCCCTTGGTTGACAGAGGCCGGCCGACAGTGCTATAGATGACAGAGCGTGACGCCACCGCGCGCGCGATCCCCTGACGGTCCTCGCCACACTGCACCTCAAAGGAGCGATCCACAGCCGTGAGCACACCTCCACCGCCCCGCCATCCACGCCACCGCTTCCCTCGTCGACCTGGCGCCGGTCAGAATCCCAACCCGGAGCGCGAGCGCGTCGTCATGCCCGACATTCCCGCCGAGCCGAGCCCGAGTGAACTCGGGACCGGGGGCCGCACGGGCGGGCTGATCCTGACGGAGCTGAAGGAGAAAGGGATCCCGGATCTCAACACCATCGCGCGGGACCTCGGCGTGCAGGCCTTCTCCGGGCTCCGCAAGCAGGAGCTGATCTTCAAGATCCTGCAGGCCCAGGCCGAGCGGGACGGACTGATCTACGCGGAAGGCGTGCTGGAGGTCTTGCCGGACGGCTTCGGGTTCCTGCGTGCGCCGGACTACAACTACCTACCGGGGCCGGACGACATCTACGTGTCGCCCTCGCAGATCCGCCGCTTCGACCTCCGGACCGGCGATACGATCTCAGGCCAGGTGCGCCCGCCGAAGGACTCGGAGCGCTACTTCGCGCTGCTGAAGGTCGAGGCGATCAACTACGAGACCCCCGAGCAGGCGAAGGACAAGATCCTCTTCGACAATCTCACCCCGCTCTACCCGATGGAGCGGATCCGGCTGGAGCACACCCCGGAAGACCTGTCGACGCGGGTGATGGATCTCCTCACGCCGATCGGCAAGGGGCAGCGAGGCCTGATCGTGGCCGCCCCGCGAACGGGCAAGACGATGCTGCTCCAGGCGATCGCGAATGCGATCGCCAAGAACCATCCGGAGGTCTACCTCATCGTCCTCCTGATCGACGAGCGCCCGGAAGAGGTCACCGACATGCAGCGAAGCGTCCGCGGCGAAGTGATCTCGTCGACGTTCGACGAGCCGCCGCAGCGGCACATCCAGGTCGCCGACATGGTCATCGAGAAGGCCAAGCGGCTGGTCGAGCACAAGCGGGACGTAGTGATCCTGCTCGACTCGATCACGCGCTTCGCGCGGGCCCACAACGCGGTCATTCCGTCGTCAGGGAAGGTGCTCTCGGGCGGTCTCGACGCGAACGCTCTGCAGCGGCCGCGCCGGTTCTTCGCCGCGGCCCGCAACATCGAAGAGGGCGGGTCCTTGACCATCATGGCCACCGCCATCGTCGACACGGGTAGCCGCATGGACGACGTGATCTTTGAGGAGTTCAAGGGGACCGGCAACATGGAGGTGCACCTGGATCGCCGGCTCATGGACAAGCGCATCTTCCCGACGATCAACATTGAGCAGTCCGGGACCCGGAAGGAAGAGCTCCTGATCGAGCGGGACGAGCTCCAGCGCCTGTGGCTCCTGCGGAAGGCTCTCTCTCAGCTGAACCCCGTCGAGGCGATGGAGCTCCTGGTGGACAAGCTCCGCATGACCCGGTCGAACAAGGAGTTCCTGGCCTCGATGCAGTCGCTCGGCTGACCGGTCGCCCCACCGTCGACGCGCCCATCCACCGTCGGCACCGGCCGGGGCGGAGGCTCCGGTACCCCGGGTGAGGGGGTCCGATCCTTGTCGGGCCTTGGGGCCTGTGGTACCCTGACCGAGATCTCATTTTCGCTCGTGTGGGAGGACTTTCCGTGAAGGTCGGTATTCATCCCGAGTACGTCGAGACGACCATCACGTGCGCCTGCGGCGAGGTCATCCACACTCGCTCCACCAGCGCGAACATCCGGGTGGAGATCTGCTCGAAATGCCATCCGTTCTTCACCGGCAAGCAGAAGCTGGTGGACACGGCCGGGCGCGTCGAGCGCTTCCAGAAGAAGTACGCCAACCGGAAGCGCTAGCCGCCGCCGCCCTCGGCGCGGGGCCGGGCCCGGGCGCGCGAGCCCCGGGGACCTGAGCGCGGATCGTGTTCGATAAGCTCCGACAGATCGAAAGCCGCTACGAGGAGCTCTCCGTCCGCCTTGCCGAGGCCGCCAACGCATCCGGTGGGCGGGCGGAGTACGCCCGGCTCGCCAAAGCGGCGGCTGAGATGGAGCCTGTCGTTACGGCGTTCGGACAGTACAAGGACGTTCTCGCCCGTATCGAGGAGGCCAACCACATCCTCGGTGAGGACGGCGACGCGGAGCTCCGCGAGCTGGCGGGCCTCGAGCTCGAGGATCTCCGCGCGCGCGAGCGGACCCTCGAGGAGCGCCTGCGGGCGATGCTGGTGCCGCGCGACGCCCGAGATGACAAGAACGTGCTCGTGGAGATCCGGGCCGGCGCCGGAGGTGACGAGGCCGCGCTCTTCGCCGCCGACCTCGCGCGCATGTACACCAAGTACGCAGAGCGCCACGGCTTCAAGCTCGAGGTCCTCGACGCGCACCCGACGGGCCAGGGTGGGTTCAAGGAGATCATCGTGTCCGTCCAGGGCAAGGGGGCCTGGAGCCGGCTCAAGTTCGAGCGGGGCGTGCACCGGGTCCAGCGCGTCCCGACGACGGAGTCGGCGGGTCGTATCCACACGTCGACCGTGACGGTGGCGGTCCTGCCCGAGGCGGAGGACGTCGACGTGAAGGTCGACGAGAAGGACATCAAGGTCGACGTCTACCGCTCGTCGGGTCCCGGCGGACAGGGCGTCAACACCACTGACTCGGCCGTGCGCATTACGCACCTGCCAACGGGCCTCGTCGTCACCTGCCAGGACGAGCGCTCCCAGATCAAGAACCGCGCCAAGGCCCTGCGCGTGCTCCGGGCCCGGCTCCTCGAGCAGGCGCAGGAAGAGCAGCGCTCCCAGATCGCCGCGGCGCGGAAGAGTCAGGTGGGGACGGGTGAGCGCAGCGAGCGTATCCGCACGTACAATTTCCCCCAGGGCCGCGTCACGGACCACCGCATCGGACTCACGGTCCACCAGTTGCCCGACGTCCTCGAGGGGGACCTCGACGAGCTGACCGAGGCGCTGCGGACGGCCGAGCAGACGGAGCAGCTCGAGTCGCTCGAGGCATGACGCCCACCGTGTCCGCCACGCCCGAGCCGACCGTGGCGCCCTCCGTCGCCGTGGCGCTCCGGGCCGCCGGAGAGCGGCTCGGCGAGGCGGGGATCGCGACGCCCCGGCAGGACGCCGAGGCGCTCCTGGCCCGGGTGCTCAGGCGGACGCGGCTCGGCCTTCACGTGGCGGGCCGCGCGGCGCTGTCCGACGCCGCGTGGGCCAGCTTCGAGGCGCTGGTGGCCCGCCGGGCGCGGCACGAGCCCGTCCAGTACCTCCTGGGCGAGGCGGAGTTCTGCGGTGTCGTGCTGGAGCTCGGCCCGGGCGTGTTTATCCCGCGACCCGAGACCGAGGGACTTGTCGAGCGGGCCATGACCTTGGGTCCCCCGGCGTCGGCGACGGTCCTCGACCTGTGCACGGGCTCCGGCGCCATCGCGTGCGCCCTCGGCCACCGGCGCCCGGAATGGACCGTCTGGGCGGTCGAGCAGGCGAGACCGGCGACGGACTGCGCCCGGGCCAACGTCCGGCGGCTCGGGCTCGATGGGCGCGTGCATGTGCTCGAGGGGGACCTCTTCGAACCCCTCCGCGGGCGCCTCGGCCCGGGGGCGGCGGACCTGGTCGTGGCCAATCCGCCCTATCTCGCCGCGCCGCTCCTCCCCGCCCTGCCCGTCGAGGTGCGCGACTGGGAGCCGCGGGCCGCGCTCGACGGGGGAGGGGACGGCCTCGACGTGATTCGCCGGCTGCTCGGCGAGGCGCCCGACTGGCTCTGCCCCGGGGGCGGTCTCCTCATTGAGATCGGCGAGGAGCAGGGCCCGGCCGCGCGGGCGCTCGTCCGGGCGGACGGGCGGTACGGTGAGGCTCTGGTGCACCGGGATTTCCGGGGATGCGAGCGCGTGCTCGAGGCGCGGAGGCGCTAGGTGGCGGCCCGGCTGGTCATCGAGGGCGGCATCCCGCTGCGGGGTGAGGTCGGCGTCAGCGCGGCGAAGAACGCGGCCCTGCCGCTCCTGGCGGCGTCCCTTCTGTCCGCCGAGCCCCTCGTGCTCGAGAACGTCCCCCGCCTGGCCGACGTCGCCACGATGCGCGCGTTGCTGCAGGGCCTCGGCGCCGACATCGTGGAGCGGGACGGCCACACCGTCGTCCGGACGCCGGTGCTGCGGTCCGTGGAGGCGCCGTACGACCTGGTCTCGACCATGCGGGCGTCCGTCTTGGTTCTCGGCCCGCTCCTCGCCCGCGGGGGCCGGGCGCGCGTCTCGATGCCCGGCGGCTGCGCCATCGGGATGCGGCCGATCGATCTCCACCTGAAGGGGCTCGAGCGGCTCGGCGCCGAGGTGACCCTCGCCCAGGGGTACGTTGAGGCGCGTGCGGCGCGGCTCAAGGGCGCGCGGATCGTCTTCGACCTCGTGACGGTGACCGGCACCGAGAACCTGATGATGGCCGCGGCGCTCGCCGAAGGCACCACGATCCTGGAGAACGCCGCCCGGGAGCCGGAAATCCCGGACCTGGCCCGCCTCCTCTGCGCGATGGGGGCGAAGATTCACGGGGCCGGGACCGAGCGGATCGAGATCGAGGGCGTGCCGGAGCTCGGCGGCGCGCGGCACCGCATCATCCCCGACCGCGTGGAGACCGGCACGTTCCTCGTGGCCGGCGCCATCACGGGCGGGGATGTCACGGTCCGAGACGTCGTGCCGGCCCACCTCAGCGCGGTGCTGGACAAGCTCGAGGCGACCGGCGCTCGGCTCGACGTGGGGGTGGACCGGATCCGCATCCGCGCGGAGGGCCGCCCCTGCGCGACCGACCTGATCACCAATCCGTTCCCGGGCTTCGCGACGGACATGCAGGCTCAGATGATGGCGCTCCTGGGGCTCGCCGAGGGCTCGAGCGTCATCACGGAGACGATCTTCGAAAACCGGTTGCAGCAGGCCGCGGAGCTCCGGCGCCTCGGGGCGTCGATCGAGGTGGAGGGCAACCGAGCCGTGATCCGGGGGGTGCCGGCCTATCAAGGGGCACGCGTGATGGCCACGGATCTCCGCGCTTCCGCCGCCCTCGTGCTCGCGGGCCTGGCGGCGTCCGGGACGACCGAGGTGTCGCGCGTGTACCACCTCGATCGCGGCTACGAGGGAATGGAGCAAAAGTTGGCGACGCTCGGGGCCCGGATCCGCCGGGAGCGATGACGCGTGGAGTGGGACGCGGCCGCCGCCACCGGTAACGGGCGTCCGCTGACCCTCGCCCTGCCGAAGGGCCGCCTGCTCCGGCCGGCCCTTGACCTTCTCCGGCGGGCCGGCTTCGAGGGGCTGCCCGAGGACGAGAGCCGCCGGCTCCTGTTCATGGACCCGACCGGCCGTCTCCGGCTGCTGATCCTCAAGCCGCTCGACGTGCCGACGTACGTCGAGCACGGGGCCGCCGACGTAGGGATCGTCGGCAAGGACGTGCTCCTCGAGCAGGAGCCCGACGTTTACGAGCCGCTCGACCTCGCGTTCGGCGTGTGCCGGCTGGTGGTCGCCGAGCCCCGGGAGCTCTGGGAGCGCGACGACCCCGCGAAGTGGTCCTGGGTCCGCGTGGCGACCAAGTACCCCAACCTCACGCGGCGGTACTTCGGCGAACGGGGCATCCAGGTCGAGGTGGTGCGCCTGGACGGGTCGATCGAGCTCGCCCCCCTGGTGGGGCTGGCCGAGCGCATCGTGGATCTCGTGCAGTCGGGTGAGACGCTCCGGGCCAACGGGCTGGTCGAGGTGGCCGAGATCCTGCAGTCGACGGCGCGATTGATCGTGAACCGTGCCGCGCAGAAGACGGCGCACCGCGCGGTCGCTCGGCTGCTCGACGAGCTGCGGGCCGGAGTCGCGCGATGATTCGTCTGCTCCGGACGGCGGAGCTGTCGGTCGCCGGTGTCGTGGCCGCCCTTGCCCGGCCGCCCGCGCTGGCGGATCCGGACGTCGTGGCGCGGGTAGCCGAGATCGTCGACGAGGTCCGCCGGCGCGGCGACGCTGCGCTCCTGGATTTCACCAAGCGCTTCGATGGAGTCGAGCTCCGGGCCGACGAGCTCCGGGTCACCGACGCCGAATGGGCGGCCGCGACGGTGCCTCCGCGGCTCCAGGCCGCCCTGGCCGAGGCGGCCCGCCGGATCGAAGCGTTCCACCGGCATCAGCTGCCGCGCTCCTGGTGGATGCGGGACGAGCATGGCTCGCTGTTGGGCCAGCAGGTGACGCCGCTCGACCGGGTGGGCTGCTACATCCCCGGCGGCACGGCCGCGTACCCGTCCACGGTCCTGATGAACCTGATTCCAGCGCGCGTGGCCGGCGTGCGGGAGCTGGTCGTGGTCTCCCCGCCGGGCGGTGACGGCCAGCTGCCCCCGGCCGTGCTGGCGGCGGCGCGCCTGGCGGGGGCGACCGAGGTCTACCGGGTCGGCGGGGCCCAGGCCGTGGCGGCGCTGGCCTACGGGACGGCGACCCTCCCGGCGGTCGACAAGATCGTCGGGCCGGGCAACCTCTACGTCGCGCTCGCCAAGCGCCTCGTCTTCGGCGATGTCGGCATCGACCTGGTCGCCGGCCCGAGCGAGGTCGTCGTCGTGGCGGACCGGACGGCCGACCCGGATCACGTGGCGGCGGACCTCCTGGCGCAGGCCGAGCACGACCCGATGGCACGGGCGGTGTGCCTGACCGACGACGCCGCGCTCGGCGCCCGCGTGGTGGCGGCGGTGGCCCGGCGGTGTCCGGCGCTGCCGCGGGCGGCTATCGCGGAGGCGGCCATCCGGAGCCATGGCGCCGTGGTGGTGGCGCGGGACCTCACCGAGGCGTTCCTGGTCGCGAACCGCCTGGCCCCGGAGCACCTGGAGCTCGCGGTCGCCGACCCCTTCGCGTGGCTTCCGGCGGTCCGGCACGCCGGGGCGATCTTCCTCGGCGCGCACACGCCCGAAGTGGTGGGCGACTACCTGGCCGGCCCGAACCACGTGCTGCCGACCGCGGCGACGGCGCGCTTCGCGTCCGGCCTGTCGGTGGAGGACTTCGTCAAGCGCTCGAGTTTGATCCACTACACCCCGGCCGGCCTCCGGGCGGCGTGGCCCCATCTGGCCGCGCTGGCCGAGGCGGAGGGGCTCCACGGGCACGGCGAGGCGGCGAGAGTCCGCCTGGACGACTCCCGGACGCGAGGAGACCACTAAGCATGGCACGACGACGGCGACGGCATGGACGAGGACCCCGACCGACGGGGGCGGCGCCCGACGCGGCTCCGGCGGCGATCGGGATCGTCGGGGCGGCGGAGCCCGTGGCGACCGGCAACGGGGGCGCGCCGGCCGTCGGCCGCGTGGCGCGGATCGAGCGCCGGACGCGGGAGACGGAGATCCTGCTCCAGCTGAACGTCGACGGGCGAGGCGAGACGGCCATCGACACGACGATCCCATTCTTCAACCACATGCTGGAGGCGGCGGGGAAGCACGGCTTGCTCGATCTCCGCGTCAGCGCGCGGGGTGACACCGAGGTTGACCTTCATCACACGGTCGAGGACGTGGGAATCTGCCTCGGCAAGGCCTTCCACGAGGCCCTAGGCGACCGGAGAGGGATCGTCCGATTCGGGACCGCCCACGTCCCGATGGACGAGGCCCTGGCCGCCGTGCACGTGGACGTCTCGGGGCGCCCCTACTTCTCCTACAACGTGCCGTTCGCCAAGACGCGCGTGGGAAATTTCGACCTCGATCTCCTCAAAGACTTCTTCCGCGCATTCGCCATGAACGCGATGCTGAACCTCCATGTCAACCTCCACTACGGCGAAAACCTCCACCACATCGCGGAGGCGCTGTTCAAGGCGTTCGGCCGCGCGCTCGCCGAGGCCTCGCGGATGAACCCCCGCATCGAGGGCGTGCTCTCCACCAAGGGCACCTTGTGATCGCGATCGTCGACTACGGCCGAGGGAATCTCGGGAGCGTCCGGAAGGCGCTGGCCGAGCTGGCCCCCGAGGTCGTCGTTACCGACGACGCCCGGACGGTGACACGCGCCGGCGCGCTGGTGGTTCCCGGGGACGGGGCCTTCGCGGACGCCATGGGGAGCCTCGACCGCCTCGGGCTCGCGGAGCCGATCCGCGCCCACATCGCCGCCGGGCGGCCGTACCTCGGCATCTGCCTCGGCTACCAGCTCCTCTTCGACGAGAGCGAGGAATTTGGCCACGCGAAGGGTCTCGGCATTCTGCCCGGGGTCGTGCGTCGGTTCCCACCGGGCCTGAAGGTGCCTCACATGGGTTGGAACCGGCTCTGGCACGATGGGACGCTGCCGCTCCTGGCCGGTATTTCCCCAGGGGCGTACTTCTACTTCGTGCACTCCTACTACCCCGAGGTGTCGGACGCGCTCCGTGCGGACGGCGTGTCGACGGCCCACTGCGAGTACGGGCTCCGATTCCCCGCCCTGGTCGTGCGCGGTCAGCTCTACGGCACCCAGTTCCACCCGGAGAAGAGCCAGAGGTGGGGGCTCAGGCTACTCGCGAACTTCGCGCGGCTGGCGGGCGACGCCGAGGTGAAGGCCGCGTGATCGTCATCCCTGCGATCGACCTCCAGGGGGGCCGCTGCGTCCGGCTGGTCGAAGGGCGGGCCGACAGCGCAACGGTCTTCGGCGACGACCCGGTGGCGATGGCGCGCCGGTGGGCCGAGCGTGGCGCCCGGCGGCTGCACATCGTGGACCTGGACGGCGCCTTCGACGGCACGCCCCGGCACGCGGCCCTGGTGCGAGCCATGGTGGAAGCGGTGTCCGCCGTCCCGGTCGAGGTGGGGGGAGGGTTGCGCGACTTGGCGTCCCTGGAGGCCGCGCTCGGCACGGGGGCCCGCTGGGCCGTCCTCGGGACGGCGGCGGCCCTGGAGCCGGCCCTGCTGGCGGCCGCGTGCGGGCGGTGGCCGGGCCGGATCATCGTCGGGGTGGATGCGGTCGACGGACGGGTCGCGGTACGCGGATGGACCGACGTGCTGCCGCTCGGGGCGCACGAGCTCGTGGACCGCGCGGCGGCGGCCGGCGCCGCCGGCGTGATCTACACCGATGTGCGCCGGGACGGCACGGGCCAGGGCCCGAACCTCGAGGCCACCGCGGCGCTGGCGGCGAGCGCCCTCGTGCCCGTCATCGCGTCGGGGGGGATCGCCGCCGTCGACGACCTCGTCCGGCTCGCCGCCATCCCGAACGTGGCGGGGGCCATCGTCGGTCGCGCGCTCTACACGGGCGCCGTCGACCTCGGCGCGGCGATGGCCGCCGTGGCGGCCTGACGCGTTGCTGGCCCGGCGCGTGATCCCCTGTCTCGACGTGAAGGACGGTCGGGTCGTCAAGGGCGTTCGGTTCCTCGACCTCGCGGACGCGGGGGACCCAGTCGAGGCTGCGATCGCCTACGACGGGCAGGGCGCGGACGAGCTCGTGTTCCTCGACATCACGGCCTCCCACGAGGGGCGGGCCACCATGCTGGACGTCGTGCGGCGGACGGCCGAAGCGGTGTACCTGCCGCTGACCGTCGGCGGCGGGCTTGCCCGCTTGGAGGACGTGCGGGCGCTGCTCCGGGCGGGCGCGGACAAGGTGTCCCTCAACACGGCGGCGGTGGCGCGGCCCGAGCTGATCCGGGACGCCGCCGTACGCTTCGGCAGCCAGTGCATCGTGGTCGCGATCGACGCCAAGCGGCGTGGCGAGCCGGCGGCTGCGGCCCCGGCCTTCGAGGTCTACACGCACGGCGGTCGACGGCCCACGGGCCGGGACGCGGTGGCCTGGGCGCGCGAGGCGGCGGACCTCGGAGCGGGGGAGATTCTCCTCACGAGCATGGACCGGGATGGGACACGGGACGGGTACGACCTCCAGCTGACGCGGGCGATCGCCGAGGCGGTCTCGGTCCCAGTGATCGCCTCAGGCGGGGTCGGGACGCTCGCCCATCTCTACGACGGACTCGTCGAGGGCAAGGCCGACGCCGTGCTCGCGGCCTCGATCTTCCACTTCGGCGAGCACACCGTGGCGGAGGCCAAGCGCTACCTTCGGGCGCGGGGCGTGCCGATCCGCCTGGAGGAGGCCGCGGCGTGACCCCGCCGGCGTCGCCACGCTTCGACGCCGACGGCCTCATCCCGGCCGTAGTCCAGGACGGGGAGACCGGCGAGGTCCTCATGGTCGCGTGGATGAACGCCGAGGCCCTCAAGCGGACCCTGGACACTCGGTTGACCCACTTCTGGTCCCGGTCGCGGCAGACGCTCTGGCAGAAGGGCGCCACATCGGGTCATCGCCAGCACGTCGAGGCCGTGTACGCCGACTGCGACGGGGACACGCTCCTGGTCCTGGCGCACCCGGAAGGGGTCGCCTGCCACACGGGGAGCCGGACGTGCTTCTTCACCCGCGTCGACGAGGCGGCCGGCGGAGACCTGACACGCACACCGGCGGCGGGGCCGGGTATCCTCGACGTGGTCGAGCGCGTCATCCAGTCCCGGCGGGCGACGCCGCGCGAGGGCTCCTACGTGTCGGGACTCCTGGCGGCGGGCGACGCCCGGATCGCCCAGAAGGTCGGCGAGGAGGCGGCGGAGGTCATGGTCGCCGCGCTCGCGGAGGGCTCGGAGCGGCTGGTGGCCGAGGTGGCCGACTTGTGGTTCCACACGCTCGTGCTGATGGGCGCGCGCGGCCTGTCGGCGCGCCACGTCTTCGCGGAGCTCGCACGCCGGCACCGGCCGGCCAACGGGGGGCCGCCGGGTGACGGCGCCGCCGCGCCGCCTCGGGAGGACTGAGACATACCGGGACGCCGGGGGGGGTGGCGCCGGAGGTTGCCGGCCGTGGTCGCCCTGCTCGCCGGGCTCACGGGGTGCGGCGGGGTGCGTCTCCAGAACGGAGGCTATGTCGTCTCCGGGAAAGGGTATCGGGTGGGCGTTCCGGAAGGCTGGACGCGCATCGAGAGCGAGGCCGACGTGGCGCTCCGCCGGGTCGATCGCCCGGCCGGCCTGATGGCCCACGCTACCTGCGAGGGCAAGCCGCCGACGCGCCCGCTACCGGTGCTCGTCCGCCATCTCCGGTTCGGTCTCCGGGACGTCCAGGACCTCACCGAGGAACCGGTCACGCTCGGCGGCCTTGCCGGCACGGCCCATCGCTTCCAAGCGACCCTCGACGGCGTGCCCGTCTCGGTCCGAGCCCTGACGCTCCGCGGAGCAGGCTGCGTCTACGACCTGGTGGGCGTGGCCCCGCCCGACGAGGCTCAGGCGCTTGCGACCGACTTCGAGCGCTTCTCGGCGAGCTTCGCCCTCAGCGGGACGGCACGGTGACCGCCGGCTGGCGGCTGGCCGGACCCCGTGTGCAGCACGTCCTGTCGTACTGGGGCGGTCTGGGGCTGCTCAGCTGGGACGTCGCGCGAAACGCGTGGCTGCCCCGCCGCTACCTGGCGCACGTCGTCGCCGAGTTCGACGGCATGGGCGTCCGCTCGCTCGTCGTGGCGGGCACGGCGGCATTGTTCACGGGGATGGTCTTCGCCCTCCAGTCGGCCGTCTACCTGTCGCGCTTCGGCGCGGACCTCTACGTGGGCCCGCTCGTCGGGCTGTCCGTGCTGCGGGAGCTGGGGCCGGTCCTCACGGCGATCCTGGTCGGGGGCAAGGTCGCCTCGGGGATCACGGCCGAGCTGGGCTCGATGAAGGTGACGGAGCAGATCGACGCGCTCCGCGCGATCGGCGTGAACTACGTGAAGCGCCTGATCGTGCCGCGGGTGTGGGCCGCGCTCCTGGTCTTCCCGCTCCTGACCGCCCTCGCCGATTTCATCGCGCTCGTGGGGGGGATGCTGATCGCCGTCTACGAGCGGCGGATCGACGTCTATCTCTACTGGAACACCATCTTCTACTGGGTCGTGATCGCCGATCTCGTCACGGGGGTGGGAAAGAGCTTCTTCTTCGGCGTGATCGTCACCCTCATCGGCGCCCACAACGGCCTCGCCATGACCGGCGGGACAGAGGGGCTCGGCCGCGCGACGACCGCCACCGTCGTGCAGGTCTCGCTGGCGGTCATCATCGCGGACTTCTTCCTCACGAAGCTCTTCCTCCTGCTATGAGGACCAGTAGCCCGCTCGCGCGGCCAGAGGCCCCGGCGGCCGGATCGCGCGCTGACAGCGTCGCCCCGGCCGTGTCGCTCGAGGGGATCTGGAAGGCCTTCGGCGACGTGCCGGTGCTCCGGGGCCTCGACCTCGAAACGCCTCGCGGCAGCACCGTCACTGTGATGGGCGGCAGCGGTTCCGGCAAGACCGTCCTGCTCCGTCTGGCCGCCGGTCTCATCAAGCCGGACCGCGGACGCATCCGTGTCCTGGGGGTGGACACGACGCCCCTTCGAGAGGAGGCGCTCCTGCCGCTCCGGAGTCGGATGGGCTTCGTCTTCCAGGGCGCGGCGCTGTTCGACTCGCTGACCACATACGAGAACGTCGCCTATCCACTCCGGGAGCACACGACCCTGCCCGAACCCGAGGTCGCCGACCGGGTGCACCGCCTCCTGACCCGGGTGGGTCTCCAGGACGACGTCGACGACAAGCTGCCCGCCGAGCTCTCCGGCGGCATGCGGAAACGCGTCGGGATCGCGCGCGCCCTCGTGCTGGGCCCGGAGCTCGTCCTCTACGACGAGCCGACGGCGGGGCTCGACCCGACGAACGCGCGCCTCATCACCGACCTCGTCGGGAGCCTCAAGACCGAAGGAGCGTCAGAGACCGCCATCGTCGTGACCCACGACCTCGAGTTCGCGCGCAGCGTTTCGGACCTGATCGCCGTCCTGATCGGTGGCCGGATCGCCCAGATCGGCTTGGTCGAGGCGATCCTGCATTCGGACCAGCCAGAGGTGCGGGCCTTTCTCGGGGGCGAGGCGCGTTGACCATGGACACCAGCCGACCCGGCGCGGGCGTTGCCCTCCAGCTTCGGGTGGGGGCCTTCGTCCTGGCGGGCCTCCTCGTCTTCGCGGGTCTCGTGTACATGCTGGGCCGGACGGCCGGGCTCTTCGAGCGCCAGTACCGGCTGATCGCGAGCTTCGGCCAGATCGGAGGCCTCATCCAGGGCGCGACCGTGCGGCTGGCCGGCGTGGCGGTCGGGCACGTGGGCGAGATCCGGCTGCCCGAGGCCGGCGGCTCCAAGGTGCGGGTCGAGCTCCTGATCGCCCGGCGCGTCCAGAACCGCATCCGGGCCGACTCGCTGGCCCGGATCGAGACCTTGGGACTCCTCGGGGACAAGATCATCGACGTCAGCCTCGGGAGCCCCGATGCTCCGGTCCTCCCGGATGGGGCCGAGCTCAGGACCGAGGAGCCGTTCGACACGGCGCGCCTCACGCAGCAAGGGGCGGAGCTCCTCCGGAACCTCGTCGGGCTCTCGACGGAGCTCCGGACGGCGCTCTCGCGGATCGCGGCGAGCCCGGCCGGAGCCGACCTCGCCGAGACGGCGCGGGCCCTCCGGAGCCTCGCGACCGAGATCGAGGGAGGGCAGGGGGTGCTCCACCGCCTGGTCTACGACCGGAAGCTCGGGACGGCTCTCTCGGACGCGGGAGAGACGCTCCGGCAGGTCGGGGAAACCGTGCGCCGCATCGACCGCGCGCTCGCCGATCCCCGCACCGCCAGCCTGGCCGGCGAAGCTGAGCGGACCCTGGTCGAAGCGCGGGCCGCCGCCGAGCGGGTGAACCGGATCCTCCGGGAGGTGGAAGAGGGCAAAGGGACCCTGCACGCGCTCATCTACGACGAGGGGCGGGTCCTGAAGGATCTCGAGGCCGCACTCGCGCGGACCGGCACGCTCCTCGCCGGCGTGGAGCGGGGCGAAGGCGCGCTCGGCGTGCTGCTCCGCGATCCGGACACCGCCCGCGCCATCCGCAGGGTAGTAACCGCCGCCGACGGGCTGGCGCAGGCGGTGGATCGGGCGCGCACCGAGGACAGCATGCTCCGCGCGTTGCTCGCCGATCCAACCTTGGCGGGGGACCTTCGTGACACCGCGCGGAGTTTCCGTGACGTCACCGGCCGGCTCGCCCGGGGCGAGGGCGTCCTCGGCGCGCTCACCCAGCCTGGCGGCGAGGAGAGCATCAAACAGCTCACGGATGCGCTCGCCCGCCTCGGGCGTCTCGCCGAGGGGCTCGGCGACGACGCCAAGCTCGGCGAAATCCTGACGGACCTCCGTCAGGCCATGGCGGACCTCCGGGCCATCACGGGTCGGATCGAAGGGGGCGAGGGAACCCTGGGGGGACTCATCCAGGACCCGACGGTCTACGAGAATCTTGCCGCGTTCCTGGAAGGCGCCCAGCGGAGCGTGCTCCTGCGCGCCCTCATCCGCGCGGCGATCGGGCGCGGGACGCCTGCCGCGAAGACCGCGCCGCCCGCCGCCGGGACCCCGCGACCGTGAGGCCCGTGTCGGTTTACCGCTGCCAGGCGTGCGGCTTCCAGGCGGGCAAGTGGTACGGGCGCTGCCCAGACTGCGGGGAGTTCAACACGATCGTTGAAGAGCGGACGGGCGTCCCCCGTGGGACGAGCGGCGGCCGTCGCGCGCCCTCCGGCCGCGGGACCGTGCCCACCGCGGCGCCGGTCCCCCTGGCCGTCGTGTCGGCGGAGGGCGCCGCCCGCGTCCACTCGGGCGTCGCCGAGCTGGACCGGGTCCTGGGCGGTGGTGTGGTGCCGGGCTCCCTGGTCCTCATCGGCGGTGACCCGGGCATCGGCAAGTCGACCCTGCTCCTCCAGGCCTCGGCCGCGCTCGCGGGGACGGCGGGGCCGGTCCTTTACGTGTCCGGCGAGGAGTCGGCGGCCCAGGTCAAGCTCCGGGCGGACCGACTCGGGCTCGAGGCGCCGGAGCTCTTCATCCTGGCCGAGACCCAGCTCGAGGCGATCGAGACGCAGGTGGCGGCGACCGAGCCGCGGGCGCTGGTTGTCGACTCGATCCAGACGGTCTACCTCGGCGAGCTCGAGTCGGCGCCCGGAAGCGTGAGCCAGGTGCGCGAGTGTGGCGGGCGGCTCATGACCCTGGCCAAGAGCCGGGGCATCGCGGTGTTTCTGGTCGGGCACGTCACCAAGGAGGGGGCGCTCGCCGGGCCGCGCGTGCTCGAGCACCTGGTCGACACGGTGCTCTACTTCGAGGGCGAGCGGCACGCGACGTATCGGGTGCTCCGGGCCGTCAAGAACCGGTTCGGCTCGACCAACGAGATCGGCGTCTTCGAGATGACCGATGGCGGGCTGCGGGAGGTGGCGAACCCCTCGGCGATGTTCCTCGCCGAGCGTCCCCGGGGAGCGGCGGGCTCCGTGATCATGGCCGCGCTCGAGGGCACGCGACCACTGCTCCTGGAGCTCCAGGCCCTCGTCACCCCCGCCCACTTCGGGACGCCGCGGCGGACCGTGCTGGGGGCGGACTACAATCGAGTGTGCTTGCTCCTGGCGATCCTGGAGAAGCGGGCGGGCATCCCGCTGCAAAACCAGGACGTGTTCGTCAACGTGGCGGGGGGGGCCCGTTGCCAGGAGCCGGCCGCCGATCTCGCCATCGCGGTGGCGTCGGCGTCGAGCTACGCCGAGCGGCCGCTGGCGCCGGACGTGGTGGTCCTCGGCGAGGTCGGGCTCACGGGTGAGGTACGCGCGGTCGGAGGGCTCGAGACCCGCCTCCGGGAGGCGGCGGCGCTGGGTTTCGCCCAGGCGGTGGTCCCCCGGTCGAGTCTGGTGGACGGGGCGCGGTATCCGTTGACGGCGACCGGCGTGACCACCCTGGAGCAGGCACTCGGCCTCCTCGTGGGGTGACGCGGAAGAGGACGCCGGGCACGATGAAAGGGGTGACTGGGACATTGGCGCATTCGACGCATGCCGATCGGAAGTGCCCTTCGCCTCGGCTCGTGAGGACGGCGGCCTGGCTCGCTCTGTCGCTCGCGGCCGCCTGGTCCCATCCGGGCTGGGCGGAACCTCTCGGCCCCGAGCAGGTGCTCCGCGCCATCGTGCGAGCCAACGCCGAGCGGGATTTCGCCGGCATGGCCCGGTTCATGGCGCGCGATGAGGACACGGTCAACTACTCGATCGCCGGCAGCAAGTTCGTAGGCTGGGCCGCGGTGGCGAGAGCCCTGGGGGAGGAGTTTCAGACGGTCTCGCGTCTCGAGATGCCTATTCACGAGCTCAAGGTGTGGGTCCGAGGCGGCTTCGCCTACTTCTCGATGGAGCTGGACTACATTCGGTACATCCGGACCGGCGAGAGCGAGGAGCGGACGCTCATTCCTCTGCGGGAGACCGGAGTCCTGGAGCGCCGCAATGGCGGATGGATCCTGGTGGCCTGGCACGAGTCCTCGCGCGCCGCCGCGGGAATGTCGCAGGCCAGCGCGCGGCCGCTTCCGGGGTCCGAGGTGCCAGACCTCAGCGGCGCGTGGAAGGTCCAGGAGACGGACAGGGCGTATGAGGCCACGTTGGATCCGAGTGGAAACGGGACGTATACGTGGCAAGGCGGTCAGATCAAGACGACTCGGTTCCACGGGCGGACCTGGGAGGGAACCTGGCACCAACCCGGAAACGATCGGGAGGGTGGGTTCGAGCTGCTCTTGTCGGACGACCGGACCCAGGCGCAGGGGTCCTGGTGGTACACGCGGGTGGACTCGCGAAAGGTGCCTCCCCGTGAATGGGGGGGGCCGTACATCTGGAAGCGGCTCGTCCCGACCTCTCGATGAGCCCCGCGTGACACAGGCGCACGGCGCATGATGGAGGAGAGCGGGTGAGCGTGGACGACCAGGCACGACGGGGCAGTGCCAGCACGGCGATCACGATCGCCCGCGTGATCTTCGTATCGCTGGTCGGCTATGGCGGGTATCTTCTCGTCCAGTCCTTCGAGCCGCCCACCCGCCGGCTGGTCTGGGCTCCCCTCGGCATCCTCGGCGGCGTGCTCGCCGGCGTTGCCGTGATCGCGCTCGAGCAAGCTGCCCGGCGGCTTCCCATGTCGCGGCTGTTCCTCTCCGCCATCGGCGCCCTGGGCGGCGTGCTTCTCGCCCAGCTGGTGGCATCGGCGCTGATCGTCTTCCTGCCAGGGGCGGGGACGGCCGGCGGGCGAGGCTTCCTCTCGCTCCTCCTGGCGTACATGGGCGTCGTCTTCGTCCTCCGCCGCGAGGAGGAGCTGGGTGGCATCACCCGGATCGTGTTTCCGGGCGCGACCGCGGGCGACGCGCGGTACAAGGTGCTCGACACGAGCGTCATCATCGACGGCCGGATTGCCGACGTCTGCCAGGCGGGATTCCTGGAAGGCACCCTCCTGGTGCCACAGTACGTCCTCCGGGAACTCCAGCAGATCGCGGACTCGTCGGACCCCCTCAAGCGGAATCGGGGGCGACGGGGGCTCGACGTCCTCCAGCGCCTCCAGCGCCTGCCGGAGGTCCGGACCGAGCTGCACGATCTCGACTTTCCCCAGATTCGCGAGGTCGACGCGCGGCTCATCGAGACCGCGCGGGCGGTACGGGGTGTCATCGTTACCAACGACTACAACCTGAACAAGGTCGCCGAGCTGCACGGTGTGCGGGTCCTGAACGTCAACGAGCTGGCCGGGGCCCTCCGTCCCGTCGTGCTCCCCGGCGAGATGCTGCACGTCCACGTCCTCCGCGAGGGGAAAGAGGCCGGCCAGGGGGTCGCCTACCTCGACGACGGGACGATGGTCGTCATCGAGCAGGGCCGTCGCCACATCGGCCAGACCGTGAACGTCATGGTCAACACGGTGCTCCAAACCGCCGCCGGGCGCATGATCTTCACCCGGCTGGCGGAGGAAGAGGCGGCGGGCCGCCGGTGACCCGACCCGCCACGGCCGGCCCGGCCGTCTGGGTCATCGTCCCGGCCGGTGGCCGAGGCGCCCGCATGGGCCGGAAGAAGCAGGACATCCGAGTCGGGACCCGTCTCATCCTCCGCTGGACCCTGGACGTCCTCGAGGCGGCGGGGGAAGTCGAAGGCGTGGTGGTGGCGGTTCCCGCCGAGGACGTCCAGGCGTGGCGGCGTCGGCTGCGGACGTGCCGGAAGGTCCGAGCCGTGGTCGCGGGCGGGCCCGAGCGCCAGGAGTCGGTGGCACGAGGTCTCGTGGCGGTGCCCCGGACGGTGCCGTGGATCCTCGTTCACGACGGGGTTCGACCGTGCATCACGCCCGGTCTGGTGCGCCAGGTCGTCGAGGCCACGCGAGTCCACGGGGCCGCCGTCGCGGCCCTGCCGGTTGCGGAGACGCTCAAGCGGGGCGCCGAGGGCTGGGTGAAGGAGACGGTGCCACGCGACGGGCTCTGGGCGATCCAAACCCCGCAGGGATTTCGCGCCGAACTCCTCCGTGACGCCCACCGACGGGCGACCGCGGACGGTGTTCATGGCACGGACGATGCCGCCCTCGTCGAGCGGCTCGGCGCCCCGGTGCGCCTCGTTCCCGGGCTTCCCGGCAACGTCAAGATCACGCGTCCCGAAGACCTGCCGCTGGCCAGGCGACTCCTGACCCCCGCGCGTCGGGCGCTCGGCGCCCGGCGCCCCCGCAGGCGGGCGCGGTGACCCGGGTCGGCCTGGGGTTCGACGTCCACCCACTCGTGGATGGCAGGACGCTCGTGCTGGGGGGTGTCGAGATTCCGGCCGGGCGGGGGCTGGGCGGTCACTCCGACGCCGACGTGCTGACCCACGCGGTGGCGGACGCCCTGCTGGGTGCCCTCGCCCTCGGGGACCTGGGCCAGCACTTCCCCGACACGGACCCGCGGTACCGGGGGATCTCGAGCCTTCGCTTGCTGACCGAGGTCGCCGAGCGGGTGCGAAGTCACGGGGGGCGCATCGTGAACGTGGACGCGACGGTCGTGGCGGAGGCGCCGCGGCTCGCCGGCTGGCTCGAGGCGATGCGGACGAGACTGTCGGAGACGCTCGGCTTGGCGGTCGACCGGGTGAGCGTCAAGGCCAAGCGGGCTGAACGGCTCGGGGCGCTCGGGCGTCAGGAAGGCGTCGCCGCGATGGCCGTCGCCCTGGTCGAGGTGTGACGGGGGACGTCGCGCAGCCGAATCTCCGGCTGTCCGAAGCCCGTCTTAGAGGGAACCTGAGCCCCGGGCTGGGGGTGACTGTGGACCTGAGGATCTACAACACGCTGTCCCGGCAGAAGGAGCCTTTCGTCCCGCTCGTCCCGGGGCAGGTCGCCATCTACGTGTGCGGCGTCACCCCGTACGACGTCTCCCACATCGGGCACGCCCGGAGCGCCCTCGTCTTCGACGTGGTCGTGCGCTACCTGCGCTACCGGGGATACCGGGTAGCGTTCGTGAAGAACTACACCGACGTGGACGACAAGATCATCGCCCGGGCGGACAAGCTGGGCATCTCCACCGAGGCGCTGGCCGAGCGGTATATCAAGTCGTACGAGGAAGACATGGCCAAGCTGGCCATCCTGCCGCCCACTGAGGCGCCCCGCGCAACCGAGCACATCCCCGAGATGCTGGCGCTCGTCGAGCGGCTCGTGGCCAAGGGTGCGGCGTACGTCGTGGACGGCGACGTGTACTTCGAGGTCGCGCGGTTTCCGGCTTACGGGCGCCTCTCGGGGAAGAACCTCGACGACCTCCAGGCCGGGGCCCGGGTCGAGGTGGACTCGCGGAAGCGGGATCCGCGGGACTTCGCTCTGTGGAAGGCCGCCAAGCCCGGCGAGCCTTGGTGGGAGAGCCCCTGGGGCCGCGGTCGCCCGGGCTGGCACATCGAGTGCTCGGCGATGGCGATGAAGTACCTGGGCGAGACGCTCGACCTTCACGGCGGCGGCGAGGACCTGGTCTTCCCGCATCACTCGTGCGAGATCGCCCAGTCCGAGGCGGCCACGGGCAAGCCGTTCGCACGCTTCTGGCTCCACAACGGCTTCGTGAACCTCGGGTCCGAGAAGATGTCGAAATCGCTCGGGAACGTCATGACGATCGAGGCGCTGCTTGGGCGGCACGATCCGGAGACCCTCCGGCTCTACCTACTCCAGGCGCACTACCGCAGTCCCGTCGAGTTCGTCGAGGAGGGTGTTCAGGGGATGCGGCGCCCGCTCGAGCGCTTCCGGGAGTTGGTGGACGAGGCCGCCAGCATGACGCCCACCGAGCCGGAATCGAGCCCGGACGGAGCGCTTCTGACTGCGGTGGCCACCCATCGTCAGCGGTTCGAGGCGGCGATGGACGACGACTTCAATACGCCGCAAGCCATCGGCGCCCTGAATCAGCTCGCGACGGCGCTGGCTGAGGAGCGGAAGCGTGTCCAGGCGGGCGCTCGCAGCGGACACGACTTCGCGCAGGGGGTCGACGTCCTGATCGATCTGGGCAGGGTGCTGGGGCTGTCGATGAAGGGACATGAGTCCCACCGGCTCGACATTTCCGAACCGGAGCGGCGGGCCCAGATCGACACCCTGGTCCGCGAGCGGGACGAGGCCCGACGGAAGCGGGACTGGGCGCGGGCCGACGCACTCCGGGCGGAGCTGGACGCCCTCGGCGTGGCCCTGGAGGACACACCGGCCGGTACGAAGTGGAAGCGGAAGACCGGGGCGCCGACCGCGCCCTGATCCTGTCGGGTCGCCACCCGGTGCTGGAGGCCCTCCGGAGCCGGGCCCGGCCCATCGAGGAGGTGTTGGTCGAGGCGGAGGCGCGGGGCCGGCATGCCGACATCCTGGCGCTTGCCCGTCAGGGGGGGATTCGCGTGAGCCGCGCGCCGCGGGCGGCGCTGACCGCGCTGACCGGCAGCGGGCACCACCAGGGGGTGGTGGCCCGAGTGGCGCCCCGGGAGTACGCGGAGCTCGAGGATCTCCTGTCGATCCCGGGGACCCGGGGAGAGCCGGCCCTCTTCCTGGCCCTGGACCAAGTCCAGGACCCCGGAAACGTCGGAAACCTTGTTCGGACCGCGGAGGCGCTCGGAGTGCACGGGGTGCTGGTCCCGCGACACCAGGCGGCGGGGCTGACCCCCCACGTGGTCCGGGCAGCCGCCGGGGCTCTCGAGTACCTCCCGGTGGCCCGGGTCGGGAACCTCGCGCAGGCACTCGAGCGCCTGAAGAGGGAGGGGTGCTGGGTCGTCGGAGCGGTGGCCGAAGGCAGGGATGCCCAGGCGCCCCGGCTCCCCCAGGCGCCGCAGGCTCCCCAGGTGCAACAGGCTCCCTGGGCGGTGGACCTGCGGGGCCCCCTCGCCCTGGTCCTGGGTAGCGAGGGGCGGGGGCTCCGGCCCCTCGTGGCCCGGACCTGCGACGTCCTGGTCAGCATCCCCCTGGCCGGACGGGTGGGGTCGCTCAACGTGGCCGCGGCGGGGGCGGCGCTCCTGTACGAAGTCCGGCGCCAGCGCCAGGCGCCAGCGCCAGGCGGTGGTCCTAGGGGCGCCCCGGCGTGGGGCCGGCAAGAATTGAGTTGACACGTAGGGAAGTGGTACATAGGATGAAGTTTTGTCGCTTGCTGGCGTAGCTCAGGGGTAGAGCGGCTGCCTTGTAAGCAGCAGGCCGGGGGTTCGATTCCCTTCGCCAGCTCCACCGTACGGAGTCCGGGCAGGCCCCGGGCCGCTTTTCGCAACCAGCGCCGGCCGCCTGCCGGCGGAGTGATTCCACTGGAGTCCACGGTTCGCATGGCGAGGTACCCAAGTGGCCAAAGGGGGCAGACTGTAAATCTGCTGGCGAACGCCTTCGGGGGTTCAAATCCTCCCCTCGCCACCATCGTGGATGGGCGTCCGGTGGCACGGTGACGATGAACCGAACGACGAGGCGGTCATGCGTGCGCCCGGGCTGCTCCGGTCCACGCGCGACACCGCGACGCGGGAATAGCTCAGCGGTAGAGCGCCAGCCTTCCAAGCTGGGGGTCGCGGGTTCGAATCCCGTTTCCCGCTCCATGGTCAGTCTGGCGAAGGGTCGGCTCGGGGCCGACCCCGCTTGGAATCGGGACGTGATCGAGGCCCATGTAGCTCAGTCGGTAGAGCACGTCCTTGGTAAGGACGGGGTCACCGGTTCAAGTCCGGTCATGGGCTCCAGCTCTCTTGCTGGGCGCCGCCCTCGGTGAGCGCCGCTCGAGGAGGATAGCG
>DATAFX010000064.1:0-35963 GCA_036257195.1 Candidatus Methylomirabilota bacterium | reverse complement strand
GTCGACGCTGAACCAGCTGGGCTACCGCTCGATTCTGGGCGTCCCGCTCCTGCTGGACCGGCGGATCCTGGGGGCACTCACCGTCTTCCGCCGGGAACCGGGGACCTTCCCGTCCGACACGGTGCACCTACTCCAGACCTTCGCGACCCAGTCCGCCCTCGCCATCCAGAACGCGCGGCTCTTCCGCGAGATCGAGGCCAAGGGCCGGGAGCTGGAGGTGGCCAGCCGGCACAAGAGCCAGTTCCTCGCCAACATGAGCCACGAGCTGCGCACGCCGCTGAACGCGATCCTCGGCTACACCGAGCTCCTGAACGACGGGATCTACGGCGACCTCCCGCAGAAGGCCGGCGACGTCATGACGCGGATCGACCGGAGCGGCAAGCACCTCCTCGGCCTGATCAACGACGTCCTCGACCTGTCCAAGATCGAGGCGGGGCAGCTCGAGCTCGCGCTCGCCGACTATTCATTACAGGAGGTCGTGCACGCCGTGGTCACCCAGGTCGAATCGCTCGCGGCCGAGAAAGGGCTCAGCCTCCGAGTGGCGCTCCCGCCCGGCCTGCCGGCCGGCCGCGGCGACGAGCGGCGGCTGGCCCAGGTCCTCCTGAACCTGGTCGGGAACGCGATCAAGTTCACCGAGGCCGGCGAGGTCCGCCTCACGGCGCGCGTCGACGGCGACGCGTTCGTGGTGTCGGTCGCCGACACGGGCCCGGGCATCGCCGAGGCGGACCGCCAGCGGATCTTCGAGGAGTTCCAGCAGGCGGATAGCTCCAGCACGCGCAAGAAGGGCGGGACGGGGCTCGGGCTCTCCATCGCGCGGAGGATCGTCGAGCTCCACGGCGGCCGGATCTGGGTCGAATCGGCGGTCGGGCGCGGGTCCACCTTCAGCTTCCGCGTCCCCGTGCGCGTCGAGCGCCAGGCCGCGAGGGCCTGAGCGTGGCGACGCGCATCCTGGTCGTCGAGGACCACGAGGAGAACCGCCAGATCCTGCGCGATCTCCTGACGCATGCCGGCTACGAGATGCTGGAGGCCCACACGGGCGAGGACGGCGTGGCGGCCGCCGCCCGCGAACGCCCGGACCTGATCCTCATGGACATCCAGCTGCCCGGGATCGACGGCTACGAGGTGACGCGGCGGATCAAGGCGGACCCCACCCTCCGTCCGATTCCGATCATCGCCGTCACGTCGTACGCGCTTTCCGGCGACGACCAGAAGGCGCTGGCCGCCGGCTGCGACGCCTACGTGACGAAGCCGTTCAGCCCGCGCGCGCTGCTCGGGAAGGTCCGCGAGTTCCTGGGCTGACACGGTGAGGACGCCCCCGCGCCTCCTCGTCGCCGACGACAATCCGCTGAACGTCGACATCCTCCGGACGCGCCTGGCCGCCCAGGGTTACGAGGTTCTCACCGCGACCGACGGCGAGGCGGCCCTGGCCCTCGCCCGCGCGGAGCAGCCGGACCTCCTCCTCCTCGACGTGATGATGCCCGGGCTCGACGGGTTGGAAGTCTGCCGCCGCCTCAAAGGCGATCCCACCTTGCCCTTCATGCCCGTCGTTCTCGTCACGGCCAAAGCGGACACCCGGGATGTGGTGGCCGGCCTCGACGCGGGGGCGGACGAGTACCTGACGAAGCCGGTCGACCAGGGGGCGCTCGTCGCGCGCGTCAAGTCGATGCTCCGGATCAAGGCGCTCCACGACACGGTCGAGGACCAAGCGGCGGCGCTCGGCGAGTGGAACCGGACGCTCGAGAGCCGGGTGCGCGTCCAGGTGGAGCAGCTCGAGCGCCTGGGGCGCCTCAAGCGCTTCTTCTCCCCGCAGCTCGCCGACGCGATCGTCCAGGGCGGCGCCGAGGACCCCCTCCGGACCCACCGTCGCGAGGTGACCGTCGTCTTCGCCGATCTCCGCGGGTTCACCGCCTTCGCCGAGACGGCCGAGCCGGAGGAGGTCATGGCGGTCCTCCGCGACTACCATGGGGAGATGGGCCGGCTCATCCTGGCCCACGAGGGTACGCTCGAGCGATTCACCGGGGATGGGCTCATGGTGTTCTTCAACGACCCGGTGCCCGTTCCCGACGCGCCCGCGCGCGCGGTGCGCATGGCGGTCGCCATGCGCGATCGCGTCGGCGAGCTCGCCACGCGGTGGCGCCGGGAAGGCTACGACCTCGACCTGGGTCTCGGCATCGCGCGAGGCTACGCGACGCTCGGCGCGATCGGCTTCGAGGGCCGGTGGGACTACGCCGCGCTCGGCACGGTGACCAACCTAGCGGCGCGGCTCTGCGGTGAGGCCCGCCCGGGTCAGATCCTCGTCGCCCACCGCGTTCTCGCCGCCCTGGACGAGCAGGTGGACGCCGAGCCCCTCGGGGAGGTCGCCCTCAAGGGCTTCCTCCGCCCCGTCGCTGTCTTCAGCATCCTCCGGCTCAGGTCGTAGGACGCCGCCCAGACGGGTCAGCCGGTCGCGACGGAGCGACCCCGGGCGGCCCTGGCGGGCGTCGGCGTGCTACGCGCGGGTGAGCACGTACGCGCTACGGTCCGCGGCGGGGCGGCGGTCAAAGCCCGCGACGGCGTAGCCGCGGTCGAGGTAGTGACGAAGCGCGCGGCGGGTGCTCAGACGCCAGCGCATCGCCTCATCGGCCGAGCGCGATCTCACCTGGAGGATGTCGTTCGGGATCTCGACCAGCACGGTGGGTGCGTCGGGGAGCGCCCGCTCGACGCGCCCGTCCTCCGCGCCGGAGGTCGTCACCGGCGCTTCCAGCCGGAGCCCGTCATCGACAGTGAGGCCTCGGGCGAGCGCCGTCTCCACCCTGGACTCGCGCAGTCGCCATTCCACGAGGAATCGATCGGTGCCGAGGCCGCGGTGGAGGTGGCTCCCGGTGTCCTCTCCGTGCTTGTCGGGCAGGTACTCGATCGGCTGGGCGCCCAGCCGGGTGAGGTTCAGATGCGCATTGACCGCCACGAGGGGATCGTAGGTCCAGTAGGCGACCTCGATGCCTGCGGCGACCAGCGCCTCGCGCTGGTACGCCTTGAGACGGCGCCCCAGGCCACGCCCCTGGGCCCTCTGCTCCACGGCAAGCATGTAGGAAAAATGCGCCAGGCGGCCCTCGCGCACGCCGTTGAACCCGAACACGAAGCCCAGCAGATCGCCGGCGGCGTCGAACGCGCCCGCGACGACGCCGCCCACCTGCTGGGCTCCCGAGAGCACCGCGATCGGGACCCGCTCGGTGAAGTCCGCGCCCCATGTCCGGTCCTGGAGGGCGAGGCATTTCCGGTAGTCGTCGCGCGAATGAAGCGGCCGCACGACCGGGCCGGGAGCACGGCTCGCGTCGGCGGGGCCGGCCCGCTCGCTCACGGGGTGGCGTCGGACCGCGGCCCGACGTGCAGGTGCAGGATCTTGCCGGAGCCGGTAGCGAGCGGCGGCCGCCGCTCGACTCGCGGCAGCCGGCCCTCGCGCCACGCCAGCCCCATGACGCGCTCCGCCCCGATCCCCCCGCCGATGGCCTCGAGGAACGTCGTGGTGACCTCGTGCGGGTCGAGGGGGCCCAGGGCCGGATGAACGAAGAGACGAAGGCGCGGGCGTCCGTTCGAGTCCTCGTCCTCCACGAGCTGGTAGTCCGTGCTCCCCCCGCCGAATCGCGAGGGCAGGACGTCCTCCAGCACCTGGACGAGGTCCGCGTCCAGGAAGCTCATACCGCCGGCGGTGAGCTTCTCGAAGCTTCGGATATTCCGGAGATGCATGTGCCAGCCAGCCTCGCCGAGCCGGCACCCGCACGGCCGGCTCGCGAGCACGGCCTGATCTCCCAGCGACACGTTGAGCATCGTGACGGGAGCGGACGGCCGCAGCGCCGAGACGAAGAGCGGTCGCGCGGACCCTGCAGCTCCGGGCGGCTGGACCAGCGCCAGCGCATCGTGGAAGACGTGTACGTCGTCCGGCGCGGTCGGAGTGAGACATCCGGACCCGATCGGTCCGATCTCCATGCCGGCGTAGCGGGCCTTGATGTCGATGCCGGCCCGCCGCGCGGTTGCGCTGCGACTCGCCGTGACGGGCTCTCCGGTGCCCAGGACGTGGGTCCCCGTGAGATCGACACCGGCCGCGAGCGCGGCCTGGGCCAGACGGACGGCCGAGCTCACATACATGATGAGAAAGGGACTCGCCTTCGCCCGGAGGGTCTCCGCCAGCCAGCGGACGATCGGGGCCGGATCCTCGAGCGGCACGTACTGAGGACGCGGCACGGGCACCCCCCCGAGCCGGCTACCCCACCGCAGGAGCCGGATGCTCCATCGGTATCGGGGATGGAGGGCGGGGGTGGACGGATCGAGGGGCGAGAACCAGCGCGCCAGAGGCACGCCGGACCCGGCATAGGCGGAGAGGATACCGGCAACGGCCTCGCCGCCGGGAACGGTCCACCGGGCGACCGCCCAGGTACGCTCGCCGCGCGCCTCGAACTCCCAGCGAACGTTAACCGCCCAGTCGCGGATGGCCTGGAGGTCGATGGGGACCGACGTGCGCGCACCCCGGCTGCCGGAAGTGAGCACGGGCAGGCCGCCGCGCACCGGGTTCCTCAAGGACGCCGGGTCGACCCGGAAGCTCGTCGAGCCGCGGACGACCGGACGGCGCCCTTTGAACTCGTCGACGGTGAGGTACACGCCTCGAGCGAGCAGAGTCTCCAGGGTGCCCTCGACCCCGTCCTGGAGCACGAACCGCTTCAGGTCCACGAACTCGCAGCCAGCTGATTCGAGCAACAGTCGGTACGGATTGTCGGGCTGCGCGTAGACGCGCCGGGCGATGCCGATGAGAGCCGCCCCGCGGGTTTCGAGACGGCGGCGGAGCGTCATCCGGGCCTCGGTGGGCCCCACCGGATGTCGAACGAATCGTGGTAACCCGCCGAGGAGGCGCATTCCCGAGACGAGGTCATCTCGAAGGGTCATCGACGTCCCTGGCTACAGATGCGGCCCCCGGCGGCCGCCACTCACTTAGGATCCCAGCGTACGCGAACCTGTAGGACGCCGCCAGAGCGTGCGACGTTCGTCATTCTCGAACTGAGGCCCCTGGTCACATCGGCGATGTCGCTGACCTCCAGTTGCGCGGGGCATCGCGCGCGCTACGAGCTCCGCCGCTGCGGGCCGCCGGGCTCCGAGCGGGCGCCCGTCCAGCTCCGTCGGCCGCGGCCGGGGGGGATTCGGCAGTCCACCATCGACGCCTTCGGCTGGCTGGGGCTCGCGGCGTTTCCCGGCTTGTGGCATGGTATGGCGTCATGCAGCCGACCGCCGAGCCCCCGCCGTCATTCTGGGATGACGTCGGGGCCAATTTCCCGTCGCTCAAGGGGGCGGTGTCCACCGCCTACTACTTCGACTGCGAGCGCTGGCTCCTCGAGACGTTCCTGCCGAAGCTTCGCGACCTCGTGCTCTTCAAGACCGACCTCTGGGACGAGGCGAAGAACACGGAGATCCTGCGATGGGCCGCCGATCGCGGCGCCCGCCCGCTGGGCGTCGACGTGTCGATCGACGTGGTGCGGGCGGCCGGCAGGGTGCTCCACGCCCACCGCCCGGGCTTCGTCGTCGGCGACGTGCGGGCGATCCCGCTCCGGGACGAGGTGGTGGACGCGGTCTACTCCATGGGCACGATCGAGCACTTCGAGGAGTACGCGCAGGCGGTGCGGGAGATCTTCCGGGTCCTCCGGCCCGGCGGCACGGCGATCATCGGCGTGCCCAACAAGCTCGACCCGTTTCTCCGGCCGCTCCTCGTCCACGTGCTGAACCTCGCCGGGCTCTACGGCTACGGCATGGAGAAGTCGTTCACCCCGGGCGCGCTCCAGCGCCTGCTGGAATCGGCCGGCTTCCGGGTCACCGCGCGGACGGGCATCCTCTTCATTCCCGGCTGGCTTCGGATGCTCGACCTGTGGCTCCACACGCGGCATTCGGGTCTCACGCCACTCACCCGGGGCCCCGTGCGGGTCTTCGCCTGGCTGTATCGTCGGATCCCCGCCGTCCGCCGGCACGGCTATCTCACCGTCTGCGTGGCGGAGCGCCCGGACTGACGAGGCCCCAGGGAGTCGCGGCGCCGCGCACGTCCCGAGCCGGGCGTCACCGGCTGGGAGCGCGAGCCCGATGCTATACTCGAATCCCGCCATGAACGTCCACCTCGTGAGTCTCGGGTGCCCCAAGAACCAGGTCGACGGCGAGCTCATGCTCGGGCTGCTCGCCCGTGAGGGGGTGGCGCCCGTGGAGCGAGCCGAGGCGGCCGACTGCGTGGTCGTCAACACCTGTGCGTTCATCGACCGAGCCAAGCAGGAGTCGATCGAGACGATTCTCGAGCTGACGGCCTGGAAGGCCCGGGCGCCGGGCCGCCGGCTGGTGGTGACCGGGTGTCTACCTCAGCGCTACGGCGCGGAGCTCCTGGCCGAGCTGCCGGAGGTCGACGCCCTCGTCGGGACCGGCGAGCTGCCGCGCATCGTGGACGTGGTCCGCCGACTGGACGCGCGCGCGGCCTGGGTCGCTGACGCCCCGCCCGGCTACGTTTACCGTGCGGACGCCCCGCGCGTGCGCCTGGGCGGGGTGCCGTACGCCTACGTGAAGATCGCTGAGGGGTGCAGCATGGGCTGCACCTTCTGCGCGATCCCCCTCATGCGCGGCCGTCACCGAAGCCGGCCGCTCGCCGACGTCGTGGCCGAGGTGGAGCTGCTCGCGCTGGAGGGGGTCCAGGAGGTCGTGCTCGTCTCCCAGGATACGCTGGCCTGGGGGAAGGACCTGCCGGGGCCGAGGCGCTCAGACTTCGGCGACCTCTTGCTCGCGCTCTCCGAGACGCCGATCCCCTGGCTCCGGTATCTCTACCTCCATCCGGCGCACGTGACGGACGGGCTGATCGCGAAGCTCGCCCGGGCCCGTGCCCTGCCCTACGTCGACATGCCGATCCAGCACGCAGACGACGGGGTGCTGCGCGCCATGCGGCGCGGGGTGACGCGGCGGCGCATGGCGGAGATCGTCGCCGCGATGCGGGAGGCGATCCCGGGCGCGACACTGCGCACAACCGTCCTCGTCGGCTTCCCGGGCGAGACCGAGGCCGCCTTCGAGACGCTGCTCGAGTTCCTCGACGAGGCGCGCTTCGATCGCGTGGGGAGCTTCGTCTACTCCGCCGAGGAGGGGACGCCGGCGGCCGCGTTGCCGGTCCCCGTCCCCGGGGAGATCGCCGAAGACCGGGCGCGGCTCGTCCAGGAAACCCAGGACCGGCTGGCCTGGGAGCGCTCCGCCGCGCTGCTGGGCTCGGTGCAAGAGGTGCTGATCGACGGACCCAGCCAGGACCCGGCCTTCGCGTGGGAGGGCCGGACGGCCGCGCAGGCGCCGGAGATCGACGGGGTCGTGTACGTCCGGGACCGGGACGTTGCCCCGGGCCGGCGCGTGCCGGTGGAGATCATCGAGGTGGACGGCCACGACCTGGTCGGGACCCTCGCCCGCCGCTGAGCGTCCGGTGCCGGCGGGCCTCGGCGCACAGCTGGCCCGCTGGATCGCGACCGCCGGCGGGTTGGGCTACGCGCCCTTCGCCCCCGGCACCGTCGCTTGCATCCCCGTCGCGCTCGCCGTCTGGTGGTTCCAGCCGAGCGACGCTGCTCTCCTCGTGGCGACCGCGCTGGTGTCGGCGATCGGGATCTGGGCCTCCGGCCGGGAGGAGGAGCGGGCCGGCGCGAAGGACCCCCGGGCAATCGTGGTCGACGAGGTCGCCGGCATGTTGATCGCCTGCTGCGGCAATCCGCGGACCCTCGCCTGGGTCTTCGCCCTGTTCCTGGCCTTCCGCGTCTTCGACGTCCTGAAGCCCTTCGGCATCAACCGGCTCCAGGATCTGCCCGGAGGTTGGGGGGTGGTGGCGGACGACCTGCTCGCGGGTCTCTACGCGAGCCTCCTCGGCCAACTGCGTCACCTCATCTGACGCCTCCGTCCGGGACAGGACGGTGCTCACCGCCGAGCTCGTGACCGTGTCCGCCGACCCCGCGGGGACGCGCGCCGAGGCGACGCTGGCGATCGGCCGCGTCCTCGAGCGCGCGGGCTGCCCCGTCCGCGGCTATCGGGTGCTGCCGGCCGAGGAAGACGCCGTTGAGCGCGCGCTGCGTCAGGCGACAGCCGACGGCGGGCTGGTCGTCGCGGTGGGCGAGGGCGACGGTGCCGGGACGCTCCGGCAGGCGATCGCCCGGTGCCTGGGGGGTCGTCTCGTCCTAAGCAACCGCGCGCTGGACGCGCTCGTCGAGGCGCATGCCGCGCGTGGACGGGCCATGCCGCGGCGTGAGGAGCAGCTCGCCCTGGTGCCGCAGGGTGTCACGATCCTGACCCAGGACGAGCCAGGGGAACCGGGATTCCTCGCCGAGCTCACGACTGCCGTCATCGTGGTGCTCCCCGCCGTCCCGGCCACGGCCGTGGCCTTGCTCCGGGCGCATGTCTTGCCGCGGCTCGCGCGCGTGGGCGCGGGGCCCGGTGTCGTCGTCCGCACGCTCCGTCTCGTCGGGCTCGATGTGGGGACCGCGGAAGCCCAGCTCCAGGCGGCGCTCCGCGGCGCGGAGGGGGTGACCGGTCACGTGGTCGACACCGGTGAGGAGTGCTGGGCGCGGCTGCAGTTCCGTGCGGACTCGTCGGCGACGGCGGCCGCGGCGTTCGCCGCGCTGGAGCCGGCCCTCCGGGGCGCCTTCGGTCAGGCCTGGTACGGCGTCGACGACGAGACGCTCGAGGGACTGGTCGGGCGACTCCTGCGCGCGCGGGGGTGGACGGTCGCCCTGGCCGAGTCGTGCACGGGTGGGCTGGTCGGCCACCGCCTGACGCAGGTCGGCGGCAGCTCGGCCTACTTCGAGCGGGGACTCGTCGTCTACTCGAACGCGGCGAAGCAGGCGCTCCTGGGCGTGCCGGAAGCGGTGCTGCGGGAACACGGGGCGGTGTCGGCGGCGTGCGCGGAGGCGATGGCGCGCGGGGCGCGCGAGCGGGGCGGCACCGACGTCGGGGTCTCCGTGACCGGCATCGCCGGCCCCGACGGCGGCACGCCGACGAAGCCGGTCGGGACGGTGTTCGTTGCCGTCGCCGACGCCCACGGGACCGTCGTCGAACGCCACCGCTTCGACCGCGATCGAGAGGGCAACAAGGCGCTCTCCGCGATGCACGCCCTGGACCTCCTGCGCCGTCGCTGTCTCGAGGCCGGCTGAGCTGCCAGGCGCCGCGGCCGACCGGCTGGCGCGTCTCCGTCCCGTGGCATCCCGTATGCGGAGTGATGCGACCGGCGAGGGGCGGGGTGACCGGCCGTGACGGCGGGCTGCGCCCTTCCGGTGTGCGGCGCGTCTCGACAAGCGTGGCATCGCCGTTGCTCCAATCCTGACGGGACCGCTGGCGGACGCCCCGCGGCCGGAAGGGCCCGATGAGCGTGCGGTCGGTTCGCGCATTCGTCGCCGTGCTCCTGCCGGAGGACGTGCGGGGGCGGCTCGCGGACGCTGTCGGTGGCCTCCGCGGGCGGGCGCGCGAGGTCGCATGGGTGCGGCCCGACAACCTGCACCTGACGCTTCGGTTCCTGGGGGAGGTCGACCCGATGACGCTCGAGCGCGTCCGGGACGCGATGGTCGCCGCGGCGCCGGCTGCCGCCCCGTTCACCGCCACTGTGGGCGGGCTGGGCGGGTTTCCGCCGGGGCGTCCGCCGCGGGTCGTCTGGGCCGGTGTCACAGATGGAGGCGAGGGCCTCCGGACCCTCCACGCCGCGCTCGAATCGGCGCTGATGGCGCGGGGGATCCCGGGGGAGGGGCGGGCGTTCCACCCGCACGTCACGCTCGGGCGAGCCCGGAGTCCGCGCGGGGCCAGCGGGCTCGCGGACGCGCTGGGCGAGGGTCCTCGCTTCGGGGAGGTGCGGGTCGCGGCGCTCCACCTAATGCGGTCCGAGCTCGGTCCCCGGGGATCGCGCTACAGCGTGCTGGCGGAGGCCCCGCTGGGCGACCGGCGGGGGCAGCCTGAGGGGTAAGCACTACGGGAGGTATACTCATCTTCTGTTGACATATAAGTGGCGACGCCTCTAGAATGGCGCCGACATGGAGCGAGACACGCGACCAAGCCCGCCCGCCCGGAAGGCGCGCGCGGACGAACGGAGGGACGTGATGGCGGAGTCCAAGGCGGAGTCGAAAACGGAGTCGAAGGCCGACAAGGATCGACGGCAAGCTCTCGAGCTGGCCCTGTCTCAGATCGAGCGTCAGTTCGGCAAGGGCGCCGTGATGAAGCTCGGAGCGTCGGGGGCGCTCGAGGAGACGGCGGTCGTCCCGACGGGCGCCCTCACGATCGACTTGGCGCTCGGCATCGGCGGGATCCCGCGCGGGCGCGTCACGGAGATCTACGGGCCGGAGTCCTCCGGGAAGACCACGCTCGCCCTCCACGTGATCGCGGAGGCCCAGCGCCAGGGGGGCTACGCGGCCTTCATCGACGCCGAGCACGCGCTCGACGCGATCTACGCGAAGCGGCTCGGCGTGAACATCGACGAACTCTTGATCTCGCAGCCCGACACCGGCGAGCAGGCGCTCGAGATTGCCGAGCATCTGGTCCGGTCGGGCGCGATCGACGTCATCGTGATCGACTCGGTCGCGGCCCTCGTGCCGAAGGCCGAGCTCGAGGGCGAGATGGGCGAGTCGCTGCCGGGGCTCCAGGCGCGGCTCATGTCGCAAGCGCTCCGAAAGCTCACCGCCGCGATTGCCCGCTCGGGCACCGCCGTGGTCTTCATCAACCAGATCCGCGAGAAGATCGGCGTCATGTTCGGCAACCCCGAGACGACACCGGGCGGCCGCGCGCTGAAGTTCTATGCCTCGGTGCGCCTGGACATCCGACGGATGGACGCGCTCAAGCAGGGCACCGAGTCGGTCGGCGTCCACACGAAGGTCAAGGTGGTGAAGAACAAGCTGGCGCCGCCGTTCCGCGAGGCAGAGTTCGACGTGATGTATGGAGAGGGGATCTCGCGCGAGGCGAACGTGCTCGACCTCGCCGTGGAGCAGGGCATCGTCGAGAAGAGTGGAACGTGGTTCTCGTACCGCGACCAGCGCATCGGGCAGGGCCGCGACAACGCCCGGAAGTTCCTCAAGGACAACCCGAAGATGCTGGCCGAGATGGAGACGGCGGTCCGCCACGCGGTCGGGCTCAAGCCCGTCGCGAACGGGGCCTGACGGCCGGATCGGCCCTCGCTCGGGTCACCCCGTGACCACGCTCCGGCGAGGGAGGTCGCCCGAAGCCCGGCCGACCCTCGATCTGCGCCGGGCGCGCTCCGTCGCCCTCGACCTGCTCGCGCGGAAGCCCTGGACCCGGCGGGAGCTCACCGGACGTCTTCGCCGCCGCGGTGCGCCTGCCGACGTGGCCGACGCCGTGGTGGCGGAGCTCGAGTCGCGGGGATACGTCGACGATGGCGCCTTCGCCACCATCTGGGCCGAGTCGCGGGCGCGCGGTCGCTCGCTCGGGCGGGAGCGCCTGCGCGAGGAGCTCCGGGCGCGCGGCGTCGCGCGCCCTCTCGTAGAGGCGGCGCTCGCGCGCGCTTTCGAGGACACGGACGAGCTGACGCGGGCGCAGGCCGCGGCGATGCGGCGCGTGGCAACCCTGCGGCGCCAGGACCCGGTCCAGGTCGTCCGGCGGCTCCATGACTACCTCCGGCGCCGAGGGTATCCTGTGCACGTGGTCCGGCAAGTGCTCCGGGCGGTCTGCCGCGATGCCGCGCCGGAGGGCGCTGCCGAGTTGTAGCCGGCGAGCGAGAGCCGCACAGACAGGAGGCCCTGATGACCCCGGCGGAGCGGAAGACCCTGGTCGCCACGTACAAGGCGGGGTACGACGAAGTGGTGCGGGCGCTGGCGGGAATCGCCCCCGACGAGCGGGACTGGCGCCCCGCGCCGGGCGAGTGGAGCGCGCGCGAGGTCGTCCACCACCTCGCCGACAGCGAGACGATCTCCGGGATCCGGTTCCGGCGCCTCCTCATCGAGGACAACCCGGTCATCCAGGGGTACGACGAGGCGAACTACGCGCGACACTTCCGCTACCAGGAGCGTCCGTGGGAGCCGGCGCTTCGCGCGTTCGAGGCGGCCCGGGCGACCACCGCGCAGCTCCTCGACTCCATGACGGACGCCGACTGGCGACGAGCCGGCACGCACTCGGAGAGCGGCCCGTACTCCGCCGAGGCGTGGCTCCGGATCTACGCCGAGCACGCCCACATCCACGCCGACCAGATCCGCAAGAATCGGGCGGGCTGGGCGGCCCGGCCGCGCTGACAGTGTCGCCGCCGGGCGGCGGGGACCGTAAGCGGGCCGAGCTGATCGCACGGTACCGGGCGGGCTACGGGGCGCTCATGGCGGCGCTGGACGGGCTCACGCCCGACGAGCTCGACTGGCGGCCGAGCCCGAGACCTGGAGCGTGCGGGATGTCGTCCACCATCTGGAGGACGCCGAGCTGACGGGGGCAGTGCGCCTCCGGCGTCTCCTCACGGAGGACGCGCCCGTGCTTCCGGCGTTCGACGAGGAGGTGTACCGGGAGCGTCTCGGATACGCGGCGCGCCCGATCGAGCCCGCCCTGGACGCCATCCGCGCGGCCCACGCGACGACCGCCGAGCTGTTGGAGCGGCTGACCGGGGACGACTGGGCGCGGGCCGGGACCCACAGCGAGGATGGGCCCTACCCGCCCGGGCGCTGGCTCGCCTTCCACGCGGCCCACACCCACGAGCACGCCAGGCAGATCCGCCAGCTGCGCCTCGCCAGGGCCGGTGGGGTGCCGCCCCCGGCCGCGCCCTCGGGCGCCCGCTGGCCCCTGCCCGCGACTCGCTGAGCGGCCGGAACTCTCGTCCGAGCGCGCCCGCGTGACGAGCCCGGGTCGTCCCGGCCCGCGGGCGTGGCTCATGTGGGGCATTCCCGCCTTCCTTTTCCTCTTCGCCTTCTTCCACCGCGCCGCGCCCGGCGTGTTCGCCAAGGAGCTCATGCAGGCCTTCGGCGCGACCGGCGCCATCATTGGTCTGCTCTCCGCGACCTACTTCTACGCCTACGCCGGTCTGATGATCCCGGCGGGTGTCCTCGTGGACCGGCTGGGCGTCCGGTGGGTCGTGGCCACCGGGGGCGCGGTGATGGGAGGCGGGACGTTCCTCATGGCGCTCGCGTCCGGCCCGGCCCTTCTGTTCGGCGGGCGGTTTCTCGTGGGCGCCGGCGCCTCGGTGATGTTCGTGGGCGCCCTCAAGATCGCCGCGGCGTGGTTCCCGGGCGCCTATTTCGCCACCCTCTCGGCGGCCACCGCGTCGGCCGGGGTCCTCGGAGGGCTGGTGGCGACGGTGCCAATGGCCTGGCTCGCAGCGGGCCTGGGCTGGCGCGGGGCGCTGGCGGCCGTCGGGCTCGTCACCCTCGCGGGCGCCGCCGGCTGTCTGGCCCTGGTCCGCGATCGGCCGCCCGAGCACGGGCACCTGGTGACTCCGGCCCAGGGGTGGCGCCCGGTGCTCGCCGGGCTCGGTCGGGTGCTGGGCAACCCCCACACCTGGCCGCCCTTTCTCGCCTTCTTCTTCCTCTACGCGGCAGTGAACAACCTCTTCTTCTGGGTGGTACCGTGCCTCCGCGACGTTTACGGCCTCGGCATGACGGACGCCGCGCTCTATGCGACCGCGATATCCTTGCCTCTCCTGGTCGCCGGGCCGGTGACCGGGTTCGTGTCAGACCGCGTGCTCCGCCGGCGCCGGCTCCCCTACACCGTCCTGACCGCGGCTCAGTTCGTCACGTGGCTGGCGTTCGTCCTCACCCTCGGGCGCCTCCCGCTCGGGGGTCTCTACGCGCTGCTCTTCGCGATGGGGCTGGTGGGCGCGGCGTTCGTGCTCACCTGGCCGCTCGGCCGCGAGGTCAATCCACCCGAGCTCGCTGGCATCGCCGTGGCGGCGGTGAACCTCGGCGGGTTCGTCGGCGCCGCGTTGACGCAGGCGCCCCTCGGGGCTCTCCTCGACGCCCGCTGGGCGGGGGCGATGGTCGATGGCGCCCGCGTCTACCCGGTCGAGGCCTACCGGGCGAGCTTCGCCGCGTCGGCGATCCTGATCCTCTGTGCGTCCCTGATCTCCCTCTGCTTCCGCGAGACCCGGGGCGAGAACGTCTACGCCGATCCCCGGCGCCGCGGAGCCGGCTGAGCGACCGCCGGCAGGACCTCGTCCGCGAGCGCCACCCGCGCGGCGTCGAGCTCCCTGAGCCGCCCAGGCTCGACTTCGGGAAACGCCAGGTCGAGGGACGACAAGGCGTCGAGGATGGCCGAGACAACGACCAGGCGGGTGAACCACTTGTGGTCAGCGGGCACCACGTACCAGGGCGCGTGAGGCGAGCTGGTGCGGCGGATCACGTCCTCGTAGGCGGCCATGTACTCGGCCCAGTGGCGGCGCTCCCGGACGTCGGCAAGCGAGAACTTCCAGTTCTTCCTCGGCTCGTCGAGCCGCTCGAGGAAGCGCTGCCGTTGCTCCTCCGGGGAGACGTGGAGGAAGAACTTCCGCACGACGACGCCGTTCCGGGCCAGGTAGCGCTCGAAGGCGTTGATGTCCTCGTACCGCTCCTGCCAGATGCCGCGCGTCACGAGCGCCGGGGGCAGGCGCTGGCGGGCGAGCAGCTCGGGGTGGACCCGGACGACCAGCACCTCCTCGTAGTAGGACCGGTTGAAGATGCCGATCCGGCCGCGCTCCGGAAGGCGGCACGTGGTGCGCCAGAGGAAGTCGTGGTCGAGCTCCTCGTCGGACGGCGCCTTGAACGAGTAGACCTGGCACCCTTGCGGGTTCACCCCCGACATGACGTGCTTGATCGTGCTGTCCTTCCCGGCGGCGTCCATGGCCTGGAAGACGAGGAGGAGCGCCCACCGGTCCTGGGCGTAGAGCTTCTCCTGCAAATCCCGGAGGAGCTCGATGTCCCGCGCGAGGCGCTCCTTCGCGCGCTTCTTGGAGTCGACGCCCCGGGTGTCCCCCGGATCGATCGACGACAGGCGGAAGCGCCGCCCATCCGTGACTCGGAAGGGCCGGGCCAGGATGCCGGCCTTCCCGAGCTTGCTCCCGGACTTGCCCATCGAGAAGCCTCCCTTCCGCGGGGGCCGCAGAGCCGTGACGCGGCGTTCGGTGACCCGGGTGCCCCGGAGGCCGCCGGGCGCCGATGGTATCATGTGGGTCCTATGACCGGACACGAGCTGAGGGACAGGTTTCTCCGCTACTTCGAGCGCAACGGTCACACGATCGTGCGGTCGTCGCCGCTCGTGCCGGCCCAAGACCCAACTCTGCTCTTCACCAATGCGGGAATGGTGCAGTTCAAGGGCGTCTTCCAGGGGGAGGAGCGGCGCGACTACGTCCGGGCGACGACCTGCCAGAAGTGCGTCCGGGCGGGCGGCAAGCACAACGACCTGGAGAACGTCGGACACACCACGCGGCACAACACCTTCTTCGAGATGCTCGGGAACTTCTCGTTCGGCGACTACTTCAAGAGCGAGGCCATCGCCTACGCCTGGGAGTTCCTGACGCGGGACCTCTCGCTCCCGGCGAGCCGGCTGTGCGCCACGGTGTTCACCGAAGACGACGAGGCCGCGGAGCTCTGGAAGGCGTACGTGCCCCCGGATCGGATCCTCCGTCTCGGCGAGAAGGACAACTTCTGGGCGATGGGGGACACTGGGCCCTGCGGACCGTGCTCCGAGCTTCACTTTCACCAGGGCGACGATCTCCCCTGCGCGGAGGTGGCGGCCGGCCGGACGTGTCTCGGCCCGGCGTGCGAGTGTGATCGATGGGTGGAGGTCTGGAACCTCGTCTTCATGCAGTTCAACCGGGACGCGTCGGGTCGGCTCACGGCCCTCCCCAAGCCGTCGATCGACACGGGCATGGGCCTCGAGCGCATCACGGCGGTCGTGCAGGGCAAGCGGTCGAGCTTCGACACGGACCTGCTCCGGCCGCTCATCGCCGACGTCGAGCGCCGGAGCCGAAGGGCCTATGGGGCGCACGACGCCGACGACGTGTCGATGCGCGTCATCGCCGACCACGCACGGGGGACGGCGTTCCTCATCACCGACGGGGTCATGCCGTCGAACGAGTGGCGTGGCTATGTCCTCCGTCGGATCATGCGTCGGGCGATGCGGCATGGGCGTCTCATCGGGCTCACGGAGCCGTTCCTCTGGCAGGTGACCGGCGCCGTCGCCGAGCTGATGGAGACCGCCTATCCGGAGCTCGTCGAGCACCGGGGCCGCGTCGCCGAGCTGACGCGTCTCGAGGAGGAGCGCTTCGCGGAGACGCTCGACCGCGGGCTCGAGCGCATCGCCGCGGAGGCGGAAGCCGCCGGCAGCTGGCCAGAGACCGCGGAGGGCCGGCGGCGCGTGCCGGGGAAGGTGCTCTTCACCCTCTACGACACCTACGGCTTCCCGGTCGATCTCGCCCAGGAAGTGCTGGAGGAGCGTGGCTTCGCGCTCACCCCCGAGACCCAGGCCGAGTACGACGAGGCGATGGAAGGGCAGCGCGAGCGCGCCCGCGCGAACGCGACCTTCGGCGGTGGCGGCGCGGCGGACGAGGGCGCCGGGGCGTACCAGACGCTCTTGGCGGACATCCCCAAGGGGGAGTTCCTCGGCTACGAGGCGATGACGGCGCCCGCCCGGATCCTCGCCATGGTGGCGGGCGGACGACGCCGGCGCGAGGCCGTGGGCGGCGACGAGGTGGAGGTGATCCTCGACCGCACGCCCTTCTACGCGGAATCGGGCGGCCAGGTCGGCGACACCGGCACCATCACCGGCCGGCAGGGACGGGGGGAGGTCGTCGACACGCAGTATCGTGGGGCGGGGCTCATCGCGCACCGGCTCCGGGTGGTGGAGGGCGGCTTCCGCGAGGGCGAGGAGGTGGCGGTCTCCGTCGAGTCGCCGCGCCGTCAGGGGCTCCGGCTCCACCACACGGGCACGCACCTCCTGCACGCGGCGCTCCGGAAGGTGCTCGGGACCCACGTGACGCAGGCGGGCTCGCTGGTGGCTCCCGACCGGCTGCGCTTCGACTTCACCCACGCGCGGCCGGTCAAGGACCGAGACCTCGAGAGGGTCGAGGATCTGGTCAACGAGGCGGTGCGGGAGAACATCACGGTCGACCCGTTCTGGACCGACCTCGACGCGGCGCTCCGCATGGGGGCAATGGCGCTCTTCGGCGAGAAGTACGGCGACCACGTCCGCGTCATCCGGATCGGCGACTTCTCGACCGAGCTGTGCGGGGGCACGCACCTCGACGCCACCGGCCAGATCGGGCTGTTCAAGGTCACCACCGAGGGCGCCGTCGCGTCCGGGGTCCGCCGCCTGGAGGCCGTCACCGGGAGCGCGGCCCTCGCGCACGTGGGGCAGGAGGAGCAGGCCCTCCGCCAGGCGGCCGACCTCCTCCGGATCCCGCCGCTCGAGCTCCCGCGGCGCCTGCAGAAGCTCCTCGACGACCAGAAGGGGCTCGAGAAGCAGCTTACGGAGCTGGAAGGACGCCTCGCGCAGGGCCGCGCCCAGGACCTCGTGGCCGGCGCCCGGCCGGTGGCCGGGATCCCGGTCGTGGTCGCGCGCCTCGACGGACTCGAGGCGGAGGGTCTGCGGGCGGTCGTCGACTCGGTCCGCGAGCGCCTCGGCTCTGGGGCGATCGTGCTGGGCTCCGTCACCGACGGCAAGGTGAGCCTGGTCAGCGCCGTCACGAAGGACCTCACCGGGCGGGTGCACGCCGGCAAGCTCGTCCAGGAGGTGGCGAAGGCCGTGGGCGGCGGTGGCGGCGGGCGTCCCGATCTCGCCCAGGCCGGCGGCAAGAATCCCGCCGAGCTCGACCGCGCGCTGGCGGGTGTGTACGATCTCGTCGCGCGCGCCGCGGGCGGCTGACCGGTCGTGGGGCGGTTGCTGGGTGCGGCGCTAGCCCGGTCCCGCGCCACCGTCGGGCTCGCTCTCACGCTCGTCGCCGGCTGCTCGGCGCCCCGAATCGTGCCGGTGCCGGCCGCGGGTGTCCAGGTGGACGAGGCGAAGAAAGCCGCGCACGTCGGCGCCGAGGGCGTCGACCTGCTCGTGCAGCCGTCCACCTGGCGGGACCTGCGCGACTACGTGACACCGTTCCTCGTCACCGTCACGAACGGCGCCGGCGCCCCGGTCGAGTACGACTACGTCGACTTCCGGCTCTTCGACGACTCCCGCTTCCAGTACACCGCGCTCCCGCCGGTCGAGGTCGAGCGGATCCTCCGCTGGCGCGCCGGGGACGAGGTCCGCCTGGCCGCGATGAGCTCGCCGCCGCCCATCATTCGACGCCGGGTGGGCCCCGATCCCACCGACTGGTGGTTGAACCGGTACGGTTGGTACGGCTGGCCCTGGTACTATCCCTATCCGGGATACTGGTACTGGCCCGTCGGAGAGGTGTACGCCCGCGCGCTCCCGATGGGTGTGCTGCAGCCGTCCGCGCGGCTCGAGGGCTTCGTCTACTTCCCGCGGCTCCGCGCCGACGCCCGTGGACTGACCTTGGAGTTCCACCATCGGCTCGGGACGGTGCCCCGGGTGCTGACCCTCTCGTTCGAGATCGAACGGGAGACCGCCGGCCGGGCCGGCGGATAGGGCCCGGGGCTCGCGGGCATGAACCTCGATCGGCTCGCCGAGATCCTGCTCGATCCCGGCATCCCGTCCTTCGCCATCTACACTGTGGTTTTCCTGAGCTGCGTCCTGGAAGCCTTTTTCCCGCCCTGGCCCACCGACGTCATCGCGATGTACGCCGGCTTCCTGGCCGGGCGAGGTCAGCTGGAGCAGGGGATCGTCCTCTGTGCCGCGATCGCGGGCACACAGGCCGGCGTCATGACGACCTTCTGGCTGGGCCGGCGCTGGGGTCCGGCGCTTCTCGAAGGCCGGTTGGGCCGGTGGCTCCACGTGAACCGCTTGGACCAGCTCGAGCAGTGGTTCGCCCGTTATGGGGCGCCGGCGGTGGCGGTCTCGCGCTTCTTCCCCGGCATCCGTGCCCTGGTCATGCCGGCGGCGGGTGTGGCCCGCTTCTCGGCCTGGAAGGTCCTGTGGTGGGCCGGCCTGTCGGTCGTCGTCTGGAACACGCTCGTGGTCGGCCTCGGCGTGCTCGCCGGCACGCATCTCGACTGGGCCAAGCAGGTGCTCGTGGGCTACAACGCCGTCGCGTTCGCGGTCGTGGCGGCCGGTCTCATCGCCGCCGGTCTCGTCTTCTTCCGCCGCCTCCGCGGTCGACGCTCGGCGAGCTCCTAGCCCTCCCCCGACTACTCCAGGACCTCCAGGAGCAGCCCCGTCAGGTAGCGCGTCTCCGGGATCGCCAGGAGCATCGGGTGGTCTCGCGCTTGACCCATGCGTGCGGCGAGGCGCACCGGGCGGGCGACATCCTCGGCGGCCCCGCGGCACACCTCCTCGAACAGGGCCGGGCTCACGTGGTGGGAGCAGGAGAAGGTGGCGAGGAGCCCGCCCGGCCGGAGGCAGCGGAAGGCCCGCAGGTTGATCTCCTTGTAGCCGCGCAGCGCGGCATCGAGCGTTGTCCGTCGCCGGGTGAAGGGCGGCGGGTCGAGGACGACCAGGTCGAAGCGCCGGCCGTCCCGCTCGAAGGCGCGCAGGGCGTCGAACGCGTTCGCCTCGAGCACCTCGGAGGGCGCGGCCTCATCCGGCCGGGCGTGGGCGGCGAGATGCGCCGCGGCGCGCGCGCACGCGGCGCGGGAGCTCTCCAGCGCGAGCACGGACGCGGCGCCACTCCGGAGGGCCCAGGCTGCGAAGGCCCCCGTGTAGGCGAACGCGTCCAGCACGGTCCGTCCGGCCGCCCGGCCCGCGACCAGAGCACGGTTCTCACGCTGATCGAGGTAGAAGCCCGTCTTCTGGCCGCCCTCGAGGTCCACCTGGAAGCGGCACGGCCCCTCTCGGATCTCGACCACGGTCCCAGCCTGGCCCACGAGCCAGCCGCTCGCGTCCTCGAACCCCTCGATGGCGGCCGCGGTGGCGTCGCGGCGGCGGTACACCGCCCGGGCGCCCGTGACCTCCACCGCGAGCTCAGCCAGCCGGCCGGCGCGCGCCGCGACCCCGCGGGTCAGCGCCTGGAGCGCCAGGACGTCGCCGTAGCGATCGATGACCAGGCCGGGGAGCGCGTCCCCCTCGCCGAAGACGACGCGTCCCGCGTCGCCGTCGTAGGCCAGCGTCCGGCGAAAGGCCCAGGCGGCCTCGACGCGCCGGCGCAGGAGGGTGTCGTCGACCGGCTCGTCGTGCCGCGTCAGGAGCCGGCACACGATCTGGGGGCGGGGGTTGTAGAACCCGCGCCCGAGGACGCGGCCGTCCGCGCCACAGACGGTCACCGCCTCGCCGTCCCGCAGCGTGCCCTCGAGCCGCGCGACATCCGCCCGGTAGACCCAGGGGTGGCCTCCGCGGATCCGCGCCTCGCGCTGGGGCCGAAGGACGAGCCGCGTCATCTGGGGTCAGGCCTTGACTTTGACTTCCCGAGCGCCTCTGAGACCACGTGCGGGGACCGTCAGGAAGTCAAAGTCAAGGCCTGACCCCGGCTAGCGTGCCCGGAGGACGGTGATCATCACGAGCGCGGCGGCGCTCTTCTCGAGTGGGCGCTTCAGGCTGAAGTTCGAGAACCACCCGCACAGCTCCCAGCCGCCGGCCAGCTCGAGGAGCGCCCGCAGCTCCTGCGGGAAGACGATGCGGGTCGGATGCCGCTGGAGCACCGTGCGGCGGCGGCCGTTCTCGCTGATGTCGAACCGCATCACCTCGTGACAGACTTGTCGCGCGACGTCGTAGTCGAGCAGGGTCTGGAAGGTGGTGCGGACGGTGATGCCGCGGCGCCGGCGGGTCCAGATCCAGCGGGCGCCCGGGCTCCAGCCGTTGGGCACCAGCCGGTCGAAGATGTAGAGGCCGCCCGGACGGACGTTCCGCCGGACGGCGCGCAGGTGGGCCAGGAGCGTCTCCGTCTCGAGGAGATGCCCCTGGGAGTCCTGCATGCAGATCGCCGCGTCCACGGGTCGCGGCAGGCGGAAATCGGTCATGTCCCCCACCAGGGTCGCTACCTCGAGCCCGAGGCGCGCCGCCTCCGTCTCGAGGAACGCGATGGAGGGGGCCGAGAGGTCCAGCGCCGTCATGCGAAAGCCCCGGCGGGCCAGCCGGAGGCTGTGGTGCCCGGTCCCGCACGCGACGTCGAGGACGTGGCGGACCGCCACCCGCCCGTACTTCCGGAAGCACGCGGCGAGGAAATCGGTCTCCGCTTTCCGGTTCAGCTCGAAGGCGACGTGGTAGTAGAGCGGCGCGGCGTAGGGGGCCGGCCGGCGACCCCGCCTGCGGGCAGTCACCGGCGTCCCCACCAGGTGAGGATCGCGTCCCGGACGATGGCGGCGGCCGTGATCGCCGTGCGGCCCGACGGATCCCAGCGGGGGGAGACCTCGACCAGGTCGAACCCGATCACCCGCGCGGCGCCGAGGTGTCGGAGCGCCGCGAGGAGATCCGGCACGGTGATGCCGCCCGGCTCGGGGGCGCCCGTGCCGGGCGCGATGGCCGGGTCCAGCACGTCGACGTCGATGGTCACGTACAGCGGCTGGCCCGCCAGCGTCGGGGCGATCGTCGCCGCCGCGTCTCTCGCCAGGCCCGCCCAGCCCGGGAAGACGTGTGTCCCGCGGGGCGGCTCCCACTCCTCTCGGTCCCCGGTGCGAATGCCGATCTGATAGAGGCGGTGCCGCCCGAGGTGGTCGAGCACCCGGGTCATCGCCGAGGCGTAGTTCCACGGCTCGCCGAGGTACTCCTCGCGGAGGTCCGGGTGAGCGTCGAACTGGACCACCCGGAGGTCGGGGTAGTGTTCGAGGGCGACCTCGACGACGGCTGCCGTCGTGGTGTGGTCGCCCCCGAGGAGCGCCCACCGCTGAGCAGGCGCCAGCGCCTGCCGGAGCTCCGCGGCCACGGCCTGGAGCGCCTCCCGCGGTGAGAGATCTGGCACCTGAACGTCGCCAGCGTCGGCGAGCGCCAGGTCGGCGAGGTCGCCGGCCAACTGGGGCGCGTAGGTCTCGATCAGATCCGACGCGCGGCGGATCTCACCGGGCCCCTGGAACGCGCCCTTGCGCTGGTTGACGCGGCCCTCGAACGGGACGCCGTAGAGGACGACGTCGGCGCCGGTCGGATCCGGACGGGCGGACAGGAAGCGCGGCCGGGCAGGGGTCAGAGGCATTGGTCCTGGGTGACGAGGGCCGGGTCCCGCGCCGGCGGCGGGGTGGCGCCGGCCCGGCGCCCTACAGCAGGTCGTCCTCCGAGAGGAGCGCGACGGCGGCCAGGGCGCAGCCGGCCCGCTCGACCCGGTGGTCCACCGCGACGACCTTCACCTCGCGGATGGCCTCGCCACGCACGCGGAAGGCCTCCGCCAGCATGGCGCGGATGGCCTCCTCGGCCGTCCCGCGGTCGGTGACGTCGTGGAATTCCATGATCACCCCGGCCTTCGTCCGGTCGACCGGGAGGGCGTAGCCGACGGCGGCGGCGATGATCTGGCCGGGCGTGGTGCTGGTCATGGCCGCGTAGGCGGTCGGCACGAGCGCCCCCGGCTTGATCTGCGGGAGGTCGACGATGTCGACCTCCGGCGGGACGATGCTGGAGACCTTGATGAGGTTGACGTTGCCGATGCCGGCCGCCAGCAGTGCGTTGTCGAACGCGTTCAGCGGCGTCCCGCCCTCGGCCGTGCCCGCCGTCACCGACGCCTTGGTCACCTGCTTCCAGAACATCGGCACCTCCCTTCGCACCACTCTCGTCACGCGCGCGGCGTGCCCGAACGTCGTCTTCGCCCGCGGCCGGTCGTCATCATCACTGGCGTGAAAGTAAAACGCAAGCATTTTTTCCTTGCGCTGTCTCGCTCGTGCTCTATAATTCAGCCGACTTTCGCCCCGTGTCGCGTCGGCGAAGGAGATGCCGCGGCGACAGCGAGCGCGACGCCATCGAGACGGTGTCGCAGTTCGATGATCGACGCCCGTCGCGGGCAAGGAGAGGGGGTCGGTAATTGGAGAGCTTGGGTCGTCACCTGCTGCTCGAGCTGTACGACTGCAGCTCCGAGGTCCTCAACAGCCTTGAGTCCGTGAAGACCGCGATGGTGGAGGCCGCGAAGCGAGCGGAGGCCACCATCATCGACGTCGTCTTTCACGAGTTCAACCCGTTCGGGATCTCCGGCGTGGTGGTGATCGCCGAGTCCCATCTCTCGATCCACACGTGGCCCGAGCATCGGTACGCCGCCGTGGACATCTTCTCGTGCGGCGAGACCCTCAAGCCGGCGGAGGCGGCCAACTACCTTGTGGAGCAGTTCGGCGCGAGCCGGGCGTCCTGCGTGGAGGTCAAGCGGGGCGTCTTCCCGGGGATGGCCGGACTCGCGAACAAGGTCAAGGAGGGCGACGCCTCGCATGGCGCAACTGAGCCCCTACAAATGGTTTTTTGAGACCACGACCTCCGTCGAGGGGCACGCGCACGCGATCCTGCGCACGATATTTTCCCTCCGCACCGAGTTCCAGCAGATGGAGATCCTCGAGACGGCGAGCTATGGGAAGTGCCTCGTCCTGGACGGGCGCATCCAGTCGAGCGTCGCCGACGACTTCATCTACCACGAGACGCTGGTCCACCCCGCGATGGTCCTGCACCCCCACCCCGAGAGCGCCCTGGTCATCGGGGGCGGGGAGGGTGCGACGCTCCGCGAGATCCTCCGCTACCCGTCGATCCGACGGGCCGTCATGGTCGACATCGACCGTCGCGTCGTCGAGGCCTGTCGCACCCACCTCCCAGAGATGCATCGGGGCGCCTTCGAGGACCCCCGGACCGAGCTCCGCCACGAGGACGCCCGCGGCTGGCTCGAGCGGACGCCCGAGCGGTTCGACGTGGCCATCGTCGACCTCACCGAGCCCCTGGAGGCCGGCCCCGCCTGCCTCCTGTTCACCCGGGAGTTCTACCAGCTCCTGAGCGACCGCCTGACGCCCCACGGCACGCTCGCGCTCCAGGCCGGCATGACCAAGCTGGGGGAGCTGGACTTCTACGCGGCGATGAACCGCACCCTCCAGGCCGTCTTCCCGTTCGTCGCGCCCTACCAGTCGTTCATCCCCTGCTTCGGGACGCCGTGGGGCTTCGCGGTGTGTGGCAAGCGCGATGACCCGGGCGCGTTGACGCCGGCCGTCGTCGACCGGCGGGTGGCCGAGCGCGTGACGGGCCCCCTCCGCTTCTACGACGGTCTCGCGCACCAGCACATGCTGAGCCTGCCCGTGTTCCTGCGGAAGGTCGTGGCCGACTGCACCCGCGTCATCACGGACGCCGAGCCGCTGATCGTCGGATAGGGCGGGCTCCGCGTGGGCCTCTGCCGTCGCTGATCGCCGGCCTCACCCCGTTCCCGTGCGCCTGATCCTGGCCTCGGCGTCGCCCCGCCGGCGCGATCTTCTCGCCCGGCTCGGCTTGCCCTTCGAGGTGCGACCGAGCGGGGTCGAGGAGACGCTGGACCCCGGGGTCCCGGCGCCGTCACTGGCCATGGCGCTCGCCCGGGCCAAGGCTCGGGACACCGCTGACGGCCTCTCGGTCACGGGCGAGGGGCCGGCGCTGGTCCTGGGCGCCGACACGCTCGTCGTGCTCGACGGGCGCCCAGTGGGCAAGCCGGCCACGCGGGAAGAGGCCGGTGAGATGCTCCGCGCGCTCCGGGGCCGGCGCCACGAGGTGGTCACGGCCGTGGTGCTGCTGCACGTCCCCGGCGGGCGCGAACTGGCCGAGACCGTCACGAGCCAGGTCTTCATGCGGCCCTACGGCGACCACGAGATCGACACCTACGTCGCCACGGGGGAGCCCGACGACAAGGCTGGCGCCTACGCCGTGCAGGGCGCGGGCAGGCGCCTCGTTACCCGCGTCGAGGGCTGCTACACGAACGTGGTGGGCCTGCCTCTCCAGACGACGGCCCGGATGCTCCGCACGTTCGGCCTGGCGCCTCGGGATCCCTCCGGCCCACCGGAGGCGTCGCTCGGCTGATGCTCGCCTCGCCCGCGGGGCCACGCTCACCGCCCCGGTAGCGCCCTCCCGTGCACCGTCCTCGCTCGACGACGTCACCGCCGTCGCCGGGGAGGTCGCGGTCAGGGCGGCGGGGGCGCCGCGCCCAGCTGCCGCCGGGCCTCGACGACGCCGGGCGGCGGCGCGAGGTCCTCCGGGCTCACCGAGAGGGTGACGGGCCAAGGACTGCCGCCGGAGCGGAGCACTCGGAGGGTTGCCTCGAAGCCCTCGCGCAGCGGCTCGCCGGACCCAGCGTAGGCCGCCTGCTGGGCGCTGAGCCGCACCAGGAAGCGCGCCTGGTCGCCGACGAGCGCCGGCGGCAGCCGGTCGGCGACGACGGACGGCGGTGTCGTCGTGAGCCAGGCCTGGACGCGCGCGACAGCGCGCGCGTAGGCCACGAGGGTCGCCTCGGGCGGCGGCTCGGCGCGGGTCGGCTTCGGTCGCCTGGGGCCCGCCCCAGCTTTGGGCGTCTCCTTCTCCTCCTCCGTGAGCGGAGCCGCCGCCACGCTCACCACCTCGTAGAACGGGCCTCCCAAGACGCGCTCGACCTCCGCCGGCCGGCGCAAGTCGATCAGGACGCCCACCCGCCCCGCCTCGACGAGCCGGCTCGCCCACGGCTCCTCGACCATCGCCGCCGCCAGGTCCCCGGGGCCGAGCTGCGCCACGAGCGCCGAGCTCCCCACGCTGCGGGTGTCGACCTCCCAGGGCTGGACGCGGGCCTGGCGCAGGAGTGCGGCGAGCAGGTGATGGCCCGTGGTTCCCGGGCCGGGGATCCCGACCGCCTTCCCCCGAAGATCCGCCACGCGGCGGATCGCGTCCCGTGCCACGGGGGCGACCAGGAGCGCGACGCCCGGCGCGCGCACGTGTGCGACGAGCACCTGGACCCGAAGCTTTCGCGCCCAGGCGCCCCGGATCGCCTCGTCGAGCGTCGTGACCGCGATCCCCGCCTCGCGGTCGCGGAGCGCCGTCATCGCTCCGGTCGGGTGCTTCGCCCGCTTGAGCGTCACCTGAACGCCCTCGGCCTCGAATGTCCCGAGCGCCGCCGCGGCGTGGACCGGGAGGTAGGCGGGATCCTCGGCGGGCCCGCCCACGGCCACCGTCAGAGCGGGCGGCTGGGCCCCCGCGGTCCGGGCCAGCAGTAACCCGCCGAACAGCAGGCCCCACGCGACGGCCCGCTTGCGCCGGCTGGCGTCCCGCGTCCTTATAATGAATCCCCCATGCTGGCGCCCCCACCGCTCCTGCCGCGCCCCGATCCGCGTCGGCGTCGCCTGCTCCGAGTGTACGATCGTTTGCACCGGCGGTACGGCCCGCAAGGCTGGTGGCCGGCCCGCTCCCGATTCGAGGTTGTGATCGGCGCGATCCTCACGCAGAACGCGGCCTGGCGCAACGCCGAGCGGGCGATCGCGCGGCTACGCGGGGCCGGCGCCCTCGACCTCTCCGCCGTCCTGGCCCTCCGGCCGGCCCGGCTGGCCGACCTCCTCCGACCGTCCGGCACATTTCGCGTGAAGGCCCGCCGGCTCCGCGCCTTCGCCGAGCACGTGGCGCGGCGCCACGGACGCCGCCTCGCCCGGCTCCTCGCCCTCCCACTCCCAGCCCTCCGCGCGGAGCTTCGCGGCATCCCGGGCATCGGGCCGGAGACGGCCGACGCCATCGCGCTCTACGCCGCCGGGAGGCCGATCTTCGTCGTGGACGCCTACACGCGGCGGATCCTGTCGCGCCATCGCCTGGTCGCGCCGGACGCGGACTACGCGACCGCCCAGGCGCTCCTGATGGCCCACCTGCCGCACGACCCCGCCCTCTTCAACGAGTTCCACGCGCTCCTGGTCCGCGTCGGCAAGGAGCACTGCCGGGCGCGGCCGCGGTGCGAGGGATGCCCCCTCCGCTTCGACCTCCGCGGCCGGCCGCCCCGCTAGGCCGGCACCCGCCCCGCCTGGGCGACCGGCTGCCGGTTCACGAGGTAGATCCCCGCCGCCACGCACGCCAACGCCAGCACGAGCGCCGGGGTCATCGGGTCGCCCAGCAGGAGCCAGCCGGCGAGCACGCCGAACAGAGGAGTCCAGAACGTGTACGCATGGAGATGCGACGCCGGATAGCGCGTGAGCAGCCAGAACCAGGCGAGGTAGCTCGCAAAGGCGTGGATCACGACCTGATAGGACACGGCGGCCGCCACGAGCCTGGTGAGGCGCGTGACGCCCGGCTCGCCGCTCCCCACGGCGAGCGCGCCGAGCAACACCGCGGAGCCCGCCAGCTGGTAGAACAGTGTGCGGTGAGGGCTGACGGCCTGGCCGCGCGCCTTGATGATGAGGGTGGTCGCCGCCCACAGGACGGCGCCCGCGAGCTGGAGGACGTCCCCCAGCACCTCCCGTCGCGTCGGCAGCCGAAGACCGTCGGCGAAGACGACCGCAAGGCCGGCAAAGGCAAGGACTAGCCCCACGACCTTCGCGCCGTGCAGACGCTCCCCGGGGAAGAGCCAGTGCGCGCCCAGCGCGACGAAGAACGGCGTCGAGTAGATGAACAGCACCCCCCGCGACGCGGTCGTGAACATGAAGCCCCAGTAGACGCAGACGAACTCGAGCGCGAATAGCGCGGCGATCGTGACCCCGTAGAGACCGGACCCATCGCGGCGCCAGAGCGGGACGCCGCGCCATGCCGACCATCCCCAGAGGAGGAGGGCGGACCCGCCCGAGCGGATCGCCGCGTGCCAGAGCGGCGAGATGCCCTCGTTGCCCACCTTGATGGCCACCTGGCCGACGCCCCAGATTAGGCAGAGGACGATCAGGAGCCCCGCCGCCGCGGGGTCGATCGCGGAGCGCTGGCTCACGCGCGCGCTCAGGTCTCGGTGGGGTCGAGCCAGACGGGCGGCGTGACCGGCGGCCGCCACGCCAGGAAGCGGTCCAGGAGCGCGGCGGGGTCGGACTCGACCAGGAGCAGCGCCGCGTACTCTGGGCGGACGAAGCCCTCCTGGACGGCATGCCGGAGGAGCGCGAGGAGCCCGGCCCAGTAGCCCTCGACGTCGACCAGGCCCAGGGGCTTCCGGTGGATGCCGAGCTGGGCCCAGGTGAAGACCTCGAGGATCTCCTCGAGCGTGCCGAGACCGCCCGGCAGCGCCACGAAGCCGTCGGCCAGCGACGCCATCATCGCCTTCCGCTCGTGCATCGAGCCCACGAGGTGGAGCTCGGTGAGCCCGGGGTGAGCGTACTCCTTGCGGGCGAGCCCCCGGGGAAGCACGCCGATCGCCTCGCCGCCCCCGGCGAGCACGGCGTCCGCGAGCACGCCCATCAACCCGACGGACCCGCCTCCGTAGACGAGGCCGATCCCCCGGTCGACCAGGGTCTGGGCCATGGCGCGCGCCGCGTCGGCGTACGCCGCCCGGCGACCGTCCGACGACGCGCAGAAGACGCAGACTCGCTTCACGCGCGCCGGCCTTCCGGCTCCACCGCGAAGAGGTGCCACTCGCCCGGGACGCCCTTGAGGGGCTGGACCCCGCGGTCCTGGAAGCGGAGACCGGAGCCCGCGACCAGGTCCTTGACGGTGCTCGACACGAGCACCTCGCCGGGGCCCGCCACCCCGGCCACGCGGGCCCCGATGTGGACAGCGAGGCCGGAGACCTTGTCGTTGAGGAGCTCGACCTCGCCGGTGTGGAGCCCGGCGCGCACCTCGAGGCCGAGCGCCCGAACGCCGTCACTCACCGCGCGGGCGCAGCGGACGCCCCGCGCGGGCCCGTCGAAGGTGGCGAGGAACCCGTCGCCTGCGGTGTCGATCTCGCGGCCCCGGAAGCGGCCGAGCTCCCGGCGCACGACGGCGTGGTGCTGTTCGAGGACATCGCGCCACCGGCGGTCTCCGAGGGCGGCTGCCCGCTCCGTGGAGCCGACGATGTCGGTGAAGAGGACGGTGGCCAGGACGCGGTCGGGCTCGGGGCCATGCCGGACGCCGGTCAGGAACTCCTCGATCTCGTCGACGATCGCGTCCGAGTCGTCCCCCCACGGCACATGGTCGACGCCGGGGAGCTCCACGAGCTTGGCCCCCGGGATCCGCTCGGCCATAAAGCGGCTGCCGCGAATGTCGAGCGCCTGATCGCCATGGCTGTGGAGGATGAGCGTCGGCACCCGCACCGCGGACAGCACGTGCCGGACGTCCATCTCCGCATTCATCCGGAGAAGCGCCACGGCGGCCCCCGGGCTCGAGCCCATCCGGAGGAGCCGCGCCCACCACTGGCGGACGCGCTCGTCCCTGGCGGCGCTCGGCCAGCGCTCGTCGAGGCCCACGGGGCCGCCCCACTCCTGCTGACACCGTTCCATGAACTGCCGGTGCCGGTCGAGCGTCGGCGCCCAAGGGTAATCGGGCGCCCAGATCCGGCGCGCGTAACTCCCGGCGGTGATCACCGCGGTCGTCCGGGCGGGATAGGTCGCGGCGAAGAGCGCACACATCGGCCCGCCCTCGGAGTACCCAAAGAGCGCCGCCCGCTCCGAGCCGACGGTGTCCATCACCGCGCGGACGTCGTCCATCCGGGTTTCGAGGTTCGGCAGATCGGCCACGCGGTCGGAGAGCCCGGTGCCCCGCTTGTCGAAGAGGATCAGCCGCGTGAAGGACGCGAGCCGCTCGAGGAACCGGGCGCACGCCGGCTCCTCCCAGAAGACCTCGATGTTCGAGACCCAGCCGGGCACCAGGACGAGGTCGCGCGGCGCGTCGCCCACCACCTGATAGGCGATGTTGACGTCACCGCTTCGCGCGTACCGTGTCTCGGGGTTCATGATGGAGGCTGCGCTCGCTAGTCTCCCCCGATCGAGAAGCGGCCGCAACCCGAGGCTGACCTCCGCCGCGCGACGCGCCGGGATCAGACGGATCGAACCAGCTGCAGGACGAGGTCGACCAGCCGCTCGGCCGCGTCGGGCGTGGCGAGCGCGCGGGCGTGAGTGGCCATGGTCTGGAGCCGACCCGGATCGGCGAGCAGGTCAGCCACCTCACGGACGAGCCGCTCCGGCGTCAGCTCGCGCTCCGGCACGAGCACGGCGGCACCGGCGTCGGCCAGGACCCGCGCGTTCGCCGTCTGCTCGTCGCCCCGGGCCCCCGGCAGGGGGACGAGGATCGCCGGCAGCCCCAGCGCGGCAAGCTCGGTGACCGTGCCGGCCCCTGCCCGCCCGATCACGAGCGTCGCCGCGGCGTAGAGGTCCCCGAGCTCCTCGCCCACGAGGGCCACCACCCGGTAGCGTGCCGCGAGGGGCGGTGAGAGTTTCGCCGCCTCGGCCCGGAGCCACGCGAGGTCCCCTTGCGCGTTGTCGCCCGACTGGTGAACGAGCTGGGTCAGCTGGAGCAACGGCGCGAGGGTCCCTCCCACGACGCGGTTCACGCGGTGGGCGCCGAGGGCGCCGCCCGTGAGATACGTGAGCGGAACGTCGGGATCGAGCGCGAATCGCTCGAAGCCACGCGCCCGCTGGCCGGCCTGGAGCGCGGGGCGGATCGGGTTGCCGGTGACCACGACCTTGCCCGCCGGGAATGCAGGCGCCGACGCGGCGAAGGTGACGGCGACCCGGTCGGCGAGGCGGCCGATCAGCCGGTTGGCGAGGCCGGGCACCACGACCTGCTCGTGGACCAGGAGCGGCCGACGCCGGAGGGCGGCCGCCACCGCGGTCGGGACCGCGACGAACCCTCCGGTCGCGACGACCACGTCCGGACGGAGGCGGCCGAGTAGCGCCAGTGCCCGCCCGAGCCCGGCCGGCACCCGGAGCGTGAGGTCCGTCACGTTGCGCCACGCGAGCTGGCGGCGGAGCTTGCCCGTTGGGATCGCGTGGTACGGGATGCCGACCGCCGGCACCCACGTCGCCTCAATGCCGGTCTCGCTGCCGATCCACTCGACCCGAAGGCTCTCGGCGAGCCGGGCCCGGAGCGCGGTGGCGATGGCCAAGCCCGCGGCGGTGTGGCCCCCGGTGCCGCCACCGGCGAGGACGACCGTCAGGGGCTGCGGCGCCGGAGCCGATTCGTCGAAGCGGTCGGAAACGCTAGGCCCCCGCACCCGGCTCGGGCCCGGGGGACGCCGGAGGGGCAAGCCGCCGCTTCCGGGCGTGGCGCTCGAGGGCGAGCGTGATCAGGCGGTCCACCAGCGCGGGATAGGCGAGGCCGCTGGCTTCCCAGAGGCGCGGATAGGCCGAGAAGCGCGTGAAGCCCGGGATCGTGTTGATCTCGTTCACCCAGACCTGCTCGTCGGTGTCCAGGAAGAAGTCGACGCGCGCGAGGCCCGCCGCGTCGATCGCGTGGAACGCCGCCACCGCGAGACGGCGGAACTCCGCGACGAGGCCCGGCGACAGGGGCGCCGGGATCAGGAGCTTCGCAACCCCGTCCGTGTACTTGGCTTCGTAGTCGTACCACTCGCGTCCGGGCAGGATCTCCCCGGGGACGGACGCCTCCGGCGCGTCGTTGCCGAGCACGCTCACCTCGATCTCGCGGCCCACGATGCCACGCTCGACGAGGATCTTCCGGTCGTGGGCGAAGGCCGTGTCGACCGCGGCGTCGAGGGCTCCCGGCCCCGCCACCTTCGAGATGCCCACGCTCGAGCCGAGATTGGCCGGCTTGACGAAGCAGGGGTAGCCCAGCTCGCTGGCGACGCGCCGCCGCCAGGCGCCGGGCGCCGCCCCCCACTCGTGGTCGCGCAGGACGAGATGCGGGACGACCGGGAGGTCGTGAGCCCGGAACACGGCCTTCATCGTGGCCTTGTCCATCCCGACGGCCGAGGCCAGGACGCCGGCGCCCACGTAGGGCACGTCGGCCAGCTCGAGGAGCCCCTGCAGCGTGCCGTCCTCGCCGTAGGGCCCGTGGATTACGGGGAAGACGACGTCCAGCCGGGCCGCAACGCCGGCCGGCAGGCCCCCGGCGGTCGGCACGCGCGCCAGCGCCTGGCTCGCGTGCCTGCCGGGTCCGGCCGGGGCCGGGGGCAAGGCGACCGGGACGCCGGCAGCCTCGGCGAGCGCCCGGAGCGGGTCGCCACCAACGACCCACTGGCCGTCCTTGGCGATGCCCATTGGCACGACCTCGTAGCGCGCGGGGTCGATCGCGGCGAGGACCGAGGCGGCCGACGCGAGCGAGACCTCGTGCTCCCCGGAGCGCCCGCCGAAGATCACGCCGACCCGGATCCTTCTCGGCTCCGGCCGGGGCTCGGGGTCACGGGTCGGGTCGGATGATCGTGTCACGAGGCCTCCTCGGCCTTCCGCCGGCGGAGCTCGGTCCGCCAGCGCTCCAGGCGCGCGCGGATCTCCTGCTCGGCGCCTCGCGGCACCGGATGGTAGTAGGTGCGCCCGCGGAGCGCGGCCGGCAGGTGCTCCTGGTAGACGACGGCGTCCGGGGCGTCGTGGGCGTACTGGTAGCCGGCGCCATACCCCAGGTCGCCCATGAGCCGGGTGGGCGCGTTGCGGAGGTGGAGCGGGACGGGCTCGGCGGGACGGGACCGGACGTCCTCCCGGGCCGCGTCGAACGCCGTGTAGACGGCGTTCGACTTGGGGGCGCAGGCCAGGTAGACGGCCGCCTGCGCGAGGGCCAGCTCGCCCTCGGGCGTCCCGAGGAAGTCGTACGCATCCTTTGCCGCGAGCGCCACCTGGAGCGCCTGCGGATCGGCCAGGCCCACGTCCTCGGACGCCATCCGCACGAGCCGCCGTGCGAGGAAGAGCCTGTCCTCCCCCGCCTCGATCATTCGGGCGAGCCAGTAGAGCGTCGCGTCGGGGTCCGAGTCGCGGACCGACTTGTGGAGCGCGCTGATCAGGTTGTAGTGCTCCTCGCCGCTCTTGTCGTAGAGAAGCGCCTTCCTCTGCGCGGCCTCCCGGACCGACTCGGCCGTGAGTCGCCGCGGCGCACCGCGCTCGCGCGGAGCAGTCACGAGGAGGCGCGCCGCGATCTCGAGGATGTTCAGCGCGGTGCGGGCGTCGCCCTCCGAGAGGCCCACGATCGCCGCCACTGCGTCCGGGTCGGCCTCGAGGCCGTGCCGGCCCAGCCCGCGCTCCGCGTCTGCCAGCGCCCGGCGGACGATCGTCCCGAGCTCCGCCTCGGTCAGGCGCTCGAGCACGTACACGCGACAGCGCGAGAGGAGCGCCGCGATCACCTCGAACGACGGGTTCTCAGTCGTCGCGCCGATCAGGGTCACGGTGCCGCGTTCGACGTGCGGCAGGAAGGCATCCTGCTGGGCCTTGTTGAAGCGATGGATCTCATCGACGAAGAGGATCGTGCGCTGGCCGCGGAGGGCGAGGCGCTCCTCGGCCTCCGCGACGAGGCCCCGGACCTCCTTGACCCCGGTGAGGACGGCAGAGAACGGGGAGAAATGGGCCTTGGCGTGCGACGCCAGGAGAGAGGCGAGGGTCGTCTTGCCGGTGCCCGGCGGCCCCCACAGAATCATCGAGTGGAGGTCCCCTGTTTCGATGGCGGCGCGGAGGAGACGTCCAGGACCGAGGAGATGTGCTTGGCCCACGAACTCGTCGAGGCTTCGGGGCCGCATCCGCTCCGCGAGCGGCGCCGCTTCGCGCCGGCTCTCGCGCGCCGCCTGCTCGAACAGTTCCACGCCGCCCCCTGGTCGCCCGGCCACCGTCGTCCGCCGGCCCGGCGGCGGCGCGGCCGTCCCTCGGGCGGGAGCCCGTGCCGCGCGCCCGGCTCGCTGAGGGCCAGGATGCCACAGACCCCCAGCGCGACAAAAGGATCGACGCGCCGCGCGCCCGCCGCCGACCGAGCGCGCTACCAGGCCGCCGTGCCGAGCCACTCCGGGAGGTGCCGCAGGTCGCGCAGCACCGCGCGCGGCGCGACGCCCCGCCGGGCGAGCTCCACGGGATCGGCCGCGTACGCGATGAACGCGGCGCCGCCGGCCTGGGCCGCCGCACCGTCCACCCACGAGTCGCCGACCACCCAGATGCGCCGCTCGGGGAACGCGGCTTCGAGGAGCCGGAGTCCCGAGGGATCGGGCTTGAGCGCGGCCTCGTCCCGCGTGATCAGCACCGTGAAGAACCCGTCCAAACCGCAGCTCGCGAGGGCCCGGCGTGCGACCGTCCGCGTGTTGTTGGTCCACACTGCCAGGGGATAGCCGGCGGCCCGCAGCGCGCTGAGCGCCTCGTGCGCTCCCGGCTCCGGCAAAGCGTGGGCGACCGCTTCCTCCTCGTGTGTCGTGCAGAGCGTCCAGCACGCCGCGCCGAGGGCGTCCCCGTGTCTGGTGGCGGCCTCGATGATCTGGCCGATCGTCCACGCGCGAGTGACCTCGGGGAGCGGCACGCCCTCCGACTCGACGAGGGCGCGGATCTCGGCCTTGAGGCGCACGAGGTCCAGCGGGGAGCGCACCAGGGTGTGATCGAGATCGAAGGCGCAAAGCGGACGCATGGGGGGCAGTATACCGCCCGCCGTACGCCGGATGCGGAGAACGCCGCCCGTTTCTGGTAGGGTAGCCTCATGCGCCGGCGGCCACGCCTCGCGCCCGTCTGGGTTCACGTCGCCCTCGCCGGGCTGGCCGTCCTGGCCGCTCCGGCCCGGACCGAGGCCGCCCGATCGGAGGCGGACCGCCTCTTCATGGTCGGCGCCGGGTCGTTCGAGGACGGCCTCTACGAAACCGCGTACCGCGAGCTCGGGCGGTTCATCCAAGCCGCTCCCACCGATCCGCGCCGGGGCGACGCGGCCTTCCTCCGGGGCAAGGCGGCCTTCTGGATGGAACGGTACGCCGAGGCCTTGGTCGAGTTCGACGCGGCCGAGACCTTCCCGCTGAACCTCGGGACCTCGAACGAGGTGATCTTCTGGCAGGGCGAGACGCTGTTCAGGCTGCGCCGCTTCGAGGAGGCGCGGGACCGCTACGCGCGCTTCCTCGGCCTCAAGCCGGCGTCGCCCCTCGTGCCCGAGGCCCTCTATGCGCGCGGCCTCGCCGAGCTCGAGACCGGCCGGGCCGACGGCGCCGTCGACACGCTCCGGGACTTCCTGCGCGAGTATCCGACCCACGCGCGAGCACCGACGGCGGCCTACAGCGCGGCGCGCGAGCTCATCCGGGCCAGGCGCTGGGAGGACGCGCTCGCGCTGCTCACCCCGTACGCCGCTCGCTACCCGGGCAGCCCCTATCTCGCGGAGACCCGCTACCTCCTCGGGGTGGCCCAGGTCGAGGCGGGGCGCCCCGAGGGCGTGCGGACGCTCGAGCAGTTCATCGCCCAGAACTCCGGGAGTGAGCTCGTCCCGACCGCGCGCGCGCTCGTCGCGGAGGCCCAGGTCAAGGCCGGCCGGCCGCGCGAGGCGCTCGAGCAGTACCAGGCGCTGGTCCGCGCAGCGCCGACGGCCCAGGGGCTCTACCGGATCGGCGAGCTATCGCTCCGACTGAACCGGCCGTCGGACGCCGAGGCCGCCTGGACCACGCTGAGGCGGGACTTCCCGGAGGACGCCCTGGCGGGGCCCGCGGGGCTCGCCACGGCGCGTCTCCACGAGCAGCGCAAGCAGTGGGAGCCGGCGCTCCAGCTGGCCCAGTCCGTCGCAAGCATGAAGGGCCCGGAGCGATCTGATGCGCTCCTCCTGGTGGGACAGAGCGCGCTGCAGCTCCGGCGCAACGCGGAAGCCGCCCAGGCCTACCATGCGGTGGTGGTGGAGACGACGCCGGCGTCCAAGCGCTACTTCGAGGGGCTGGCCGGCCTCGCCGCCGCGCTCGAGGCCGCGACCGACAAGGAGGGGGCCAGCCGGGCGTATCGCGAGATCGTCGACACCAGTCCGGACCCGGAGCTCGTACGCTGGGCCAAGGGGCGCCTCGGCGCACTCGAAGCCCCAGCCCCGGCGCCCCGGGCGGCTCCCAAGGCCAAACCCAAGCCGAAGAGGTCCGGAGCGGGCGGATGACGGGCCGGGTCGGCGTCCTCGCGTTCGTCCTCGCCGTGCTCCAGGCAGCGTCGGCCGCGGCGGCGCCGCCGCGGCCGGTGGAGTTCCCGCCGCCCTCGCTTGCCGTCACGGTCTCCCCGGTGCCGCCGGGACTCGAGCGCGCCCGGCTCGACCCGCTGCCGCCGCCGCCGGTCCCGACGCCGGCGCTCGAGCTCGGCCGCGCCCCG
>DATAFX010000162.1:0-54625 GCA_036257195.1 Candidatus Methylomirabilota bacterium | reverse complement strand
CTACTGGGGCGAGGTGCAGGCCAACATCCACCGTGCCCTCGGCTGCCTCGGGGTGGTGACCGACGGGACCGTCCGGGACCTTCCGGAGGCGGAGTCCCTCGGCTTCCACTTCTTCTCGGCGCACGTGTCCGTCTCCCACGCCTACGTCCACATGGTAGCCTTCGGGGCTCCGGTCAAGGTCGGCGGCCTGTGGATCCGGCCCGGCGATCTCCTCCATGGCGACCAGCACGGCGTCGTCGTCGTGCCCCCCGAAATCGCCGCGAAGATCCCGGAGGCGGCGGCCCGGATCGAGGCGCGCGAGCGCAAGATGATCGCCGTCTGCCAGAAGCCCGGCGTGACGGTCGAGGAGCTCAAGGCCGCCCGGACCACCATGCGGCAGTCGTACTGAGCCATGCCGACCCCCGGTCCTGCGCCGAGCTTCTTCGATACGGTCAACCTCCACTTCGAGCGTGCGGCCGCCCTCACCGAATACCCCCGCGGGCTCCTCGACCAGATCAAGGCGTGCAACAGCGTGTACGCCTTCCAGTTCCCGGTGAGGACCCGCCGCGGCTACGAGGTCATCGTCGGATGGCGGGCCCAGCACAGCCACCACAAGCTCCCGGTCAAGGGTGGCATCCGCTACGCGGCGGAGGTCAACGAGGACGAGGTCAAGGCGCTGGCCGCGCTCATGACCTACAAGTGCGCCATCGTCGACGTCCCGTTCGGCGGCGCCAAGGGCGGCGTCCGGATCGACGCGAAGCAGTACAACGCGGAGGAGATGGAGCGGATCACGCGCCGGTACACGGCCGAGCTGCTCAAGAAGAACTTCATCGGGCCGGGTCTCGACGTGCCGGCCCCCGACTACGGCACGAGCTCCCGCGAGATGGCGTGGATCGCCGACACCTACTCCGCCTTCAACCCCGGGCAGATCGACGCTCTGGCCTGCGTGACCGGAAAACCGGTCTCCCAGGGCGGTATCCGGGGTCGCGAGGAGGCCACGGGGCGCGGCGTCTACTACGGCCTCCGCGAGGCCTGCGCCGACGCGGACGACATGAAGCGGCTAGGGCTCTCGCCGGGACTCGAGGGGAAACGCGTGGTCGTGCAGGGCTTCGGCAACGTGGGCTATCACACCGCCAAGTTCTGCCAGGAGGGCGGCGCCCTGGTTGTGGCGGTAGCCGAGCGGGACGGGGCCATCTACCGCGAGGCGGGCCTCGACGTTGAGGCGGTCCACAAGCATCTCCGCTGGACGGGCTCGATCCTGGGGTTTCCGGGCGCCCGCGACCTGCCGACCGCCGAGGCGCTCGAGCTGGACTGCGACGTCCTCATCCCGGCCGCCCTGGAGGGCCAAATCACCGTCGACAACGCCCCGAGGATCCAGGCCCGCATCCTCGCCGAAGCCGCCAACGGTCCGACGACCTTCGACGCCGAGCGGGTCCTCCTCGAGCGCGGCGTCCTGATCATCCCCGACATCTACCTCAACGCAGGCGGGGTGACCGTCTCGTACTTCGAGTGGCTGATGAACCTCTCCCACGTCCGGTTCGGTCGGGTCGCGAAGCGGTTCGAGGAGGGCGCGTCCGAGCGGATGCTGACGGCGATCGAGAAGGCTACCGGCCGTGACCTCCCCGCGGACGAGCGCCGCCGCATCGCCCGCGGCGCGGACGAGATCGATCTCGTGAACTCGGGCCTCGAGGAGACGATGATCGCCGCCTACCGGCAGCTCCGGGAGATGATGCGTCAGGACGCGCGGATCACGGACCTCCGCTCGGCCGCCTTTCTCAACGCGCTCCGGAAGGTGGCGACCAGCTACTTGGAGCTAGGCATCTTCCCGTAGACTACAAGGGCGTCTGCCCGGCGCTCTCCCCGCGTTCCATGTTCCGGTGCTGGTTCCTCCTCGGAATGGGTCTCGTCGTGGTGATCTGCCACAAGCGGATCGAGAGGTGGCACCACGACGAGCATCTGCGCCGAAGCCATCGCTACGCCGCCTACCGACAGGGTTGTCTCCGGCGCTGGGATTTCCGAGCGGAGCGATTCGTGACTCTCGTGATCGGTCTGGGGGTCATCCTGGTGGGCCTGGTCTGTCTGGTCGCGAAACGCTGGCAGACTGGCACCTGACCCGGCACGCCCGCCGGCAGGCCTACGGCCCGCGCACGCTCAGTGACGGTCCCGGTCGGGGGGCGAGTCCGGGCGAGGGCTCCGGACGTCCAGGTAGAGGTTGTAGCTCGCGATGAGGGCCGGGAACAGGTTGGACAGCACGCCGACCGAGTCGTTCTTCCCGAAGGTGAAGTAGGCCAGCAGGAGGAGGCTCCCGGTCACGCTCATGTACCAGAACACCCTCGGCAGGGTCGGCCGGCCCTCGGCCCGCGAGGCGTACAGCTGCACGACCCAGCGTCCGGCGAACAGGGCCACGCCCAGATAGCCGACGAGCTTCCAGGGGGTCAGCGTCACGCCGAAGTAGTTACCGATCACCTCGTGCATCCCCATCCTGCCCCGCCGGGAGCACCGGCCCGCCCGAGTTGCCGACTCCTCGGCTATCGGTGCTCGCCGACCCTGTGGAGCTTCATCAGGTTGACCGTGCCGCGCACCGCGAGGGGCGCGCCTCCCACGATGACCAGGATGTCGTTGTAGCGCACCGACCGGTCGGCAAGCAGGCTCGCCTCGATGTCAGTCACCATTTGGTCGATGGAGGTCTGTGACTTGATGAGCCGGGGGATGACGCCCCAGTCGAGGGCCAACCGCCGCCGGACGCGCTCGTTGGGCGTGAACGCGACGATGGGAACCGGCGGCCGGTCCTGGGAGATGAGCCGGGCGGTGTAGCCCGACTGGGTGAACGCCACGATGGCACGCGCCTTGAGCTCCTGGGCGGCGAACGACGCCGAGTCCGACATCGCCTGGGGGAATGACACCTCGCCCCGCCGGGGCCGGTCCATCGTCTGCGGCGGGAACGCCGCCTCGGTTCGCCGGATGATGCGGTCGAGAACCCTGACCGCCTCGACCGGATAGGCCCCGGTCGCCGACTCGGCGGACAGCATCACTGCGTCGGTGCCGTCGAGCACCGCGTTGGCGACGTCGGAGACCTCGGCGCGTGTGGGGCGGAGATTCGTGATCATGGACTCCAGCATCTGCGTCGCGACGATCACCGGCGTTCGAGCCAGGCGGGCTTTCCGGAGGATCTCCTTCTGGGCGATCGGGACCTCCTCGATCGCCATCTCGACTCCGAGGTCGCCGCGCGCCACCATGACCGCTCCGGTGGCGCCCAGGATCTCGTCGAGGCGGCCGAGGGCTTCCGGCCGCTCCAGCTTGGCGACGACCTGGGCGTCGGACCGGAACTCATTGATGACCTCCCGGACCTCCAGGAGATCGGCCGCCGACCGCACGAACGAGACCCCGACGTAGTCGACGCCGTGCCGCATGCCGAACTGGAGGTCCTCGCGGTCCTTCGGCGTGAGGATCGGCAGCCGGACCGTCGTCCGCGGAAGGTTCACGCCCTTGTGGTCGCGGACCATGCCGCCCGTACTGACGCGGCACACGACGTCCTCGCCCCGCACCTCCTCGACCTCCATCGCGATCCGGCCGTCGTCGATCAGGACACGGTCCCCGATCTTCACGTCCTTCCCGAAGCCGCGGTAGGAGATGCTCGCCCGCTCGGCCGACCCCTCCACGGTCTCCGTCGTCAGGGTGAACAGCTCGCCGCGGCGCAGCACCGCGCTGCCGCCGGCGAACGTGCCCAGGCGGATCTTCGGTCCCTGGAGGTCCTGGAGAATCGCGATCGGCTTCCCGATCCTGATCTCTACGGACCGGATGCGCTCGATCGCCTGCCGGTGCTCCGCGTGGGTGCCGTGGGAGAAGTTCAGGCGGGCGACGTCCATCCCCGCTCGGGCCATCTGCTCGAGGATGCCCTCGGCGAGGGACGACGGGCCAATCGTGCAGACGATCTTGGCGAAACGCTCCTGGGCCACCGTCAGGCCGCTCCCTGGACGGTCAAGGCATCGCCCGACGCCGAGGCGCGCGGCGACCGGGCCGTCCGGCGGGGACGGCGCACCTCAGAAGGCTCCCTTGTCCAGGCTGTAGAAGTTCCCGTAGATCGATTCGCAGGCCTCTCTGAGGCGCCGGCGCTCAGTGTACCGGGGGCCGAACCGGTCGAGGGCCTGACTGCTCGTGTCGACCTGGGTCCGTCCCTCCAAGACCAGCTCGCCCAGCCACTCGCCGACGAGGAGCGACCCGGCGATCCCGATCGCGTTGCAGCCGGCCGCCACCCAGAGGCCGCGGACCCCGGGGGCCGCGCCCAGGAGGTAGTTGCCGTCCGGCGTGAAGGTCGGCAGCCCGGCGCAGCCCTTGAGGACGGGAGCCCCGTCGAGCGCCGGGAACGCGCGCGTGAGTCCCGTCGCGAGCTCCTCCAGCACGCCGAGGTCCTTCTCCGTGTGCTCGATCTCGAACGTGGCCGGCAGCTCCGCCATCGAGAACGCCTTGGGACGCGCCTCGAACCCGCCGAGCATGAGTCCCCCAACCTCCGGCCGGATGTAGACGGAGGCATCCGGCACCCGGACCACCGGCAGATCCGCCGGCACGGCGGCCATCGGCGCGGTCGTCCAGTGCTGGTGCCGGAGCGGCACCGTGTCCACCGCCAGGCCGACCGCACCCGCAACCCGCTCGACCCAGGGACCCGCCGCGACAACGACGCGCGGGGCGAGGAGCGGGCCCGCCGGCGTGTCCACCCCGCGCACGGCGCCCCGCTCGACCCGGATCGCGGTGACCGGCCGGCCAGTTTCGAAGGTCACCCCGAGGCGCCGCGCGGCGCGCGCGATCGTCATGGCCAGCGTGTACGGCTCCACGTAACCGTCTCCGGGAATCCACGCCGCCGCCCGGACGCCGGTGGTGTCGAGGAAGGGGACGCGGGCGCCCGCCGCCCTCGGCGTCACCAGCTCGACCTCGAGGCCCCACGACCGCGCGTTGGCGACGTGCTCCTCGAGCTCCCGGACCCGTCCTTCCGTCAGCGCGAGCTTGAAGCTCCCCACCTGCCGGAAGCCGCTCTCCTCCCCGTGCTCGATCGCCCAGCCCTCGAGACGCTTTACGACGCGCCGGATGGACCGCACCATGAGCTCGCTCGATCGCAGCTGGCCGACGAGGCCGGCCGCCTGGGGAGTGTTCCCGCACGCGAGCTCGCGCCGCTCGAGGACGACCACGTCGCGCAGGCCGGCCCGAGCCAGATGATAGGCGATCGAGCAACCCCAGATGCCACCACCCACCACGACAGCGGCGGCTTCGCGTGCCGGGCTCACGAAACGACAGGGGCGCGCCAGCCGGGCTGGGCGGACAAGCGGCCGGGACTACGACGCGGCGGCCGGCGCGTGTTTCTGCCGGGCGATCTCGAGGAGCTCGTGAGGCAATCCGAAGCGGACATCCTCCTCCACCACGCGGAACTCTCGCACGGCCGGCGCGCCCCGTTCCCCGAGGTAGTCGACCACTTCGCGCACGAGAAACTCCGGCGTCGAGGCGCCGGCGGTCACGCCGATGCGCCGGCACCCGTCGAGCCACTCCCGGCGGATGTCGCGGACGTCGTTGATGAGCCGGGCCGGGGTGCCGAGCGCCTCGGCGACCTCCCGCAGGCGATTCGCGTTCGAGCTGTTCGCCGCGCCCAGCACCAGCACCAGGTCGACGTCGTTGGCGAGCTGCTTGACGGCGGCCTGCCGGTTCTGCGTCGCGTAGCAGATGTCGTCGCGCGATGGCCCCAGGATGGCCGGGAACCGGCGTCGCAGCACCTCGATGACCGCCTTGGTGTCGTCCACGGACAGCGTGGTCTGCGTCAGGTACGCGACCTTCTGAGGGTCCTCGACGACCAGGCGCTCCGCCTCCTCGACCGAGTCGATGACGACGATGCGCCGCGGCGCCTCCCCGAGCGTCCCGATCACCTCGTCGTGGTCCGCGTGGCCCACGAGTACGATCGTGCGACCGTCCTTCGCGTAGCGGATGGCCTCCAGGTGCACCTTGGTGACCAGCGGGCAGGTCGCGTCGATCACCCGGAGGTTCCGGCTCGTCGCGGCCTCCCGCACCGCGGGCGACACCCCGTGGGCGCTGAAGATGACCGTCGCGCCCTCCGGCACCTCGTCGAGCTCGTCCACGAACACGGCCCCCTTCTCGCGCAGGGCCTCGACCACGTGACGGTTGTGGACGATCTCGCGGCGCACGTAGATCGGCACGCCGACGACCTCGAGGGCCTGCTCGACGATCTCGATGGCGCGCTCGACGCCGGCGCAGAAGCCTCGCGGGCCGGCCAGGACGATCTCGGCGAGCGGCGCCGGTGTTGGATTCCGAGACGGCTTGTGGCCTTCGGTGGGCATCGGCCTTCAGTATAGAGGCCGCGGGTCGGCCGGCGCAAGCAACGCGAATCCCCCGCCGGGCGTCAGCGGAAGAAGTAGTTGACGCCCAGGTACAGCGCGCTCGAGTTGATGCCCACGTTGAAGCTGCACGTCCCCCCGTTGGAGATGTGCTGGAACCGGTATCCGACGCTCAGGGTCGTCGTGTCGGAAAGGACGACCATGACCCCGGTGCCGGCCTGGAGGAGGAAGTTCGTCTCGCAGTCGGTCTGCTGGAGGTGCGGCTCGCCCACCAGCACCCCCACGCCCCCCTCGACGTAGGTCCGGAGGCGCGGCGTTCCGGAGAAGATCCACCGGGCGAGCGTCGAGACCCCCAGGACCGTCGCGGAGCCTGCGTCGCTCCCGAGGTGCATGAGAGTCGGCTCGACCAGGGCCTCGAGGTTGCCGCGCAGCAGGCTGGGGCCGGCGGAATCCGTGACGATGAACCCGACGTGGGGCAGGAGCTGGAGCCCGGTCACGGTGTCGAAGCCGTCGCTCGTCCCGTGGCTGATCGAGATGGTTCCCCCGAGGCCCACGTCCTTGGTCCCGGCGACGATCGGGTCGAGGGCCGATGCCTCGCTCGGCGGGGCAAGCGTGACCAGGGTGGCCAGCACACCGGCCGCCCACATCGGGCCCCCGCCGCGATCCCTCACGTCTCCGCGATCGGAGGCGTCACGGTCGGATGAGGACCTTCAGCGCTTCGCCCCGGCTCATGAGGTCGAGCGCCCTCGGCACATCCGCCAGCCCCATCTGGTGGGTGACCAAGGGCATGGGATCGAGGGTGCCGTCGGCGAGCAGGCTGACGGCCCGTCGGATCAACCCCGGTGTGTGGTGGAAGACGCCGAGGAGCCTGAGCTCCTCGTAGTGAACCCGCCGTGTGTCTAGGCGGACGCTCGTTCCGGGCGCGCATCCCCCGAAGAAGACGACCGTGCCTCCCTTCCCCGCGACGGCCAGGGCCTGCTCCCACGCCTCCGGTCTCCCGGTCGCCTCGATCACGCAGCGCACGTCGCGGCCCGCCGCCTCGCGCACCGCGGCCACGGCGTCGGGCGCCCGCGCCACGTCAACGCAGGCGGCGAACCCGAGGCCATCGGCGCGCGTGAGCCGGGGCCCGGTCTTGCCGGCGAGGACGACCCGCGCTCCTCCGGCTCGGGCCAGGAGGCCCAGGAGCAGACCGAGCGGACCGTGGCCCAGGACGACCACCGTGTCGCCAGCCACCGGGCCCGCCGCGTCGATGGCTCGCAGACAGCACGCGACCGGTTCGGCGAAAGCGACGCGCACCGACTCCGCGGCCGGCGGGACCGGGACCAGGTTGCGAGCCACCAGGCGCGGGGGGAGCGCGATGTACTCGGCGTAGGCCCCGTTGACGAAGAGAAGGTCGTCGCAGAGGTTCGCCTGGTCACGGCGGCAGGCCGGACACGCTCCGCAGGGGGCCGAGTTGGCCGCCACCGCCCGGTCCCCGGGCCGGACCCCGCCGACCCCCGGCCCGACCGCGGCGACTGTCCCCGCGAACTCGTGGCCGAAGTTGGTCGGCACCCGCGGGATCATCACGGGATGCCCCCGGCGGAGCGTCTTCACGTCCGTTCCGCAAGTCAGCGCGGCCTCGATCCGGAGCACCACCTCGCCCGGCCCCGGCTCCGGGACCGGCGTATCCTCGAAGCGGAGGTCGCCCGGGCCGTAGAAGACCTGCGCCTTCACCCGCCCACCTCGACGAACACCTTGAGCGCCTCGCGCCGCTCCATGAGGCCGACCGCGTCGGCCAGGCGCTCGAGCGGGACGCGATGGGAGCAGAGCTCCTCGACGCGAACCGCGCCGCTCCGAATGAGGTCGAAGGCCAGGGCCAGGTCCGCCGGGGACGACGAGTAGGTCGCGGTGACGGTCAGCTCGCGCTTGTAGAGCTCGCCGAGCGGCACCGGCGCCTCACCCTCGCCCACGAAGAGATGAATGGCGCCGCCGTCTCGCACCCAGCCCATCGCGGTGCGGACGAGGGCGGGAGCCCCGGCCGCCAGGACGACCACGTCGGCGCCCCGTCCCTCGCTGGCGGACGCGATCGCGACGGCGGCCTCCTCGGGAGCCGCGGTCTCCTCCGCCCCGAGGGACTCGGCCAGCGCCCGGCGTGCCGGAATCGGATCGACGCCCACGACGCGGGCCTCCTGCCGGCGCGCGAGCTGGAGAAGCAGGCAGCCCATCGCACCCAGCCCGGCCACGGCCACGGTGTCCCCCGCCTCGACCCTCGCCCGGCGGATGGCCCGGACGCAGCAGCCGAGCGGCTCGGTGAACGAGGCGACCGCGTCGGTCATGCCGGCCGGCACGCGGTAGGTCACGTGGCGTACGTTCTCGGCGGGCACGCGCACGTACTCGGCGAAGCCGCCCGGGTCGAGGTTGGACGCCTTGAACACCCGACACATCGAGACGCTGCCGCGCCGGCAGTAGTGGCATGCCCCGCACGGGACGTGGTGGGCCACGACCACCCGCTCGCCGGGGCTGAAGTCCTCCGCCCCCGCGCCGGCCTCCGCCACCTCGCCCACGACCTCGTGCCCGAGGACAGCCGGGCGCGGCGCCGGCCCGCGGAGCTTCGCCAGGTCCGATCCGCACAGGCCGCAGCCCCGGACCCGCAGCAGAAGCTCGCCGGGACCGATCCGGGGGGCGGGCCGCGTCTCGAGGCGGATCTCGCCGCTACCCGCGTGGACGGCCGCCCTCATGGGGCGAGCTGGCCGTGCAGGTAGGCGCCGAGGGCGAGGGTGATCTTCCTCGGAGTGGAGACCCGGATACGACCGTCGAAGACCCGGAACTGCCGCGCCTCGATCTCCCGCAGGAGCGCGCGGTAGATGCTGCCCATGATCTCGGCGGCGATCAGGCGGCGGCGATCGGCCGGCGGCCGGGCCGCCTTGGCGGCCCGGTAGTACGCGTGCGCGCGGGAGGCCTGGAAGCGCATCAGCCCGACGAACGCCGGCGTGTACCGCCCGCGGAGCAGCTCGTCCTCGGAGTAGCCGAACCGCCGGATCTCGTCGAGGGGCAGGTAGATGCGTCCCCGCTCCCCGTCGGTGCGGAGATCGCGCATGATGTTCGTCAGCTGGAGCGCGACGCCCAGGTTGACCGCGTAGTCCCGCGCCCTCGGGTCGGTGTAGCCGAAGATCTCGATGCAGGCGAGACCGACCGCCGCCGCCACGCGGTAGCAGTACTCGTGGAGCTCCTCGAAGGAGGCGTAGCGGCGCTTGTCGATGTCCATCTCCACGCCGTCGAGGATCGCCTCGAGGTGCTGGCGCTGGACGGGAAAGGCGCGAACCACCTCGGCGAGGTGCTGGGCGATCGGCTGCGTCGGCCGGCCGTCGTAGGCGCGCGCCAGCTCGAGCCGCCACTCCGCCAGGATGCGGCGCTGCTCGCTGGATCCGGCCGCCCCCTGGTCGACGGCGTCGTCGACCGTCCGGCAGAAGGCGTACAGCGCGTAGATGGCGTGCCGCTTCCGCCGCGGAAGGCATAGGAACGAGTAGTAGAAGTTCGACCCGCTGCGACGGGTGAGGACCGCGGAAAGGTCAGCCGCGTTCATGGCGTGATGTGACGCCGACCGCGTGGGCCGGAACGGCGCCCCGATTATACACGCCGTCGGCGCGGCGCGTAGCCGTTCGCCCAGAACCAGTCCACCGCGTCACGGAGCGCCTCGTCCACGGGCGTCTGGGGCAGCCCGAGCTCCCTGATCGCCTTAGACGGATCGAAGAACATCCGCTTGGCCGCCATCCGGACGGCCGTCCGCGCGACAACGGGCTCCTTCCCCGTGAGCCGGGCGACCAGCTCGGCGACGGTCCCCAGCGCCAGAGCCGCCCGGTGCGGCAGGCGCACCCGGGGCGCCGGCACGCCGGTGTGCGGCGCGAGCCGCTCGAAGATGGCGCGGAGGCCGAGGTTCCCCTGGGCGTGCCCCAGGATGTACCGCTCGCCCGGGCGGCCGCGGGCGGCGGCCAGGAGGTGCCCCCGGGCGACGTCCTTGACGTGCACCACGTTGAGCCCGGTGTCGAGGTACGCCAGCATCCGGCCCCGGAGGTAGTCCACGAGCATCCGCCCGGTGGGCGTGGGCTTCCAGTCCCACGGCCCGACCGGCGCCGAGGGGTTCACGATGACCACGGGCAGGCCGCGAGCGGCGGCCATCTCCGCCTCGCGCTCGGCCAGGAACTTCGAGCGCTTGTAGTCGCCCACCATGTCCTCGAGCCTGGCCGGCGTCTCCTCCGTGCCCGGCCGGCCGTCCGCCGGCAGGCCGAGGGCGCCGACGCTCGAGGTGTACACGACCCGGGCCACGCCGGCGGCCGCCGCCGCGAGCAGCAGATTCCGCGTCCCGCCAACGTTGACGCGGTAGAGTACGGACGGGTCAGGGGCCCAGAGCCGGTAGTCCGCGGCCACGTGGTACAGCACCTCCACGCCCGCCAGCGCCGGCGCCAGCGAGCGCGGATCAGCGAGGTCGCCCGTCACCACCTCGACGGGCAGGTCGCCCAGGGCGCGCCGGTCGCTCGCCGGCCGGACGAGCACGCGCACGGAGACGCCCTCGGCGACCAGGGCCCGCACCACGTGGCTCCCGATGAAACCGCTGCCGCCGGTGACGAGGGACTTCATCCCGGAGGCGCCTCAGAAGGGGTAGTCGAGGCCCACGTAGATCGCGGGCCCCTCGCGGCTGTACGCGAACTCGATGTGGCCCACGACGCTCGGCGGCGCCAGCCCGCGGAACCCCAGGCCGGGAGTGACCTCGAAGCGGGTGTCGACGAACTGCTGGGCGGAGTTGAAGACCTTGCCAATGTCGACGAACGGCGTGACCTCGAACTCGGCGTCGACGCCGAAGATCTTCATGCGAAGGACCTTGACTCTCAGCTCGGCGCTGAAGAGCGCCCGGGCGTCCCCGTAGAACCGATTCTCGCCGAAGCCTCGCAGGGTATCGACGCCGCCCAGCGTGGGCAGCACCTCGAAGGGGGTGTTGGACTCACCGGACGTCCCCTCGAAAAGCCCCCGGGTGACGACGACCAGCCGGCGGTTGAAGAACGGCTTCAGGTAGATGGCAGCGGCTCCGGCCTTCAGGTAGTCGGCGTCGCTCCCGAGGAGCTCCGTGGAGGCCTCGGCGAACAGGCTCACGTAGAGACCCTCGGTCGGGGTGGTCTGCGAGTCACGGCTGTCGTGGATGAGGGCGACCCGCTGAGCGTGGATCGTGGCGCCCTGGACGCCCGGCAGGTCGGGGAAGAGGTCGCCAGTGAACGGCAGCCCGGGCACCCCGCCGGGACCGACCTCGAAGCGCTGGAGCGTCTCGCCGAGAGACAACCGCATGGTTTTCGAGATGTTCACGCCGAAGATGAAGTAGACGCCCGTCGTCTCGAGCGTCATGTTGGACTCGTCTTCCTTCTGAGACGAGGGCCCGATGCCGAAGAAGCGGATCGACGACACGCGCTCGTGCAGGAGGGTGAAGTCCGTGTGGAACCGGCCACCGAAGACGTCGAGGTTCCTGTACTGGAGCTTCAGCTCGCGGTCGATCTTCTCGGAGTACGAGCCGATGATCTCCAGGCGCTCGAGGGCGCTCGCGTAGAGGAAGTACCGGAAAGTCCCGGTCACCCCCCGGATCTCGTTCCACGTCACGGACGGGGCGATGATGGTCCGGACCCGGCCCTGCTCGTCCTTGAACATCCAGACCGGCAGGATCCCGTAGGTCTCCCCCTCGTTCGGGTCGGTGTCGAAGGCGGGCAGCGGGAAGAAGGAATACGAGGTGTCGCCCGCCGCCGGGGCCGGAAGCGCGAGGAGGCAGGCGGCGAGGAGAACGGCGAGAGGTCTCAGGGCTCGTCCGAGAGGTCCACGAAGCCCCGGACGAAGCGCGCGAGGCTCCCGAGGGCCCGCCGCGATCGCCGGCCAAGGCGCCAGGCCGCGCCGAGCAGGGTCGGCCGTCCCAGGAGCCTCGCCGCGTCCCGGGCCCGCATGCGGCCGTCCGGCCCCACCAGGGTGAAGAGCTCGCCGGGCACCTCGTCGTCCGGGCCGTCGGCGATCGCCCGAACCGCCAGTGCGGGAATCCCGGCGCGGCGCGCCCAGGCGAGCACGTGCGCGCTCTCCATGTCGACGGCCAGCACCCCCGCACTCCGCCACCACTCGGCCTTGGCCGCCGGGCTCGTCACGACCTCGTCCACCGTGAGGAGTCGCCCGATCCGGTAGCGAAGACGAGCGGCATCGAGCGCCTTGACCGCCCGGCGACGGAGATCCGGATCCCCGCCATCTCCGCCGAGCCCCTTACCCGCGGTGGCCACGGGGTCGCCGACGACCACGTCGCCGGGCCGAAGCTCCGGCCCGCAACCCCCGGCGAGCCCCGTCACGAGCAGAGCGGCGGGCTTGAAGGAGGGGCGGCCGAGGTCGAGGCGATCGAGGCCGGCGGCGCGGGGGCCCACGGTCCTAACGGTCAGCGCCCGGCGCGTGGCGGGCGGCAAGCGGCGGAGCAGGCCGCGGGCTTCCAGCGCGAGGCCGGCGACGAGAAGGACGCGATCCTCGCGCGTGAGCCCGCCCCCGACGTCACGGCGGCGCGTGGCCCGCCTGCCGCCCGGCCTTCTCCGCCTGCTTCCGGGCGATCCAGGCGGCGTAGGACTTCCCCGCCGCGGTGTCCTTCCCGGTGAAGTGGATCGTGCGCACCTCCGCGTAGGGCACGCGGTAGGGTCCACCGCCGTCGGTGTCGAACATCTCGAGGTACGGCGCCTCGACATCGGCGTCGCGGTTGAACACGTAGCCGTGGAGCTCCGTGCCGTCTCGCTTCACGACCGTGGTGTTGCCCCGGTAGTCGAACGCGAGGTCAACGATGTGGGCGAGGGGCAGCTCGGCATCCGGCTCGGGCGTCCACCCCTCGAGGGTCTTCTCGCCCTCCATCATGCGCGCCCGGACACGGTGGCAACCACCGTGTCCCGGAGCCCGCGCCAGCTGGAGAAGGTCTCCTGGACGGCCGTGGCCTCGAACCCGCAGTGGACCATGCAGTCGCGGCACTTTTCGTTGCCGCTCCGCTTTCCGTAGCGCTCCCAGCGGGTACCGTCGATCAGCTCCTGGAACGTCCGGGCGTAGCCCTCCTGGAGGAGATAGCAGGGGCGCTGCCAGCCGAAGACGTTGAAGGTCGGGTTCCCCCAGGGCGTGCACTCGTAGTCCCGCTTGCCCATGAGGAACTGGAGGAACAGCGGGGACTGGTTGAACCGCCACCGGCGCTTCGGGCTCGACAGGATGCGGCGGAAGAGCTCGTTCGCCCGCTGTTTACGGAGGAAGTGCTCCTGGTCGGGAGCCTTCGAGTAGCTGTAGCCGGGCGAGACCATCATCCCCTCGACGCCGAGGTCCATCATCGCGTCGAAGAACCGGCGGACACGCTCGGGGTCGGCGCCCTCGAAGAGGGTCGTGTTCGTGGTCACGCGGTGGCCGCGGCCGAGCGCCTCACGAATCCCCTCGACGGCCTGGTCGAAGACGCCGTCCTTGCAGACCGCCTCGTCGTGCTCCTCTCGGAGCCCGTCCATGTGGATGCTGAACGAGAGGTACTTCGAGGGCGTGAAGACGCCGGCCTCGAGCTTCTCCTTCAGCAGGATGGCGTTCGTGCAGAGGTAGACGTACTTCTTCCGCGCCACCAGCTCCGTCACGAGCCGCCCGATCTCCGGGTACATGAGGGGCTCGCCCCCGGGAATGGACACGATGGGGGCCCCGCACTCGTCCACTGCCCGAAGGCACTGCTCGACGGTGAGGTGCTTCCGGAGAATCTGGCCGGGGTACTGGATCTTGCCGCAGCCCGCACAGGCGAGATTGCAACGGAACAGCGGTTCCAGCATCAGGACGAGCGGGTACTTCCGGCGCCCGCGGAAGCGCTGGGCGAGCACGTAGCTCGCGACGGTCCACATCTGGGACAGGGGTACGCTCATAGGCTCGTCGCGCCGGAGGTCACACGGGCTCCCCAGCGCGCATCGGCGCCGAGCCCGCCTGCTCCCGCGATCTTAGAGAGCATACTACAACCGCCGCCAGCGGCACGTGGAGCAGGACACCGGTCCAGAAGAGCGCGGGCTCGGCCACGACCAGGGTGACCGACAGGTTGAAGGCGAGGACAAGGTAGTAGAGGGCCAACGCCTGGAGCTCGTGCCCCGGAAGGCATGCGCCCCAGACTGGCCGCACGCCGCGCAGGCACGGGCCGAGATAGCCCCACCCCCACGCGATCGCTGCCCCGACGGCCACCCAGCCGACGAAGTTCGCGGTCGGAACCCCGAAATACCAGCCGGGTTCCGGGTAGTAGAAGATCCGGCCGAGGAACCATCGGTCGCCCCGCACGGCCAGGGGGTCGATGACGACGTCGAGCCACATCATCAGGAGCCCGGCCAGGCCCGCCAGCCGAATCCGCGCGCCGAGGCTCCGGTCCGTCCCCGCCCCGCCGAGGAGCAGCCCGGCGAGGCCGAGGCTCGCGTAGGCGAGAAACGTGAAGGAGAGCGGGTCGAAGAACGGGACGTTCGAGAGGTAGAGCTCGCGCCCGGCCGTCGCGCCGGTGTAGTGGTAGAGACCGAACGGCACCCCAACGCGCGTGGAGCTCCACTCGGCGGCGAAGGCCACGGTTCCGGCCCAGGCGGTGAAGGCCGCCGCGCGGGGCCAGCCCCAGGCGGCGGCGGCGCCGGTCAGGTAGACGGCGAGGAACCCGAACACGTACGGGCGCAGCACGACGCTGCCCCACACGCGCCCCAGCACGTCGAGGACGAAAAGCTGTTCGGTGCCACCCATCGATCCCGAGCCACTCATGCTACACTATCCCCCGGCCTGCCGGACCAGCGACGCATGATGGAAAAAAGCCGAATCGACGAGGCGCTACAGCGCTCGCAGGATCACCTGCTGCGGCTTCAGGCCCCGGCCGGGTTCTGGCTCGGGGAGCTCGAGGCCGACACCACCATCACGTCCGAGTACCTCCTCTTCCGCCATCTCCTCGGCACCGCCGACCGGGACCTCGAGCGGAAGGCCATCGCGTACCTCCGCGACCGCCAAGGCTCGGACGGGTCCTGGAACCTCTACGAGGCAGGCGTCGGCGACCTCTCCGCGACCATCAAGGCGTACTTCTCGATGAAGATGGCCGGGGTGCCCGCTACCGACCCCTCGCTGACTCGCGCGCGGGAGTGGATCCTGGAGCGGGGCGGACCGACCCAAGCCAACGTGTTCACGAAGATCACCCTGGCCCTCTTCGGTCAGTATCCCTGGGGCGGCGTGCCGGCGATGCCGGTCGAGATCATGCTCCTGCCCCGGTGGTCCTACTTCAACGTCTGGGAGATCTCCTACTGGTCCCGCACGGTCCTCATCCCGCTCCTCATCGTCATGGATCGGCGACCGGTGCACCCCGTTCCGCGCGACCTGGGCATCGACGAGCTCTGGGCGCATCACCTCCATCTCGACGATCCGGCGTACGCCCGCCGCGGGCTCCTGTCCTGGAAGAACATCTTCATCGGCCTCGACGGGCTCCTCAAGACGTGGGAGGGGTTCGGGCCCCGTCCCTGGCGGGGGCGGGCGATCCGCGCCGCCCATGACTGGCTGGCCCCTCGCATGGCCGTCCCGGGCGGTCTGGGCGGCATCTATCCCGCGATGGTCAACGGGATCCTGGCCATGCGACTCCTGGGCTACCCGGACGACCACCGGCTGGTCGCGGGCCAGCTGAAGGAAATCGAGGCACTCGGGATCGAGGAGCCGCGCCGCTTCCACGTGCAGCCCTGCGTGTCGCCCACCTGGGACACGGCGCTGGCGCTCAACGCGCTCCTCGAGTCGGGACTCTCCACTGGCCACCCGGCGCTCCTCCGCACCGCCGACTGGCTCCTCGACCGCCAGGTGCTCGAGCCCGGCGACTGGCAGGTCAAGCGTCCGGGGGTGCCGCCCGGTGGCTGGGCGTTCCAGTTCGACAACCCGTACTACCCGGATCTCGACGACACCGCCGTGATCGTCATGGGGCTGGCCCAGGTCGACTACGCCGACGACGATCGGCGGCGCGCCGCCATCGAGCGCGCGGTGCGGTGGCTCCGGGGGATGCAGGGCAAGGACGGCGGCTGGGCGTCCTTCGACACGGACCAGACGCGCCTCCTGTTCAACAACATCCCGTTCGCCGATCACGGGGCACTCCTCGATCCGGCCACCGAGGACCTCACCGCGCGCTGCGTCGAGTGCCTGGGCCGGCTCGGGGTGCCGACGGACGATCCGGCGATCCAGCGGGGCGTAGCCTTCCTCCGCCGGACCCAGACGCCCGAAGGAGCCTGGCACGGGCGGTGGGGCGTGAACTACCTCTACGGGACGTGGTCGGTCCTGCGCGGGCTGGGAGCGGTCGGGATCCGCGTCGAGGACCCGATGGTCCGGCGCGCGGTCCGATGGCTGGAGGCCCGCCAGAATCCGGACGGAGGGTGGGGCGAGACCTGCGATTCCTACGCCGACACCCACCTCAAGGGACGCGGGATCTCGGGGGCCAGCCAGACAGCCTGGGCGCTCCTCGGGCTGATGGCGGCGGGCCCGGCGGACGTCCCGGCCGTCACGCGCGGGATCGAGTTCCTCATGCGGACCCAGCGACCGGACGGCGGCTGGGACGACGTGCTCTGGAACGGGACGGGCTTTCCGCGGGTCTTCTACCTGCAGTACCACCTCTACGCCCACTACTTCCCACTGTGGGCCCTCGGGGTCTGGCGCCGGCTCACGCGGTAGAGTCCGGCCGGAGCCAACCAACAACTCCCTCCCCTCCAATGCCCGGCTCTCTCGTCCTCGACTCCCTCCAGGATCTCGGGCGATTCGGCGTCGACGCCCTGTCCGCCCTCGGGCGGTTCGGCGTGTTCCTCCTCCAGGCGATCCGCTGGGCGGCCAGCCCGCCGTTCAAGGTCCGGCAGACCCTCCAGCGGATCTGGTTCGTGGGCTTTCGCTCGCTCTCGGTCATCCTCCTCACCGGCGCGTTCACCGGAATGGTGCTGGGACTCCAGGGCATGCTCATGCTCCAGCGAGTCGGCTCGGAGGCCTTCGTGGGCCCGCTGGTGGCGATCGCGCTCGTCCGGGAGCTGGGGCCGGTGCTGGCCGCCCTCATGGTGACCGGGCGCGCGGGATCCGCCCTCGCCGCCGAGATCGGCGTCATGCGAATCACCGAGCAGATCGACGCCCTCACCGTGATGGCCCTCAACCCGATGCGGTACCTGGTCGTGCCGACGCTGGTGGCGGGGCTCGTCGCGCTGCCGCTGCTCGCCTGGGTCTTCGACGTCGTCGGCATCTACGGCGGCTATCTCGTGACCGTGAAGATCTTCGGGATGTCCTCCGGCACCTACTTCGGGCAGATCCGGGCGTTCCTCGACACCGGGGACATCTGGGTTGGATTCTGGAAAGCGCTGGTGTTCGGGCTCGTCATCACGTGGGTCGCCTGCTACAAGGGGTTCCACGTCGGCCACGGCGCCGAGGGCGTGGGCCGCGCGACGACGGAGGCGGTCGTCCTGGCTTCGGTCCTGATCCTCGTCCTCGACTACTTCCTGGGCTCGGTGCTGCCGTGACCGCGTCCCCCGTCCCGGCGATCCGCATCGAGGGGCTCCACAAGCGCTTCGGCAGCCAGGAGGTCCTGCGGGGAGTCGACCTCGACGTCGCCCCATCGGAGCTGATGGTCGTCATCGGCCGCTCGGGCGGCGGGAAGTCCGTGCTCCTCCGGCACCTCCTGGGGCTCGTCCGGCCCGACGCCGGGCGCGTGGTCATCGACGGTCAGGACGTGGTCACCCTCCAGGGGCGCGCCCTCGACCGGGTGCGCGAGCGCTTCGGGGTCGTCTTCCAGGGAGGAGCGCTCTTCGACTCGCTCACCGTGCTGGACAACGTGCTGTTCCCGATCCGGGAGCGCCGCCGGATTCCGGCAGCGGACCTCCTGCCGCGGGCGCGCGAGGCTCTCGCCCAGGTGGGTCTCGGCGAGATGGGACACAAGTATCCCGCCGAGATCTCCGGCGGCATGCGGAAGCGCGTCGCCATCGCCCGGGCGCTGGTGACGGAGCCGCAAGTTGTGTTCCTCGACGAGCCGACGACGGGCCTCGACCCGATCCTCGTCAACTCGATCCACCACCTGGTCGTCGAGCTGCATCGCAAGTTCGGGTTCACGGCCGTCATGGTCAGCCACGAGATCCCGGAGATCTTCCGGATCGCCCATCGCGTCGCCGTGCTCCATGAGGGCCGGATCCACGCGGTGGGCACGCCGGAGGAGGTCCAGGGCTCGAGCGATCCCGTCGTGCGCCGCTTCATCCACGGCGAGATCGAGGACCGGCCCGTCTAGCGGGGAACGGACGCGCCGGCCCCGGCGGTCGCGGGAGCCGGCGCAAGCCGGAAGGAGGCACGAACGCCGCCATGGGTCGACGAGTCGAGATCGGGGTCGGGCTCTTCATGATCGCGGGGATCCTCGCGCTCGCGTACCTGTCCGTGAACCTGGGCCGGGTGGACGTCCTGGGACGTCAGGGCTACGTCGTCTACGCCGATTTCCCGAGCGTGGGCGGCCTAAAGTCCGGCGCCGCCGTCGAGATCGCCGGCGTCTCGGTCGGGCGCGTCCAGTCGATCGGGCTCCAGGACTACCAGGCGCGGGTCGCGCTCCGGATCGACGAGGCGGTGAAGCTCCAGAGCGACGCGATCGTCTCCATCAAGACGAAAGGCCTCATCGGCGAGAAGTTCGTCCAGATCAGTCCGGGGGGGTCGGACAAGCTGGTGGCTCCCGGGGGGCGGCTCACGGAGGTCGAGGCTCCGGTTGACCTCGAGGAGTTGATATCCAAGTATGTGTTCGGAAAGGTATAGGTGATGCACCTCCTCCGGGCAGGAAGTCGCCACTGGCTTCGGGCCGCCTTGCCCGTCGCCGTCGCGGTGTTAACGGGGCTCGCGCCCCGGGAAGGCCACGCCCAGGGCGCCGCCACGCCGCCCCCGGCCCAGACGGCGCCCGCGGCGCCGTCCGTCCGGCTCACGCTCGAGGAGAGCCTCCGCGCGGCGCTCCAGCGGAGCCCGGAGACCCGCCAGGCCCTGGCCGAGGTGGAGGGATACCGGGGCAAGCAGCTCCAGGCCCTCGGCATCGGGCGCCCGCAGATCGAGCTGTCCACGGCGCTCGGCCCCTCGCCACGGGCGCGCGGCGACCAGGTCAGCTCGCCGGACGACCAGTACTCGACGGACATCACCGGGGTCTTCGTCCGGGGCGGGGTCAGCATCATCCAGCCGATCTTCACGTGGGGCCTGGTCGAGAACGCGCGCCTAGCTGCCGAGCACGGCGTCCGCGCCGCCCAGGCCGGCGTCGACGTCAAGAGCACCGAGGTCGCCCTCCGCGTGAAACAGGCGTACTGGGGGATCGTGGCCGCCAAGTCGATCCGCGCGTTCCTCCTCGAGGTGCGCCAGCAGGTCGAGGACGCGATCGCGCGCACCGAGCGGCTCGTCGAGGGCGGGTACGCCACCGACATCGACGTGTTCCGGTTCCGCGCCAAGTTGGGGGAGCTCGACCGGGGGCTCCACCAGACCGAGAAGACGATCGACCTCGCGACGCAGGCCCTCGGGGCCTGGACCGGGCAGCCCCCGGGCGTGGCGATCGAGCCCGCGGACGCCGCACTGCCGGAGGACATCCGGCCGCTCCCGTCGGTGGACACCTACGTCAGGGACGCGATCGCGATCCGCCCCGAGTTCGCCCAGCTCCGCGAGGGGATCCAGGCGCGCCGGCGCCTGGTGGAGGTCGAGCGGAAGCAAGCCTATCCTCTGTTCTTCGTGGGCCTCCTGGGCGACCTGGCGTACGCGACGAACCGTGACCGGCTGGAGAACCCCTACGTCATCGACCCGCTCTACCACGCCGCCGTCGGACCGGTGGTCGGCTTCAAGTACAGTCTCGACTTCGGGATCCGCGCAGGAAAGGTCAAGGAGGCCGAGGCCGAGGTGCAGAAGCTGGAGGCGCTCCAGCTGTTCGCCACCGACAACATCCCGCTCCAGGTGCGCGACGCGCACACGACCATCGTCGAGGCGGCCCGAAACGTGAAGGTGCTCGCCGAAGCGCATGACAACGCCAAGCGTTGGCTGGTCGCGAGCTCCTCGAATGTGGACCTCGGGCTCGGCGATCCGGACGACCTGGCCGACGCGTTCGCCCAGTACGCGCGGAGCCGCGCCGAGTACTTCCAGGCGCTGTACGCCTACGTGTTCGGCCTCGAACAGCTAGCCCACGCCGCAGGCCAGGACGTCGCCGAGGTCCAGCGGCTCGTGCCGCCGAAGCCGTGAGAGACTCCCTCAGGAGGACAGATCGCATGCGACGGCTCATGGTCGCCGCGCTCGTCGTCGCGCTCTCCCTGGTGGTTGCCGGGCGCGCGGCCGAGGCCGGCGTGCCGACCGATCAGCTCAAGGGGACCATCGACCGGATCCTCGCGATCGTGCAGGACCCCGCCCTCCGGCAGCCCGGCAAGGCGGAGGAGCGGCGGCAGAAGATCCGGACCGCCGCCAACGAGGTCTTCGACTGGCCGGAGACGGGCAAGCGGGCGCTCGCCCGGCACTGGCAGGCGCGCTCGCCCCAGGAGCGTGAGGAGTTCACGGCGCTCTTCGCGGATCTCCTGGAGCGCTCCTACGTCGGGAAGATCGAAGCGTACAGCGGCGAGAAGATCGTGTTCGGCGAGGAGACCGTCGACGGAGACCAGGCGACGGTGCGGACCAAGCTGGTGACGAAGGCGGGAACGCAGATCCCGATCGACTACCGGATGCAGAAGGTCGGCGACCGCTGGCGCGTGTACGACGTGCTCATCGAGAACGTGAGCCTGGTCGGAAACTACCGGTCGCAGTTCAACCGCATCATCCAGCAATCCGGCTACGCCGACCTCCTCCAGCGGCTCAAGTCGAAGCAGGAGGAGCTCCAGTTCGACGACGCGGCCGCGACCAAGGGGAAGAAGCCTTGACGGGTCTCGTCCTGGCCGCGGGCATGGGCAAGCGCCTCGCCCCCCTCACCGACGACCGTCCCAAGGGCCTGATCGAGCTGGGAGGGCGGAGCCTCCTGGCCCGCCTGCTCGACGGGCTCCAGGCCGCGGGTGTCCACGAGACCGTGCTCGTGGTCGGCTACCGGCAGGAGATGATCCGGGCGGCCCTCGGCTCGTCCCATCGCGGCATGCCGCTCCGCTACGCCGTGAACCCCGAGTTCGAGAAGGGGCCGCGGCTGTCGCTCTGGGCGGGCCGCGCCGAGTTCGAGCGGGACGACGTGGTCCTGGCCGACGGCGACGTGCTGTTCGCGCCCCCGCTGCTCGAGCGCGTCGCGCGCGCGCCCGCGCCGAGCGTGTTCCTCGGCGAGCCCGACTTCGTCGACACCGGGGAGGAGATCAACCTCTACCGGTCCGGGGAGCGGGTCGTGGCGCTCCGGCGCGGCGTGAGCGGCCCGCCCGCCGTCCCGTACGAGGCGAGGGCCGAGTGGGTCGGCTTCGTGAAAATCGGGCGCGCGGCGGGCGCCGCCCTGGTGGCCGCGCTCGACCGGATGGTCCGGGGAGGCCAGGTCGACGGGGACTACGAGGTCGCGATCGACGGCCTGCTGGGCATGCACGCCTTCACGATGGCGTCGACCGCCGGGCTGCCCTGGATCGAGATCGACTTCCCGCAGGATCTCCACGCCGCAGAGACCGAGGTGCTGCCCCGGATCGACCGCCTGGCGGCCGGGTGAGGCGTCCGGAACCCGGTCAGGACGCGGCGGACGCGGCGCGCGCCAGGTCGGCCGCGACCTCGTCGGCCAGGATCGCGATCCGGCGAAGCGCCTCGTCGTCGTAGGTCCGGCCGGGTCCGTCGAGCAAGCCGAGGGCGCCCCGGACCACCCCGTCCACCCTGACCGGCGCCGCCGCCACCACCCGGAGGTGTTCCGCCTCGAGCCGCTCCCGGAGCCACGGGGCGATCGGCACCCGCGGGTCGGCGAGCAGGTCCGGCGTCCAGACCGGACGCCCTTCCCTCACGGCGCGCCCCGCCATGCCCACGCCGGCCTCGAGGGTCTGGCCCAGCCAGCCGTCCGCCCCGCCGGCGTTGCCGACGCTGGTCGTCGAGACGCAGGCGAGACGGCCCCCGGCGTCGTCTAGCCAGAAGAGCGCGGCGCGCCGCACACCGAGCTGCTCCCGAGCCGCCGTCAGCGCGCGCTCAGCGGACACGGCCAGCGAGCCGTATCCGAAGGCGCGGGCGGAGAAGGGCTCCATGACCGTCGCTCAGTCGACCGCGATCGCGTCGATCTCGACCAGCATGTCCGGGTGGATCATCGTGCCGCACTCGACCCACGTGCAGGCCGGCCGGACGTCTCCGAACGCCTCGCGGTGCGCGCGGGCGACGGCCTCCCACTGGCCCATGTCGGCCAGGTAAACGCCCGTCTTCACGACGTGGCCGAGACCCAGACCGAGCTGTTCGAGCGCCACCGCCATCGTGCGGATCGCCTGGGCGGTCTGGGCGTAGGCGTCCCCCCGACCCACCACGACGCCGTCCTGGCCGGCCGCCGTGCAGCCGGACACCCAGACCGTGTCGCCGACCCGCACGGCGCGGGAGTAACCGACGAGGGGCTCCCAGCGCCCGCCGGACGAGACGCGCTGTCGCGGCCGCATCACACCAATCAGTGACGCGGCGTCGAGAAGTGCGGCATCACCCGGTCGGCGAAGAGGCGCATGGAGCGGGTGATCTGCGCGTGGCTCAGGTAGCCGGCGAACTGGGTCACGTTGAGCACGTCTGTGACCTCGAAGTAATCGATCAGCTCGCGCAGGCGCTTGACCGCGTCCTCCGGCGACCCGGAGAGGCGGGCCAGGGTCGGGATCCGGTCGTAGAGGGTGTGCTGCTGGGCCTCGGCGTGGACGGTGATGCTGTCGAGGAAGCCGAAGTATTTCTCCATGCCACGCTCGAACGTCTCGTTCGCCTCAACCGCGCTCTCGGCGAGGTAGCAGAACAGGGTCAGGGCCACACGCATCCGCGCCGGGTCGTGTCCGTGCTCCCGGAATACACGCCGGTAGGTGTCGATCTGAGCCCGGAGGGCCTCCGGCTTCTGGTTCGCGGGGAACGTCAGGATGGGCCAACCCAGCGTCCCGTACCGAGCGAACGACGCCTCGCTGATCGACGCCCCCCAACACGGGATCGGGTTCTGGACCGGCTTGGGATAGATGCTCGCGTGGCGCCCCTGGAAGAGCGGCGTCTGGTAGTCGAGCCCGTGGAGCTGGGCCAGGGCCTGGCGAACCACGGACAGCGACTGGTCGAAGCGCTCCTGGCTCTCTTCGAGCTTCACGCCGAAACCCATGAACTCGTGCGGCTGATACCCGCGGCCGAGACCCAGCTCGAGCCGCCCGCCGCTCAGGCAGTCGACCATCGCCGCCTGCTCCACGACGCGGATCGGGTGGTGCTGGAACGGGAGAACGACCACGCCGGTGCCGAGCCGGATTCGCCGCGTCTCGCGGGCGGCCGCCGCGGCCATGAGCAGGCAATCGGGCACGAGCGCGTAGCCCGCGAAGTGATGCTCGGCGAACCAGCAGGCCCAGTACCCGAGCTGGTCCATGAGGCGCACCTCGGCGAGCTGCTCCTCGTAGCGCTCCTGGCTGGACTGGCCTTCGCGCCGGTCGCAGAGGACGAGGTGCGAGAAGTGCATCGCCGCGGTCCCTCCGCGCGTGACTGTAGCGACGCCCGTTCGCCGCTGTCAACGCCCCGATTGACGTGACGCAAGGGCCGGGCTAGCGTTCCCGCGTGACGGATGAGCGAGTCCGCGATGAGGCGACGATCCAGCAGGTGTTCCAATGAAGTTCGGCCTCATCGCCCAGATGCAGGCGCCGAAGCCGTGGCCCGACGGCGAGAACGTCGACCACCGGATCCACTGGGACACCCTCGCCGAGGCGGTGCTCGCCGAGGAGGTCGGCTTCGACTACTACTGGGCGACCGAGCACCACTTCTACGAGGAGATCGCCCATAGCTCCGCGCCCGAGGTCTTCCTGGCGGCGCTGGCCGCCCGGACCACCCGGATCCGGCTGGGGCACGGCGTGGTCGTGCTGCCCTGCAACCACCCGCTCCGCGTCGCCGAGCGGGCGGCCACGCTCGACATCCTGTCCAACGGGCGCCTGGACCTCGGCACGGGGCGGGGAGCCTCCTGGTACCACACCGAGGCGTTCGGCGTCTCGATCGAGCAGTCCCGGGAGGTCTGGGACGAGGCCCTGCGCGTGATCTGCGCCCTCTTCGTGAGCGACACCTTCCCGGGGCACAAGGGCCGGCACTACGAGCTCCCCGAACGGAAGCTCGTCCCCAAGCCGGTCCAGAAGCCGCACCCGCCCCTCTGGGTGGCGGCGATGAGCCAGGCGACCTTCGCGAGCGCCGCGCGCGCCGGGCTCGGCGTGCTCGGGTTCACGGCCGTGCCGCCCGGAGAGCTGGCGCCGGCGGTGGCGGCCTACCGCGCGGCGCAGGCGACGGCCGATCCGGCAGACTTCTTCGGCGCGACGCCCAACTTCCAGGTGGCCGCCTTCATGACGGCCTACTGCGACACCGACGATCGCCGCGGCCGGGCGATCGCGGGCGCCGCCGCGCGATGGTATCTCGGGGACAACGACGCACCGCTCAACCGCGTGCGCTTCGGGCCCGACTTCGACCGCGCGCGCTTCGCGAAATACACGGACGACGCGCTCGTTCGCGACCACATGGTGGTGGGCGGCGATCCGGACACCTGCTCCCGGGTCGTCGAGGCTTGGGCGAGGGTCGGCGTCGACCAGCTGATCCTGATGGTCCAGGCCGGCGTGACGACCCACAACCAGGTGATGCGGGCCATCGAGCTCCTCGGCACCAAGGTCCTACCGCGCTTCCAGGGCCCGCCCTGAGACCGGTTCCGCCGGCGCGGGATCAGGAGTCGGCGCCGGCTCGGAAGCGGTAGAGCGCGACGAGGGTCCCGGCGTCGAGGATCTCCCCGGCGTCTGCCATCCGGTAGGCCTCGGCGAGCGGCGCCGCCTCCACCTCGATGTGCTCGTCGGCGTCGAGGCCCCGGGCCACCGGCCGGAGGTCGCGGGCGACGAACAGGAAAATCCGCTCGTCCGTGAGCCCAGGGTCGGCGAGCGCCTCCCCGAGCGGCTCGAGGCGCCCGGCCTCGTACCCCGCCTCCTCCACCAGCTCGCGGCGGGCGCACGCCTCGGGCGACTCTCCGGCCTCGATCGTGCCGGCCGGCAACTCCCAGATCTCCGCGCCCACGATCGGCCGGTACTGCCGGATCAGGACGACCCGGCCGGCGTCGAGGAGCGGCAGGACGTAGGCCACGGCGGGCACCCGAACCGCGTCGAGCGCGACGTGACGGCCGTCGGGGAGGACGTGTCGCTCCCGCCTTACGCGGAGTCGCCGCCCCTGGTACTCGGGCGAATCGGCGGCGTTCCCGGGGTCAGCCGCGGACACGCTCGCCCCCGGGGTCCCAGAGCGGGGCCGTCCGGACCTCCGCCGGCACGAGCCGTCCGAACGACTCCACCGCGACCTGCATGCCCGGCCGCGCCAGCTCGAGCGGGAGGTAGGCCAGGGCGATGGTCTGCCCGATTGCGTGGCCGTATCCGCCGCTCCGAACCCGGCCGACCACTCCTCCGGCGACGACCGCCTCCCCACCCCAGAGCACGCACGCCGCCCCATCGAGGATGAGGGGCACGAGCTTCCGCTGGAGCCCGGCCGCGCGCTGCCGGAGGAGGGCGTCGCGTCCGATGAAGTCGCCCTTGTCGAACCGCACGCAGAAGCCGAGATTGGCCTCGAGCGGCGTGTCGCCGGGGCAGATGTCGTCCCCCCAGTAGTAGAAGCACTTCTCGAGACGGAGGGTGTTGAGGGCGTAGTAGCCGACCGGCTCGATCCCGAACTCGCGACCGGCGGCCAGGATGGCGTCCCAGACGCGACCGGCTCCGTCCGTGGGCGCGACGAGTTCCCAGCCCAGCTCGCCGGCGAAGCTCACGCGGTTGGCGCGGACCTCGACCCCCGCCACGTCGATGACCCTGGACGTGAGGTACGGAAACCCGGCGCTCGACAGGTCAGCCCGGCTCGCCTTGACGAGCGTCCGGCGCGATTCGGGTCCCCACACGCTCACCACCGCGTCGGTGACGTCGGCGAGTTCGACCGAGCCGTTGTCCGGCAGGTGGAGTCGCAGCCACCCCAGGTCGCTCGCCGCCGAGGCGGTCCCCGTCGTCACCCGGAACGCCGAGGCCCCGAGGCGAGTCACCGTCACGTCGCACTCGATCCCGCCCCTCGGGTTCAGGCACTGCGTGTAGACCAGGCTTCCGACGGGGCGGTCCACGTCGTTCGCGCAGAGGCGCTGGAGGAACGCGACGGCGCCGGGGCCGGCCACGTCGAGCTTGCCGAACGACGTCATGTCCAGCACGCCCACGCGCTCCCGCACCGCCCGGTGCTCGCGCGCCACGTGCTCCCAGTAGCCCGGACGGTCCCAGGTCCGCTCGTCGGCGCCCTGCCGGCGGCCGGGACCCCCGGGGACGAAGTAGTTGGCCCGCTCCCAGCCTCCGCGCTCCCCGAACACGGCGCCGAGGGCGAGGAGCCGGTCGATCAGCGGGCTCGTCCGGAGCGGCCGGCCCCACTCACCCTCGTCGCACGGGAACCGGGGCGCGTAGTAGTAGCGGTACACCTCGCGCGCCTTCTCGGCGACGTAGCGCCGGTCGCGGAGGTGGGCCCCGAAGCGGCGGACGTTCAGCTCCCACACGTCGATCGAGGGCTCGCCCTCGAGGATCCACTCGGCCATCACGCGTCCGACGCCACCCGCGCCGGCGATCCCGTTGATCGACATCCCGGCCGCCACCCAGAAGCCCGGGCAGCCGGGCACCGGCCCGAGCGCGTAGTGCCCGTCCGGCGTGAAGCCGTCGGGCCCGTTGACGAGCTGGAGGATCTGGGCCTTCTCGACGGCCGGGAAGCGGCGGATGGCCCCGGCCAGGAGGGGCTCGAACAGGTCCCACTCGGCCGGGAGCAGCTGCTGGGTGACTTCCCAGGGCACGTCGTCGAGGCGCCAGGCCTTCGGATGGGGCTCGAAGCCTCCGACCAGGTATCCGCCCACCTCCTCGCGCACGTATACGAGGTTCTCGGGGTCGCGCACGACCGGCGTCTGGCGCGGAAGCTCCTGGCCCGGGACGGGGCGCGTGATCAGGTACTGGTGCATCAGCGGGACGATGGGCAGGTCGAATCCGGCCATGGCCGCCACGCGGGGCGCCCACTGGCCGGCGGCGTTGACCACGCACTCGGTCCGGACGGCCCCGGCGGTCGTCTCGACTCCCTGGATCCGGCCGCGCGGGTCGAGCTGGATCCCGGTGACCCGCGTCCCGGTGACGACCTCCGCGCCACCGGCCACGGCCCGGCGCGCCAGCTCTCGCGTGATCCCATTGGGTTCGAGGTAGCCGTCGTCCGGGATGTGCACCGCGCCGTGGAGGCCGTCCCGGCTCATGACCGGGCAGATCCGGAGCGCCTCATCGGACGTGATGATTCCGACGTCGAGGCCGAGGGCGCGCGCGCGACTCACGCTCCGCTTGAGCGACTGGAGCATCGTCACGCTCGAGGCCAGCCGGAGGCTCCCTACCGGCCGCCATCCAGCCGCCTCGCCGAGCTCGGCCGCGAAATCGCGGTACAGCCGGATGCTGTAGTTCATGAGGAGCATGTCGGCGGGGGATGTGCGGAACTGCGACACGAGGCCGACCGAGTGGAACGTGGTGCCGCTCGTCAGCTCGCCCTTCTCGACCAGGACGACGTCCCGGCAGCCGGCGGCGGTCAGGTGGTAGGCGATGCTGCAGCCGATGATGCCCCCGCCCACGACGACGACGGCCGCCTCGCTCCGCACGTCGGTCCCTCAGCGGCGCCGCGTCGACCGACGGCGGCCCCGGTCGCCGCGCGGCGTCATCGGCGACGTGCTCCGGGCGCCGGCCTGGACCGCGTCAGGCGAGGATGTCCTCGAGGACCCGTCCGTCGACGCGCCCGGCATCGAGGCCCGTGAGCCGGCACAGGGTCGGCATGAGGTCGATGGTCCGCCCGTCCCGGATCTCGGCGCCCGCCCGTACGCCCGGGCCGGCGACCAGCATCGGGATGCGCTGCTCGTGCTTGGAGCCGTGCGATCGCAGTCCCGTCTCGCTCCTCGCGGCCGGCCCGTCCTCCCAGACCCCGAGGGCCACGTCCCGGGCCGCCCAGCAGATGAGGTCGCCGACGCGCTCGGGCGGGAGGTGGTCACGGTGCGCCTCGGCGTTCGGGACGACCTCGTCGATGCCGGCGGTCCGCTCCAGGAGGGCGCGCGCCTCGCGCGCCTGGCCGGGGTCGTCGAAGTAGAGGTAGAGCGCCCCTCCCAGGTCCCGGTGGTGAGCGTACAGCCCGTCCCGGATCAGCGGCACCCCGTGCGTCGGAATGCCGGCCTCCGCCAGGACCCGGACCGGCGAGACGGAGCGAACCTTCGCGTTCATCCCGTGATCCGCCGTGAGGACCACCACCGTCTCGGCGGGATCGTACACGTCGAGGAGCCGCCCGAGGACCTCGTCGCTCGCCTCGAGGTACAGCTGCATGGCGGGCTCGTCGGGCGCCAGCATGTGCTGGGGGTAGTCCGTCGTGGCCACGTAGAGGAAGTCCGGGCGCTCCCGGAGCGCGACCTCCCGCGCCATCCGGAACACCCAGAGGTTGATGTCGAGCGAGAAGATCTCGGGCGGGGCGCCGGCGGCGGCCCGGTGGGCCTCCGAGTGGGTCTTCATGTCCACCGAGACGTCCAGGCCCCGGCGCAGGAGCTTCGTCAGCTTCTCCTTCGCCGTGACGAGCGCCGTCGACCAGCCGGCCGTCTTGAAGCGCTCGAAAACGAGAGGCTCCTGGACGAACGAGACCTGCTCCATGAAGACGTCGGTCCGGGTGGCGCGGTCGTAGTAGAAGTTCGTCGACAGGCCGTGGCGCGTCGGGTAGGTACCGGTCAGCAGGGAAACGTGGTTCACGTTCGTCAGGCTCGGGAGCACGCCGCGGCCGTCGAGGGTCGAGGCGCCGGCCTTCATGAGCGCGGCCAGCCGGGGCATGCGGGCCGGCTGGACGTAGCCCGGATCGAACCCGTCGAGCAGGAACATCAACACCTTCTTCGGCCGCATGATCAGCCCTCCGAGGTCAGACTTTGACTTCTTGACAACTTCGGATGGGGGGGGCGCCGGCCCCTCGGCAGAATTGTCTAGAAGTCAAAGCCTGACCCCGACCGTCAGCTCGGACAGGCTGGCCCGGAACGCGTCAACCACGCCCTCCATGTCCCGAGGCGTGAGCGTTCCCATGTTGGACACGCGGAACGCGTAGGTGCGGATGTCCCCCTGCCCGGCGTAGATGACGTACCCCCGCCGCTTCATCGCATCGTGAAGGGGGTCGTAGGCCAGCCCCGGAAGCAGCCGGAAGGTCGTGAGGATGCTGGATCGTGCCTCCTCCGGGACCAGGATCTCGAAGCCGAGTCCGGCCATGCCGCGCCGGAGCACGCGGGCGTTCTCCGCGTAGCGGGCGATCCGGTGGGGCACCCCCTCAGCTTCCAGCTCGACGAGGGCCTCTCGCATCGCATGGAGCACCTGAACGGCCGGCGTGAAGGGGGTGTTGTCCCGCTCCTGGGCCACGTAGTGGCCGTGAAGGTCCAAGTAGACGCTGCGCGGCGGCTGCCCGGCCAGCCCGTCCAGGGCCGAGCGACGGCCGAGGACGAAGGCGATCCCCGGTACCCCCTGGAGGCACTTGTTAGCGCTGGCCATGACGAAGTCGATGCCGTCGGCGTCCACCTGGAGCCGCTCGCCGAAGAGCGAGCTCATCGCGTCGACCAGCACCCGGCGGCCTGCCCGCGCGGCGACCCGCGCGACGTCCGCCACTGGGTTCAGGAGGCCCGTCGTCGTCTCGTGGTGGACCACCGCCACGTGGCTCAGCTCGGGACGCGCGCGGAGCGCGGCCTCGACGTCCGCCGGCGGCACCGGCGTGGTGACGTCGTAGGTGAGGACCTCGGCCGGGATCCCGTGGACACGCGCGATCCGAGCCAGGCGGTCCCCGTACACGCCGTTGCTCACGATCAGGAGGGCGCGATCCCGGGGCACCGCCGAGCAGACGGCGGCCTCGACGGCGGCCGTCCCCGAGCCCGTGAAGAGCACCGCGGCGAAGCGTTCGGCGCACCCCGCCAGCCGGACGAGCCGCTCCCGGCACTCGCGCATCATCTCGAAGAACTCCGGCTCCCGGTGGCAGAGGTCTGGCATCACCAGGGCGTCACGCACCGATCGGCTGGTGTTGGCGGGGCCGGGGTTCAGCAGGATCCACTCGCGCTCGGGCATCGGCGGCTCCCTCCTGGCCGTTCAGGCTACCCTCGCCGCCGCCGGCCGTCCACCCTCTCCGACCGTGGTTTCTTCCTTGCGGTGGAGAGAGCGACACGCTAAGGTGCCGCTAGGAGGACAGTGCTCGGGACATGGCGCAGCTCGCCTTCCTGATCTCGCTCGTGGCACTGGGGATTTCCATCCTCGCCTATCAGGAAGCCGGCGGCACGAAGGATCTCACGAAGAGGGTGGAGTCCCTCCGTGAGGATCTCAGGCGCGAGACGGCGGACAGCCTCTCGAAGCTGGAGAAGGCCCTCCGATCGGCCGAGCCGGCCAAGGCCAAGCCGTGAACCGACCCGCTGCGCTCTCGAGTGCGGTCCCCTCGGCGGAGCGCTCGACGCCCGCCGCACGGCCCGGCCAGCGTCGCAGTCGGTGGTGCGCATCGGCCGCGCTGGGAGCCATCGCCGTCCTCGGATCGGGGACGGTGACGCCGACGGCGCCCGGCCCGCTGACACCGGGCACGGTGGGGCCGGTCGACCGTACGGTCGTCGCCGTGCCGCCCGTCTATCCGAGCCCCCCCTCCGGGTTCCTGAGGCTCCCGGACACGCAATCCGCGCCAGTCCAGCCGATCCCGGCGCCGGGCCCTCAGCCACTCGGGCCTAGAGTCCAGCAAGATCCCCGGCTCTCCGGCGCGGGGCCGGGCGTGGCGACAATCGAGGAGGGCCGCCCGGTCTGGACGCCCGCGCGCCTCGAGCCGGCGGTCGGGATCGACGGGCGCGGACGCGTCACGTCGATCCTCGAATACACACCCGGGCGCTTCGAGCGCTAGAGGCGGTGGACGCGGAATCGGACCCCCCTGACGCCGTACAGCGCACCGAGCCGCGCTCCCACCCGAGCCGGGTCGTCCTGCGACGGCACCACCTGTCTCACCTGCCCGATCTGGACGTGAACGAGACCATCCTCGATACCCGTTACGCGTCCGGCGCCACGCCAGCCCACTGCGACGGGATGTGCTGCAACAGCGGGGTGAAGGTCGACGTCGCCGAGCGCGATCGGATTCTCGCCCACGCGGACCTGGTCCAGCGCGCCATGGAGCCGGGCCAGGAGCACGACGTCGCCGGCTGGTTCGAGGACACGGAGCTCGTCGATCCCGATTTCCCGTCCGGTCGCTGTGTCGGCACGCGCGTGCACGGCAACGGGTGCGTGTTCCTCGACTCGGCGCGGCGGTGTGTCCTCCAGACGGTGACGATCGCCGTGGCCCGCCCGGGATTCCAGCTCAAGCCGTTCTTCTGCACGGCCTTCCCGGTCACGATCGCCGCCGGGGCGTTGTGGATCGACGAGATGTGCCTCGACGCGCCGGCTGGCTGCTGCCGGCCGACGCCCGGCGGCGCTCGGGGCGTCCTCGACGTCTGCGAGATCGAGCTACGGCACGTGCTCGGCCAAGAGGGGCTCGCGGAGCTCCGGCTGGCAGCCGAGGAGTAGCCGCCATCCGATGAGCCAACGCGCCGGCGCCCAGGTCCCTGCCCCCGGCCGCGCGGTCCGCACGACCGGCCGGGTAGCCGTGACCCGAGCGTCAGAACGCAACGGCCGGCCCCGGTCAACGCCGCGGATCGGCTTCGCCTTCAACCGGAAGCCGGGCGACGGGAGCGCCTCGGCCGGCGCCCCATCCGGAAGCCAGGGCCTCGGAGAGCCGGTAGACCTCTATGCCGAGTGGGACGACGAGGTCACGATCGCGGCGATCGAGACGGCGCTGGCGGAGGCCGGCGAGGTGGTTCGGCTGGAGGCGACGGACGACTTCCCGATCCGGCTCCGGGAGTCCAAGGCCGAGATCGTCTTCAACGTCGCGGAAGGGCTCTGGGGGCCAAACCGCGAGGCCCACGTCCCGTCCTTCTGCGAGTTCTGGGGCGTCCCGTACACGGGGAGTGATCCCCTGACCCTGGCCATCTGCCTGGACAAGGGGCGCGCCAAGGAGATACTCGCCTACCACGGCGTCCCGACGGCCCAGTTCACGATCGCCCCTGGAGGGGAGCCGCTCGACGGGATTCCGGCGCTACCGGTCATCGTCAAGCCGGTCCACGAGGGTTCCAGCAAGGGGATCACCCAGGCGTCTCTCTGCCGGACCCGGGCCGAGGTTAGCCGCGCCGTCGACCTCGTGTGGCGCCAGTACCGCCAGGCGGCGCTCGTCGAGCGGTGGCTGCCCGGCCGCGAGTTCACGTGCGCGATCCTCGGGAACGGCCCGGACGCCCGCGTCCTGCCCGTGGTCGAGGTCGATTTCGACGCGCTCCCTTCCGGGGCGACTCCGCTCTACTCGTTCGAGGCCAAATGGGTCTGGGACACGCCGGAGCGCCCGCTCGAGATTTTCCAGTGCCCGGCCTCCCTGTCGCGCGGGCTCGCCCGGCAAATCGAGCGGACGGTGCTGGCCGCATATCGCGTCCTGCGCTGCCGCGACTGGGCTCGCATCGACGTCCGGTGCGACGCTCGCGGAATACCGCACATCCTCGAGGTCAACCCCTTGCCGGGGGTGCTCCCCGATCCCGACATGAACTCCTGCTTCCCCAAGGCCGCTCGGGCTGCCGGCATGGACTATGGCTCCATGATCCGGGCAGTCCTGCGGGCCGGGGCCGCGCGCCATGGCATTGCCGTCTAGGTCGCGCCGGAGGACGCGCCGGCGACCCCGCGTGGCGGTCATCACCGACGCCCTGTCGGAAGCGACCGCCCAGGCCCTCGGCACGCCGTCCGCCCCCGGCAATCCCGAACCGGTGATCGCTGCCTTGCGGACGCTCGGCTACGACCCGGTCTCGGTCGAGTTCAACGGGGACCTCGGGGCGTGGCTGGCGGAGCTCGCCACCGGCCGTTTCCAGCTGGTGTTCAACCTGTGCGAGGGGTTGAGCAACCAGGCCGCCGGTGAGCCCGTCGCCGCGGCCCTCGTGGAGCTCCTGGGGATCCCCCTGACGGGCGCCTCGGCCGACATGCTCGCACTGTGTCTCCGGAAGGACCGGGCAAACGCCGTGCTCCACGCCCACGGCGTCCCGGTGCCGCAGTGGATCGTCGAGAGGCCGGAGATCCCCCGGAGACGGTGGCACCGGTTCCCGGCGATCGTGAAGCCGGCCGGCGAGGACGGGTCGTTCGGGATCGGGTCCGACTCGGTGGTCCGGGATCGAACCGCCCTCGAGGCCGTCGTGGCGCGCGGCTGCCAGCAGTGGGGCCGCATGCTCGTCCAGCGCTTCATCGGCGGCCGGGAGTTCAACCTGGCCATCGTCGGCGGTCGGGTCCTGCCCCACGCGGAGATCGACTTCAGCCGTATGGATCCGGGGTTGCCGGCCGTGGTCACGTACGCGGCGAAGTGGGAGCACGGCAGCCCGGAAGACCGGGGAACGGTGCCCAGGTGCCCCGCCCGCCTCCCGGCCCGGCTCGCCGCCCGCCTGACCCAGCTCGCGGGGCGCGTCTGGGCCGCGGTGGACGGCACCGGATACGGCCGCATCGACGTCCGAGTCGACGGCCGGGGCACGACGTTCGTCACGGACGTGAACCCGAATCCCGACCTCGGGGTCCGGGCGGGACTGGCGCGCCAGGCGGCCGCCGCGGGGTGGAGCTACCTCGACCTGATCGCCCAGATCGTCGAGGACGCCCTCACCCGCGCGCGCCGGGTCAGCGGACCAGGTTCGACTCCTCCGGCGGCGCTCGCAGACGCTCGGCGCCTGGCGGAGGCCATGCCCTACACCCAGCGCCTCGCGTCGGCCCTCGGCCGGCGCGAGCCCAGGGGGACGAGGCCGACGTGACCTACTGGCAAGAGAGTCTCCGCGAATCGGTGACCACGGTCGACGACCTGGTCAAGCGCTTCGGGGTCGACCACATCGACCAGGAAGCCGCCCAGCGAGCGATCGACGGGTTCAATCTCCGCATCACCCCCGAGATGCTCAATCTCGTGAAGGAGCCGGGGGACGCGATCTGGCGCCAATACGTCCCCACCGCCAAGGAGAACGAGGTGGTGGACGGGATTGTCGACTCGCTCGGCGAGGACGCCGATTCGCCGGTCCCTAATATCACCCACCGCTACCCCGACCGTGTCCTCTTCCTCGTGAGCCCCGTCTGTGCCGCCTACTGCCGCTTCTGCACGCGGCGCCGCAAGGTGGGCGATCCCGAGAAGATCCCCCTCGGCCAGTTCGATGCGGCCTTCGACTACATCCGGCAGCACACCGAGGTCCGGGACGTCAGCCTCTCGGGCGGCGACCCGCTCATGCTCTCGGACCGTCGGGTGGAGTACTTCCTCGAGAAGCTCCGGGCGATCCCCCACGTCGAGATCGTGCGAATCCACACCCGGATCCCCTCCCAGCTACCGGAACGCATCACGCAGGAGCTCTGCGACACGATCAAGAGGTTTCACCCCGTGTTCGTGAACGTGCACTTCAACCATCCGGACGAGCTGACGCCGGCGACCCGGACGGCGCTGGCCAGGCTAGCCGACGCCGGTTGCCCCCTCGGCAGCCAGACCGTCCTCCTGAAGGGCGTGAACGACGATCCGGTCATCATGAAGCGGCTCATGCAGGAGCTTCTCAAGTGCCGGGTGCGACCCTACTACCTTTACCAGGCCGACCTCGTCGCGGGCGGTGAGCACTTCCGGACATCCGTCGCCAAGGGGCTCGAGATCATCGAGGCGCTCCGCGGATGGACCTCGGGGCTGGCCGTCCCGCACTTCGTCATCGACGCGCCCGGTGGCGGCGGCAAGATCCCGCTCCTGCCCAACTACGTTCAATCCGTCACCGAGCGGGAGGTCGTGCTCCGGAACTACGCCGGCAAGACGTTCCGGTACGTCCTACCCAAACCGGACGACCCGTTGCCGCTCCGGCCAGCGGCGGCCCTGTCGCGCAGAAGCACCGCGCCAAGGCCAACAAAGCAGAAGGGGCGAGCCGCGGCTGCGGCTCACCCCTTCCAGTTGCCCTCCCTGAAGGCTCAGAAGAATCCAGCCGGGCGGTGAGGCTCCGGTAGGATCACCCCGCTCTGCCGGAACTCCGCGCGGACCGCCTCGGCGTCGGAGCCCTCCAATCCGGCCATGCCCTCGCGGAGGAGCGCCACGGCCGACGCGGAGTCCCGCTTCCACCGCGCCGCGGCCTGGACGACTCCCGCCAGCGCGACCACGACCCCACCAGTGAGCATCAGATCCAGCATGGCGATCCCCTCAGGCGGCCTGGAGCCGCCGCGCGGAGCCGGGCACGCTCGGGACCGGTCGCACCGGCGACTGCGCCGGGGTGAGAACCAGCTCGTAGCGGCCGGCGCCCGTCCGGGTCAAGGTGTCGTGCGCGACGGCCACGATGCGGCTCACGAGAGCCGGTCGCCCGACCGGGACCTGGACCTCGACCCGCCACGGTCGGCCGAGCGGCTTCCGTACCAGGGGCGCCACGACCGGCCCCACCTCGTCGGCGATGGCGTCGGTCAGCCGGATCTGCCGCGAGACCATGGCGTCAAGACGACGGTCCCGCCACGCGGCCAGCGCGAGCAACCCGAGGATCACGAGAATCGGCGAGGACATCGTCAGGATCAGGACGGCGGTGGTCATCATGTTGAACGTCCTCCTTCTTGCCCGTTTAGACACCGATCGGCTCACCGTGTGAAAGCCGGGACGGGCAAAATCGGACGGGGAAACGGCGGTGAAGAAAGTTCCAGACGAGGACACGGCGTGGCCGGACCGGAGGGCGGCGGGAAAGCTCGCGGGCCCGGGAACGGAACGGGTGCTAGTTGACCTCGTGGAGCGGGTGGAGGTCTGGCCGGCAGGAGGTACAGGGGGTTAGCCCAACCGCCTCGGCCCGATTCCGGGAGCCGAAGTACGTCAGGAGCCCGGACTGGAGCGTCTCCGTCGACGCGCAGCTCGGCAGGCAGTACTCGCTGTCCCCGGGCGCGAGCAGGTACATCGCGCCCCGCGCGACCGCGAAATCGTCGTGCGCTGGCACCAGGGGCACTCCCTCGGTCGTGAGGAGCTGCCGCTTCCGGCCGGTCTCGCCGCCGGCGTACCCCGTCAGGAGACCAGACGCGCCGACTACGCGGTGGCACGGGATGGCGACGGGGACGGGATTCCACCGGAGCGCCTGCGCCACCGCCCGGACCGCCCGTGGCTGGCCGAGATCGCTGGCGAGCCGCTTGTACGACACTACCGCTCCGTACGGGATTCTCGCGGTCGTCTCGAGCACCTTCCGCTGGAAGGGGCTCGCGGCCAGCCGGAGATCGAGCGGCCACGAGAGGTGCTGCGTCCGGCCATCCAGGTACGCCCGGAACTCCCGGTAAAGCCCCTCGGTCTCGCCCGCGTCCTCGACCGCCTCGATTCCATGGACCCGCGCGAGGCGCGAGGCGCCGGGATCGCGCCGGCCGTGGAGGTACTCCAGCAGGACAACCCCCTGCTCCGAGCGCGCCAGGAGCACTGGGCCCAGCGGCGAGTCGAACACCCGGTAGGCGACGATGCGGCTCCGGAGGTCATCCAGCCGCGCCTCGAGCCGCTCACGCGACCGCGCCACGCCCGGGACATCCACGGCCTTCTCCCGGATCACACCGAGCTGGTGATCGATCGCTCGATAGCCCGAGTGCTCCACTCGGCAGGACTCGCACTTCGCGACGTGCGCGGCCACGCGGTTCTCGGCGCCGGCATCCGCCTCGCCGATCGCTGCGGCCACAAGGTCCGTCTCGATCTCGATGCAGCCCGCGGCCCTGCGCTTCACGAGGCGAACTCCTTCCCGATCAGCTCACGCCCCTCGAGGACGCGGCGGACCTTCCGAAGGGCCTGGAACACGTGGGCCCGTGCCGTCTCCGCCGAGCACTGGAGGCTCTGGCCAATCGCATCGTATTCAAGCCCGTGGACCTTCCGCTGGAGGAAGGCCAGTCGCTGCTTGAGCGGGAGCTTGGCGACGACGTGCTCGACGGCCGTCCCGATCTCCTGCGAGAGGGTCACCCCGTCTGGTCGCTCCTCGTCGGTCTCCCGCGTCTCGGTCACCACCGCTTGGTAGGCCACTCGGCGCCGCTTCTGGGACCGGAAGTGGTTCCGGGTCAGGTTCGTTGCGATCGCGAACAGCCACGCACGCGAGTTCGCGTCGGGCGGCAGCGTCCGGTGAGCCCGGAACGCGCGCAGGAAGGTCTCCTGGGAGAGGTCGTCAGCATCGTGTCGCCGCCCGGTCACCCGCAGGATGTATCGATAGATCTCCGCATGGTGCTCCGACATCAGCGCCTCGAAGGTGCGGTCGCTCATCACTATGAAAGACCCCGCAAGCGGCCCGCCGTGAAACGGTCGGGGACTCCCCGTCTCCGCAGGATCATCGGGCGTGGCATCTTTCGTCCATGTAATCGGATACTTGAGATCCATTGTGTGCGATCTGGTCTGAGCCCAAGCCTGGGAGACCCGCCTCCGAGCTTGTGACCCGGGGCTCGGCCTATCCTGCGGGCGGCCTCTCTCGCTGGGCATGGCCGGAGAAGGTCGCCTCCGACGGGTCGGCCCGGGCGATCTCCACCATCGTCGAGTGGAACGCCGGCCCCCCTCCCATGTCGGCAAGGCCATCGGAGGTCAGGACGTTGACCCCCCGCCCCCCTGGCATGAACTTGTGCCACCAAATCCCCTCGACGACCACCTGGCCCCGCTGCGTGTCCTTGGACAGGACCGCAGTGAAGAGCGCCCGGCCCCGGTGGTTGAAGACGGCGACGAGGTCTCCCGCGTCGATTCCGCGCCCGGCCGCGTCCTCCGGGTGAACGGCCACCGTCGGGCCACCCTGCCGCGCCCGGAGCAGCGCCGACTGGCTAAACGACGAGTTGAGGAAGAAGCGGTTCGGCGGGACGTGGCAGCGGAGCGGGTAGCGCGAGCCGATCGCCGGGTTGTCCCGGCTCTCCCGGAGCGGGACGTAGCTGGGCAGCGCTGGCAACCCCTGCCGCCGGAGCGTCTCCGAGTAGAACTCGACTCGCCCCGAGGGCGTCGGCGCGCCGTCGGCGAACGGCGTGAAGGGCTTCGGCACACCGAGCCGAACCGAGCGCTCGACTCGGAGGCGCTGGTGGGTCACCGCCTCGGCGACTGGTCCGGCGGCGCGGAGATGGGCGTCGATCAGCTCGGGGAGCGGAGTCTCGTAGTGGCGGCTCGGGAGCCCCATGGCGCGGGCCAGCCGCCTGAAGACCTCCCAGTTCGTCCTGGCGTCACCGAGCGGGGCGATCACGGGCTCGGCCAGCTGGAGGTAGAGGTGACCGAACGAGCGATAGACGTCCTCATGCTCCATGCTGGTGGTAGCCGGGAGGAGGAGGTCCGCGTAGTCGGCGGTGTCAGTCTGGACCTGCTCGTGGACCACGGTGAAAAGGTCCTCGCGGGCGAGTCCCTCCAGCACGAGGTTCGAGTTCGGGCAGACCGCCGCCGGGTTCGAGTTGTACACGTAGAGCGCCATCACCGGAGGCCGGAGATCGGGGTCGGTCAGCGCCCGTCCCAGCTGGACCATGTTGATCGTGCGCGGCGGCGGCGACGGAAGGAGATCCCGCCGCTCGAGCGCGCTGTCACCGGGACCGAAGGCGCCCGAGCTCCCCAGCAGCGCGCCTCCGTGCGCGTGCGCGTAGGCACCGGTGAGCGCGGGCAGGCATGCTATCGCCCGGCACGTCATGCCGCCGTTCTCGTGACGCGACAGCCCGATGCCCACGCGGAGGTAGCTGGCCCGGGTCCGTCCATAGCGCCGCGCGAGGTCGACGATCGTGTCCGCCGCGAGCCCGGTGATCGTCGCCACGCGCTCCGGCGGGTAGGCAGCGACGTGGTCGCGGAGCGCCTCGAAGCCGAGCGTCGCCCGCGCGATGTACGCGTGGTCGAGCAGGTCCTCCCGGATCAGGACGTGCATCAGGCCGAGGGCCAGGGCTCCATCCGTCCCGGAGCGGATCATGAGGTGCTCGTCCGCTTGTCGAGCCGTCCGTGTCCGGTAGGGGTCGACGCAGACGATGTGCGCCCCGCGCGATCGCGCCTCCTTGACCAGCGTCATCAGGTTAATGTGCGTGTAGGCGGCGTTGATCCCCCAGAGGACCACGAGCTCCGCCCCCACCATCTGCTCGGCGTCGTTCCCGGCCACGACGCCGACCGTGGCCTGCCACCCCGCGTAGGCCGTCGACACGCAGATGGTCCGGTCGAGCTGGCTGGCCCCGAGGGCGTGGAAGAATGGATGCCCCGCGTAGTACTGGACGCGGCCTAGCGTCCCGGCGTAGGAGAACGGCAGGATCCCCTCGGCCCCCCACTGCGCGATCACCCGGGTGAACCGGTGGGCGATCTCCTCGATCGCGTCGTCCCAGGAGATGGCCTCGAACTCGGCCGCCCCCTTGGGACCCACGCGCCGCATCGGACGGAGCACCCGGAGCGGGGAGTACACGCGCTCCGCGTAGTCGTGCACCTTGCCGCAGATCACGCCGCGGGTGAACGGATGCGCGCGGTCTCCGACAACGTCGACGATCCGCCCGCCTTCGGTCGTGACCTCGAGTGCGCAGGCCGACGGGCAGTCGTGGGGGCAAATCGAGGCGTGCGTCGCGCGAGTCATGCTCCTCCCGGCGAGATCGAGGCTATCACGCGGAGGGGACCGGCTCCAGGCGACGCGCGACGCGCGGCGCCCGACTCACCGGCCCGTCTCGTCCGCACGACCCTCGCCGACCCCCCCCAAAAAACTCCTCGGTCCTCAGCCAATCCTCAGGCGGCCCGGGGATGATCCCCTCGAGAGCGGGCTTCCCGAAAGCCCATGTGGGAGGACACACAGCGTTTCTGGCCCAGGCACGCCGGCGGGCGTCCTGCAGGCCGTAGGAGGGAGCGATGCAGCAGTCACACGGTAGGCCGAATTCGCGGATCGCGTCGGTCACGGTCGCTCTGGGCTTGATCCTGGGGACCGCCACGGCGAGCCTGGGTCAGGCGCCGAGTTTCACCGAGGCGGAGCTGTTTTTCGAGCTCAACGACACCGACGGGGACCTCGGCATTCACGCATCAATCGATGGAGGGCCCTACGTGATGCTGGAGATCGAGGACCCGAGCGGGCGCGAGATCCTCAAGGTCACGGCTCTGGGTCGCCTGTTCAAGCAAGGCCTCACCCAGTTGTCTCTGGAGAGTGTCGAGGAGCCGTTCGAGGTGCTGACACCAACGCAGTTCTTCGCCCGGTTCCCCGAGGGATGGTACGAGATCGAGGGCACAACCCGCCAAGGGAAGGAGTTCAAGAGCAGGGTGAGGCTCAGTCACGTGATGGCGGCTCCGCCGTCCGACATCCTCGTTGGAGCGCTTCCGGCCGCGGAGAACTGCGACGATCCCAACCTGCCGACCGTCAGATTGCCGGTGAGCATCGACTGGGCTCCCGTGGAGGACTCCCATCCCACGATCGGGAAGCCAGGGTCTGTCGAGATTGTCAGATACCAGTTCTTCGTCGAGCAGGGGGATTTCAAGTTTGGTGTCGACCTTCCACCCACGGTGACCGAGTTCGTGGTTCCCGCCGCGAACCTGACATCGGGCGTCGTGAAGTTCGAGATCATCGCCCGAACGAGCACGGGGAACAACACGGCGATCGAGAGCTGCTTCGTGGTGCAGTAGCGATCGTCGACTACAGCGACCGGAAGACCGCCTGGCGTCGGTCGGATCCCGTCCGGCGAGAAACCTCGCCGGACGGCCCCGCTCGTACCGCGGCTCCTTCGGGCGGGAGGGCGTGGCGGGCGGCGTCAATCGGCGGCGGTGCTCGATGGCCCGCCCCTCACGGCGTCTCGTCCGGAGCCGAGCGGGCGGCGTGCTCGTAAGCCCGGCGGAGCCAGCGAAGCGCACGGAACACGAGCTCCGGGTCCTCGACGTCGTACTCGATCCAGCCGCGCCCGCCGAAGCGGCGGTGGGGCCGCACGCCGGGGGTCGCCAGGGCCCGCGCCTGGTCCGGCCTCGACAGGCGCAGCCAGAGGTCGTGATCCCGAGGGCGGATCGGATAGCAACCGAACAGCTGCTCGCCCACGAAGTAGCCGAAGCGCCCGAACATCGGCGTGATCCGGACGCCCAGCCAGCCGCTCACGACCCGGTTCAGGTCCGCGGCGACGCCTTCCCCACCCCGACGCATCACCCGCCGGTCCCGGCGCGCGCGGCCAGTCCCGCGCGGTCCAAGTGGCGGGCCGGGACGCCGGTTGCGCTTCGTCACACCGACCGAGGCGGGACGCGCCGGTAGAAGAGCAGCTCCCGCGTCCCCTGCGGCAAGTTATCGATGTGGCCGCTCGGCGTGAAGCCCAGGGCGCTGTGCAGGCGGATGCCGGGGCCGTTCGTCTCCTCCACCGACGAGAAGATGCGGGGGGTCGTCGAGACTGCCTCGACCGACCGCATCAGCTCGCGCGCGATACCCCGCCTCCGGTACTGCTCCTGCACGACCACCAGCGAGACGAACGTGCACTGGAACCAGTCCGTCCGGTAGGCGCAGAGCCCGACGACCTCGTCCTCGGCCTCGGCCACGATCAGGTGATGCTGCTCGAGGTGCGCCTTGATGAAGGGGCCGGCACGGTCCGGGCCGACGACGAGGGCTGCCAGCGCCGCGCACGGACGCGCGTCCCCCTGGCGCGGCGGCCGGATCACGATCAGGGCCACGACTGCCCGCTCCCGGCTCGAGCCGCCTCGGTCGCCGCCCCCGCGCCGGGACCCTCCAGGAGCGCCCGAAGCGCCGCCTCCACGCTGTCCACGTCGGCCCACGGAGCGCCGGGCCGCCCCGCCACCACGCGGACGTGGGCCCCGAGGGGCGCCCAGACCGCCGGATCGGTCGGTCCGAAGACCGCCACCGTCGAACATCCGACGGCCGCCGCGAGGTGAGTCGGACCCGAGTCGTTCCCTACGGCGCAGCGCGCGAGCGAGAGGAGGGCGGCGACCTCCGAGAGAGGCCAATCTCGCGCCACTCTCTCCTCGACCACCGCCCCGGTCCCGAGGAGCGTCTCCACGGTCTCGTCATCTGCCGGTCCCGCGAGCACTACCACGCGAAGGTCGGCGTCCCGAAGCCGTCGGGTCAGATCAGAGAAGCCCGGCCACGTCTTGACCGCGCTCCCGGCCCCTGGCTGGAGGACGATGGCCTCCTCCAGGCCGATCCCGCGAGCGGCGAGCCACGCCCCGGCCATGGCCCGGCCGGACGACGTGACGCCGAGGCGCACCAGGGGAAGCGCGGACGGAACGGGCCCGAGCGGCGCCAGGGTCTCAAGGAGGTGGCGGCTCGCGTGGCGACCCGACCCCGGCAGCGGTGCTGCCCGCCCGAGCGCCAGCGGCCGCCCGGCCCGGGCGAGGTTCGTCCGAAACGTCGGGTCACCCGCCCCGAGCCAGCACACGAGGGCGTCGAAGCTGGCGAGGGAATCGAGCACGCCCGGATCGACCCGCTCGACGAAGAGGCGATGAAGGCCGAGGCCCTCGATATCGCGGGCGTCGTCCACGAGGCCGGACCCCCTGAGGAGAGCCGCCAGGCGTGAGGCGACGGCCAGCGTCGTGCGGAAGCCGAGCGCGCACAGGTGGGCTAGCGCGGGCCCGGCCAGGAGCACGTCGCCCAGCGCGCCCGGATGGACGACCAGGCAGCGCCCGGTCACGCGGCCGCCCGGCGGCGGGCAGCGCGCCCCGCCGTGCGCGCCCGCCAGCGGGGCGCGAGGTAGCGGGCCACGAGCCGAACGCCGGCTTCGCCGGCCCACCAGCCGAACAGGGCGCCGCCGAGCACGTCCGAGAGGAAGTGCGCGTTCAGCACGATACGCGAGGCACCCACGCCAGACGCCGCGGCGAGGATCCAGCCCCGGCGGCCCGCCGGCGCCCAACCGGCGAGCGCGACGGCCACCGCGAAGGCGGTGGCGGCATGGCCTGACGGAAAGCCGTGGTACTGGCGCTCCCCGAAGCATGGCCAGTGGAAGAACCCGCGGCGCGTCGGCGCCTCGGGCGGCAGCGCCCGGCCGACCCCCCAGCCGTCGACGAGTCGCGGCCGGGCACGACACGCGACGTGCTTCACCACCTGGGTCGAGATCCCCGCGAGCCAGACACCGGCAATGCCGCCCACCGCCGCCTGCCACATCTGAGCATCGGCAGCTCGGTGCGCCACCACCGCCAGGCCCAGGAGACCGACGGTCGCGACCTCAGTGGCGCCCAGGAGCGTGAAGCCGTTCGCGAGGAGACGGACCTCGTGGGAGACGACGTGCCGGAACACGAGGTCGTGGAGCATCTCGTCGGCCGGCGTCGCGGCCGCCAGTACCGCGGCCGCGAGCACCACCGCTTGGACCACGCGGGCGCGGTGAGGGCTCGCGATCACGGCCGTAGTATCCGCCCCTCCGACGGAGGGACGCAAGCAACACGGGTCCGGCGGCGCCGGGCCGCGCTCGTCGATCCAGGGCGAGGCTTGGATCCGGCGTGTAACCGCCGAGCATGCCTAGGAGGGCTGCCGCGGTTCCCCCAGGCTCGACGTTCTACGCTCGAGGACGGTCGCGAGCGCCCGGGGACGGATGTCCCCGTGGATCTCCTCCAGCGTCTCCGGTAGCGCGAGCGACCAGTTCGCGCGGCGGTCTCGCGTCGTCCCCGGGAGATTCGGTCGCTCGGCGACGCCGAGGGCGTCCTCGAGGGTCGCGGCGACCAGGATCGAGGGCGCCTCGGCCAGACGCCGGTGGACCGCGAGGGCCACAGCATCGGGCGACGCATCGTCCGGCAGCCCCGTCAGGTCCCGCAGACGCGCGCGGAGCGCCTCCATCCCCGCCGCGTTCGGCGAGATCCCCACCGCCTCCTGCTCCCGGAGATCGCTGCCCATCCAGAGGCCGCGCACCGTCGGCAGGTCGTGCGTGGTGACCGCCGCCAGCGAGAGCCCTGGGTAGCCGGCGGGTGGCCCGGGTTCGAACCAGAGCACGCGAGTCGACAGGATCCGCTCCGCGAAGAGCCGCTCGCGGACGCCAGGCGCGACGGTTCCGAGGTCCTCGCCGATGACGAGGGCGCCCGCCCGCTCGCTCTCGAGGGCAAGGATCGCCAGGAGGTCGTCGGTCGGGTAGCGTACGTACGCGCCGTCCCTGGCGGTCGTCCCGCCGGGGACCCAGAAGAGCCGGAACAGCCCCATCACGTGGTCGACGCGCATCCCGCCGGCGTGCCTGAAGCCCGCCCGCACGGTCTCGATGAAGGGTCCGTACCCCGCGGCGCGGAGCCGGTGCGGCACGAACGGGGGCAGCCCCCAGTCTTGCCCCTCGAGCGCGAACTCATCCGGCGGCGCTCCCACGGTGACCCCGGAGGCCAGGACGTCCTGCCACGCCCAGGCATCGGCACCTTCGCCGTCGAAGCCGATGGCGAGGTCGGTCACCAGGCGGAGTGCCCGCCCGGCGCGGCCGAGCTGCTCGTCCAGCAACCACTGGAGCCACGCATGGAACGCGACGCGATCGGCCTGGTCGGCGGCGAAGCGCGTGACGGCCGGCGACGCCGGATGCCGGTGCTCGGCGGGCCACCGCCGCCACCCCGACCGGTGGCGCTCCGCGAGCGCGCAGAAGGTCGCGAACTCCGAGAGTCCCGCGCCCTCTCGGGCTCGATAGCGGGCAAGTCCGTGGTCGTCGTCGGTGGCACGGGCCCACAGTGCTTCGAGCGCCGTCATCTTGAGGCGGAGCACGGCGTCCCGATCGATCCGGCGCTCGGCGTTCAGGGCTCGCCCGTCCGCCGCCAGTCGCTCCACGTCGAGTCCGGCCTCGGTCGCGCCAGGCACTTCCTCGACGCGAAGGTAGAGGGGGTTCCGGTAGCGGCGGCTCGACGGAAAGTACGGGCTCGGTTCCTGCGGAACGAGGGGCAGCGCAGCGTGGAGGGGGTTCAGGACGACGGCGCCCGCGCCGAGCGTCCTCGCGGACCATTCGGCAAGCCGGCGGAGATCGGCGAGGTCGCCGATCCCCCAGCTGTCCCGGGACCGGAGGGCGTAGAGCTGGATCGCCCACGCCCAGGCCCTGAGCCCCTCCGGGAGGTGGCATCGGGCTGGGGCGACGACGAGGCGGACGGCGGGCCGGCCATCGACCGGCCGGATCTCGTGGTAGCCGAGAGGCAGGTCCTCCGGCAGGCGTTCATCCACACGGAGGGCCGTCCCGTCCTCCAGGACGAGCTCGGCGGGTCCACCGATCGCCGGGAGGGGCTGACCTAGCCGGTGGACCAGCGGCCCGACGGCCGGCGGGAAGGTCTCAGTCGTGGCGCCCATCGCCGCGCGAAGCCGGACTCGCGCCTCAGTCCCCGTGGGACACCAGGTCCCGCGCGTGTCGATGTAGCCGTCCTCGATGCCCCAGGCGTCGGCGCTCAGGGCGTGGCGGCTCCCTCGCCGGCAGGCAGCGTGAAGCTCACGGTCGTGCCGTGACCGAGCGCGCTTTCGATGCGCAGCTCACCCCCGTGGGCCTGGACCAGGTGCTTCACAATCGCGAGGCCGAGCCCCGTGCCTCCCAGATCCCGAGACCGGGTGCGGTCGACGCGGTAGAAGCGCTCCGTAATACGCGGCAGGTCGGTCGACGGGATCCCGACCCCCGTGTCGCGGACCCGGACCTCGATGCGCCCGCCGGATCCGGGCCCGGCCTCGATCCGCACCCGCCCGCCCTCGGGCGTGAACTTGACCGCGTTGTCCACGAGGTTCACGAGGATCTGGACGAGCCGGTCCCGGTCCGCCCGGACCGCGATGCGCGGGGGGACCGCGTGCTCGAGGGTCTGATGATTCTGGGCGACCCGGCGCTCGAACATGGCGGCGACCCCGGTCACGACGTCCCCCAGGTCGAGCCGCATCGGCACCAGCGTCACGCGGCCGCTCTCGATGTTCGACAGCTCGAGCAGGTCGTCGATGAGGCGGTCGAGTCGCTCGGCGTGGGTGCCGGCCACCTCGAGGAACCGTCGCGCGTGCGCGGGGTCGTCGAGGGCTCCGTCGAGCAGCGTCTCGACATAGCCCTTGATACACGTGAGCGGCGTCCGGAGCTCGTGGGAGACGTTGGCCACGAACTCGCTCCGGACCCGCTCGAGCCGGCGGAGCTCGGTGACGTCGTGGAGCACGAGGAGCACGCCGGCCGCCTCGCCCCCCAGGCCGAGGGGCGCTCCGCGCGCGGCAACCACCCGGCTCACCGGAGGACCCAGCTCGAGCTCGTGCCGCGCCGGCTCACCCGTGGCCCGGACCTCGTCCACCAGATCGAGGAGACCCTTCTGCCGGATGACCTCCAGGAAGGACCGGCCCTCGGCACCCTCGCTCTCAACGCCGAACATCGACCGCGCCGCCGGGTTGAGCAGCAGGAGGCGCCCCCGGTCGTCCAGCGCCACCACCCCCTCGGTCATGCCGTCGAGGATCGTGCGCACCTTCGCCTGCTCGTCGTCGAGGCGCTCGATCTTCTCGCGGAGCGCGACGGCGGTGCGGTTGAGCGCGATGCCGAGCGCGGCGATCTCGTCCGAGCCCGAGACCGGCACCGCCCGCGTGAGGTCGCCCTCGGCCATGCGCCGCGCGGCGGCCTCCATCCCCCGGAGCGGGCGGGTCACCCGCCGGCTCACGAACAGCCCGATGACGACCGCCACGCCGATGGCCAGGAGCGCCCCGCCGAGAACGGTCCGGCGGACCAGGGCGCGCGCCGCGTCGACGTCGTGCGTCGGGAGCGCCAGCCGGAGGACTGCCCGCCGGCGGCCCTCGCGCTCGAGGGGCACCGCGACGTAGAGGAGGTCGCGGCCGAGGGACGCGCTCCGCCGGACGTCACTGCCGACGCCTCCGGCCAGAGCCTGGCGCACCTCGGGGCGATCGGCATGGTTCTCCATCTCGCGGACGGACTCGCGATCGGACTCCGCGAGGACCGTGCCATCGGCGCCGATCACGGTCACCCGAGCCCCGAGAACCCGCGCGTAGCGCTGGGCGCGCACCTGGAGGCCCTGCGTGCCGGGCGACCCGTCGATGAGGGGCGCGAACGCGTCGTGGAGCAGGCTCGCCTGGGTGGCGAGCGTATCCTGGAGCCGGGCAACGGCCTGAGTCTCGAGCGCCCGGCTCACGTAGAGCCCCATGACGAGAACGCCGAGCCCGGCGACCACGCCGAGCAGGATGGTCTGCCGCGCGGCCAGGCCCAGGCGGCGCCGCTCCGCCCGATCCGGCATTACGTCTCGCCGTCGAACCGGTAGCCCACGGACTTGACCGTCACGACGCGGCGGGCCTCGGGGCCGAGCTTCGCACGCAGCCGGCGGACGTGGACGTCCACGGTCCGCGACTCGATCTCCGCGGCGTTGGCGTACCCCCACACCGCCTCGAGGAGCTGCTCGCGGTTGAGGACACGGCCATCCGCCCGCATGAGCGCCACCAGGAGCCCGAACTCCTTGGCCGTCAGCTCCACGGGTCGGCCACCGACGGCGACGGCGTGCCGCGCCTCGTCGACGTGGAGCGCGCCGGTCGCCCGCCCCGCGGGCGCCGGCTCGGCGGCCTCTACCCGACGCAGGACCGCCCGGATCCGGGCGAGAAGCTCCCGGGGACTGAAGGGCTTGACCACGTAGTCGTCGGCCCCGAGCTCGAGGCCCACCACCCGGTCCACTTCCTCTCCGCGGGCGGTGAGCATGATGATGGGCAGCCGGCGGGTGACAGCGTCCCGGCGGAGCTGCCGGCAGACCTCCAGCCCATCGAGCCCCGGCAGCATGAGGTCCAGGAGGGCGACGTCGGGGCGCTCCGCGCGCGCGAGACGGAGGGCGGCTCCGCCGTCGGCCGCGTGGACGAATCGCATCCCCGCCTTCTCCACGTGGTAGCGGACGAGGTCGGCGATGTCGCGCTCGTCCTCGACCAGGAGCACCGTCACCGGCACGTGCACCTCCCTGGCGGGAATTGTAGCCCGGGAGGGTCGGGCGGGGCGGAACTCGTCGCCCGAACGCGGGCGCCCCGCCCGCCGTCAGGCGATGGCGGCCGGCGCCTCCGCCATGCGGCAGAAGTAGCGGTGGACCGCCAGATCCTCGGTGAGCTCCGGATGAAAGGTCGCGACCAAAACGGGGCCTTCCCGGGCGAGGACCGGGTCACCCGCATGACGCGCCAGCACGCGGACCCCCGGGCCGACCCCGAGAATCCGCGGCGCTCGGATGAACACCATGCGGAGCGCGTCGGTCTCGCCGCTCAGTGTCACCGAGGTCTCCGCCTCGAAGGACTCGCGCTGACGGCCGTAGCTGTTGCGTTCAACGGCGACGTCGATCAACCCGAGAGAGGGCTGGCACGGACCCCGGACCTCTCGGGCCAGCACGATCAGGCCGGCGCAGGTGCCGAATAGCGGCCTCCCGCTCGCGTGAAACGCGCGGAGGGCCGGCCCGAAGTCCCACGCGGCCATCAGGTGAAGCAGCGTGGTGCTCTCGCCGCCCGGAAGGATCAGGCCCTCCACGGCGTCGAGCTCCGCGGGCTTCCGGACCTCGACCGGCTCGACCGCCGCGCGGCGAAGCGCGGCGGCATGGAGCGAGAAGTCCCCCTGGAGCGCGAGGACGCCGATCCGCACCGGGCTCACCACCCGCGCGTCTGGAGAAGCTCCCCGGGAGCGAGCTTGGACGTCTCGAGCCCCACCATCGCATCGCCCAGATCCTCGCTCACCTTCGCGAGCACGTCCGGGTCCCGATAGTGTGTCGTCGCCTGTACGATGGCATGCGCGCGGCGCTCGGGATCGCTCGACTTGAAGACACCCGAGCCGACGAACACCGCCTCGGCCCCGAGCTGCATCATGAGGGCCGCGTCGGCCGGGGTGGCGATCCCGCCCGCCGAGAAGTTCGGCACCGGCAGGCGCCGGTTCGCCGCGACCCACCGCACCAGGTCGTAGGGCGCGCCGAGGGTCTTGGCCTCGGCCATGAGCTCCTCCGCGCCGAGCGCCGCCAGGCGCCGGACCCCCGTGATGAGTGCGCGCATGTGGCGCACGGCCTCTACGATGTTGCCCGAGCCGGCCTCGCCCTTCGTCCGGATCATCGCGGCACCCTCGCCGATTCGGCGGAGCGCCTCGCCGAGGTCCCGGGCGCCGCACACGAAGGGCACGCGGAAGGCGAGCTTGTCGATGTGGAAGTGCTCGTCGGCGGGGGTGAGGACCTCCGACTCGTCGATGAAGTCGACGGCCAGGGCCTCCAGGATTTGCGCCTCGACGAAGTGCCCGATCCGGGCCTTGGCCATCACCGGGATGCTGACGGTCCGCTGGATCTCGCGGATCTTGGCGACGGCCGCCATGCGCGCGACCCCTCCGTCGCGCCGGATGTCCGAGGGCACGCGCTCGAGCGCCATGACCGACGCGGCGCCAGCCTGCTCGGCGATCCGCGCCTGCTCGCCGTTGGTCACATCCATGATCACTCCGCCTTTGAGCATCTCGGCAAGGGCGATGTGCTTGGAGTCCGCGATTCTGAGGCCGTTCACGTCACTCATCGCGTGCCGCTCCCTTTCGTCTGTCGGGCGTGTGTCGGGTGAACCCGGGTCATACCACCAGTGCTTCGAGCGGCTCGGGGGTGGGGCGCGGGCTCTTGGTCCGCCGCCAGTCCCCGATCGCCTCGGCGAGCCGCCGGACGCCGTCGTCGATGCGCCGCGCCGGCACCGAGGAGAACGACAGCCGCGCCGTCCGCTCGCCGCTCCCGTCCAGGAAGAACCGCGGCCCGGGCGTGAAGCTCACCCCGCGGCGGAGCGCCCGCGGGAGGAGCGCGGTCGCGTCGCAGCCCGCCGGCAGTGTGAGTAAGAGCGAGAACCCCCCTCGCGGCTCCGTCCAGCTGACCTCCTCCCGCATGCGCCGCTGGAGCGCCTCCAGCAGGGCGGTCCGGCGCCGGTCGTACTCCCGGGCGATGCGGGCGACGTGGCGGTCGAGCAGGCGTCGCTCGCAGAAGCGGTGGACCGCCGCCTGGATGAGCGGGCTCGTTCCCAGGTCGGCGAGTTGCTTGGCAGCCCGGAGCCGCTCCACCACCGGGGGCGGCGCCACCAGCCACCCGAGGCGGAGACCCGGGAAGAGGATCTTCGAGAAGGTGCCGATGTACAGGACCAGGCCGTCCCGGTCGAGGGCCCGTAGCGGGAGCGGCCGGCGGTCGCCGTAGTAGAGGCTGCCGTCGAAGCCGTCCTCGACGATGGGCACGTGGTGGCGGGTCGCCACGTCCAGGACCTGCCGGGCCGCCTCCGGTGTCATCGTGGTCCCCGTCGGGTTGTGCGCGGTCGGCTGGCAGTAGAAGAGCTTCGGGCGGTGGCGAGCCAGCACCTGCTCGAGCGCGTCGGCGGACGGCCCCTCACGCCCCCAGGGCACGGGCACCAGCTGGGCGCCCGCCGCCCGGAAGACGTCGATGGCCCGCGGATAGGTCGGCTGCTCCATAGCCACCACGTCGCCCGGATCGATGAACGTGCGGGCGACGAGGTCGAAGCCCTGCTGGGAGCCGTTGACCACGAGGATGTCCTCGGCGCGCGCCTCCACGCCGAACCGGAGGAGATACGTCGCGAGGTACGCGCGGAGCGGCGGGTACCCGTCTCCCCCCGGAGCGTACTGGAGCAGCGCCGCGCCCTCGGCCCGGACGACCTGGTTCAGGACCCGTCGGAATGCGTCGGTCGGGAACAGGCCGCTGTCCGGGGTGCCCTCGGCAAAGGAGACCAGAGGCCGGGCGCGGCCCGGTATCGCGGTCCGCCGGTCCGCGCCCGAGCCCACGATGTGAGCGTTCCGCGAGAATAGCCGGGACCAGTCCAAGGGAACGCGGCCGGGGGCGGCCGGCGCGGGGCGAGCCTCGCCGGCGGGCGGCGCCGCGACGAACGTCCCCTGCCCCACGTGGGCCCGGGCCCGGCCGCCGGCCACGAGCTCCTCGTAGGCGAGCGCGACGGTCGTGCGGTTGACCCCGAGCGTCTGGGCCAGCTCCCGGGTCGCCGGAAGCTTGACCCCAGGAGCGAGCCACCCCTCGCGGATCAGCCGCTCGATCTGGCCCTGGATCTGAAGGGCCAGCGGCACGGGGCTTCCGCGGTCGAGCTGGAGACTGAGCGCCATATAGGCCATTTTAGTGATATTCGTGGCACGGTCAACAGCCAATTGGAGGATCCTCCCGCCCGCCAAAAGTTAGAGGAAGCGAGTGAGGTGGCGCCCAGACGTGCCGTGGACGTCATCGATCGGCAACCCCGTCGTCGACGCACCGGTTTCGCCGTTAAGGCGCCGTTGCGCCATCGATGAAGAATCGGGCCGGCGCTGGCCGGAACGGCACTCGAACCTGGTGTTACGGGTGCGGCTGACGAAGTTCAGGGCGAGGAACGGACGCCCGACACCTAGCCCTTGAGTCCGCTCATGACGACCGCCTGCACCACCCAGCGCTGGCAGACGACGAAAATCGTCAGAATAGGCAGAATGCTCAGGACCGCGGCCGCGGTGACGAGGTTGTACTCGATGAAGTAGATGTTCGTGAAACTGACCAGCCCCATGGTCACGACCTTCATAGTCGGCGAGTTGATCACCACCAGCGGCCAGAACAGCTCGTTCCAGGTCCACATGAACTTGATGATCAGGAGCGTCGCCAGGGCCGGCCGGACGGCCGGCAGGATCACCCGCCAGAAGATCCCGAGCTCGCTCGAGCCGTCGATCCGGGCGGCGTCGATGTAGTCGTTCGGCACCACCTCGATCGACTGTCGCATCAAGAACACGCCGAAGACGCTAACGAGGTCGGGCGCGAGGATGCCGAGGTAGGTGTCGAGGAGCCCTAGGCGGCTCACCCAGAGGTACAGCGGGACGACGACCGACTGGAACGGGACCATCAGGATGCCGATGATGGCGAAGAAGAGCAGGTTGCGGCCCGGGAATCGGAACTTGGCGAAGCCGTAGCCGGCGAGTGACGAGACGATCAAGCTCGACACGGCCGAGACCGAGGCGATGAGGGCGCTGTTCAGCAAGAAACGACCGAAGGGCTGGCGGGCGAAGACCTCCCGGTAGTTGTCCAGGTTACCCCAGTGGTCGGGCAGGATCTGGAGCGGCACCCGCTGGATCTCGGGCACCGTCTTGAGCGACGTAACCGCCATCCAGAAGAACGGAAAAAATACGGTACTGGCGCCGGCGGCGATGAGCGCTGCCGTCAGCCAGCGCCAGCGGACGATCCTCAATGATCGACCTCGCGCCGGAAGAGCCGCCACTGGACGAGCGTGACCAGAAGGAGGCACGCGAAGACGAACACAGCCATGACCGAGGCATCCCCGAGGCGAAAGTACTTGAAGGCGGTGTCGTAGAGCAGCATGATCACGGTCTGGCTCGCGCTCGCCGGCCCGCCCTGGGTGGTCGCGTACACCTGGTCGAAGACCTTGAAGTTGAAGATCAGCTCCAGGATCGAGACCATCACGAGCTGCGGGTTCAGCAGCGGGAGCGTCACGGAGCAGAAGCTGCGCCAGGCCCCGGCGCCGTCGATGGCGGCCGCCTCGTAGTATTCCCCGGGAATGGCCTGCAGCGCCGCCAGGAAGATCATCGTGTCGAACCCGAGGCGGACCCAGACGTTGATGAGCGCCAAGGAGGGCAGCACCTCCTCCAGGCTCGACAGCCACTTACGCGGCCCGATCCCGACCAGTCCCAGGAGGTGGTTCAGGAAGCCGTACACCGGCTCGTATAGCCACTGCCAGACGAGAGCCGCCGCAACAAGCGAGACCGCGAACGGCAGGAAGTACAGGACGGCCCACACGCTGCGCCAGCGGACCCGGGCAAACCGGTTGAGGCCCAGCGCCACGGCGAGCGCCAGGACTACCGTGGTGGGGCCCGACAGAAGGAGCAGGCTCACGGTGTTGCGGACGGCCCGCCAGAAGGTCGGGTCGGTCAGGACCCGCTCGTAGAGACGGAGGCCAACGAACTGGCTCGCCCCGCCGGGCCGCGTCCGGTAGAAGGAGCCGAGGATCGATTCCGCCAGGGGGACGAGGAACACGGCGGTGAAGTACACCAGGGCGGGCAGGACGAAGAGGAACCCTGCCCGCCGCTGGCGGTCCGTGTAGGTCCGGGGGAGGACGAGCCGGACGACGGGGCCCACGATCCGGCTCGCCCCCGGGCGCCTAGTCCGTGAGGATGCGGTCCATCTTCGCCGCCGCCTCGTCGAGGAGCGGCTTGGGCGGCCCCTTCCCGTAGAGGACGCCGACGACGGCCTCACCGAACGCGGTGGCCAGTTCGTTCGACTTCGGATGGAAGTAGGTCGGCGGCACCGGCTGGGCCAGCATGTCCTTGGTCGACTGATAGTCCGGCCGGCCCTTGGCGTACGCCGACTCGAGGTTGGCGTTGAACACTGGCATGAACCCGCCGAACTGGTGCTGGTCGAGATCATCCTTGGCGTTCGAGATGAAGCGGATGAACTCCCAGGCCGCCTGCTTGTTGGGACTGTTCTTGTAGACCAGGTTGGTCCACGGGAACAGCGCTCCGGCGCCGGGGCACGTCTTGCCGCACGGGAGCGCCGCCACCTTGAACTTCACGTCCGGCGCGTTTTTGTGAACCCAGCCGAAGAACCAGGACTCCCGGAAGATCACCGCCGCCCGCTTCTGCCCGAACGCGTCCTCGGGGTTCCCCAGCGCAAGGCTCGCCACCTTGTCCTTCAGCACCAGATCACCGAAGAACTGGAGGGCGGCGACCATGTCGGGGCTGTTGGCAAAGCCGCTCGCCTTCTCGAGGTCGGGCGACAGCATCCGCGCGCCATACGCGTGGGCGAAGGGCAGGAACTTGTCGGTGATGCCGACCGGGTGGCCCTTGTGCCGGATGGCGAACCCGACCTGGGCGTCGCCCGACGTGAGCTTCTTCATCGCGGCCAGCCACTCATCCAGGGTCTTGGGCGGCTTGTCAGGGTCCAGCCCGGCCTTCTTGAAGAGGTCGACGTTCATGTACATCTGCTGGAAGTTCCCGTGCTCGAGCGGGGTGCCGTAGCGCACGTTCTTCCACTTCCCGATCGGCACCATGTACTTCGGGATCGACTCGTCCCAGATCTTCGCGAGGTCCTGGGGCATCGGATCGCAGAAGTCGTACTGACCGCACCACTGGTGCGTCATCCCGTTGAAAAAGTCGGGCGCGCCGCTCTTGCCGATAAGCGCGGCGAGGTACTTGGCCTCGTAGCCCTGGTAGGGGATCGTGACCACCTCGAGCTCATAGCCCGTCTTCTTCGTGAAGTCCTTCGCTCTCTCCGTGTACCACTTGTTGAAGTCGGGCTGCTGGTCCCAGTGGGTCCAGTAGACCAGCTTCTTCGTCTGGGCCGGTGTGGGCGGG
>DATAFX010000068.1:0-15628 GCA_036257195.1 Candidatus Methylomirabilota bacterium | reverse complement strand
GCTTTCGCGCAGGAAGCGGCGGCCGCACAATGGACGGCATCGTGGAGGTCGAGGTCCACCTCTTCGCGAATCTCGCCGACTACGGACCGCCGGGTGCCGAGCGGGGTGTTGCCCGCGTCGCGCTGCCGGAGGGCGCAACGGTCCGGGATCTCCTCGGCAGGCTCCGGATCCCCGATGCCGTCCCGCGCCTCCTCCTCCTGAACGGCCGTGACGCCGAACCCAGTGCACGGCTGGGCCCGGGCGACGTCGTGGACCTGCTCCCGCCTCTTGTTGGAGGCTGATCCGGCCGGGCGCCGGATCCGTGCCCCGCGTCGTGGCCGATGATAAACTCGACTCGCTCGATTCGCCGGACCGGAAGCGCATAGGATCCCGGTGGGCCTCCCGGACTTCAAATCCGGTGTCGGGCTCTAGACAAGCTCGAGGTGGGTTCGACTCCCACGCGCTTCCGCCATGGCCGGACCAGCGGGGGCCGCTGGTGGTGGGAGTGGCGGAAGGGGCGCCGGGGAGGGTAGATGGCCAAGGCGCGTAAGGGACGGGCGAGGCGGGGCGGGGGCGGCACGGCGCCGCCGCCGTCGCGATTCGCGCTGACACGACGGCAGCGGCGCCGGCTCGTGTGGACGGCCGTGGCAACCGCCGTCCTGGTCGTCGTCGGCCTGGGCGGCTGGCTGTACGCACGCGCGCGGGGGCCGATTCCGGGGGAGTTCGTCCCGAGCCTCGGCAACGAGCACATTCCGACCGCCGAGACCCCGCACGTCGCCTACAACTCGGACCCACCGACGTCGGGCCCGCACCTTCCGTACATCGCGCCCTGGGGCGTCCATTCGCGGCCCATCCCCAAGGAACTCCAGGTGCACAACCTCGAGGACGGCGGCGTGGTCGTGAGCTACCGCCCCCAGTGCGCCGACCGGGTGCAGGCCGGGCTCCGCGCGATCGTGGACCGCTATCCGGATCACGTGGTCCTGGCCCCGTACCCTGCGCTCGACCGGTGCATCGCGCTGACGGCGTGGACGCGCATCGACAAGCTCGACGAGCTGGACGAGCGCCGCATCGTCCGCTTCATCGACGCGTACCGCGGCATCGACCATCACCCGCGCTGACGGATGAGACGGCTGGGCGGCGGAACGCTCGTCGGCGCCATTGGCCTTCTGGCCCTCGCCGGGTGCAGCCGCGCCTACGTGGCTCCCGTCCGACCCAGCGCCTACACCGAGCAACTCGACGCTCCCTACGACGCGGTGTGGCGGGCGCTCGTCCGGGCGCTCGCGCGGGAGAACGTCCAGATCCGGACCATCGCCCGGGACTCCGGCGTGATCGCCTCCGAGGCCGTTCCGACCACCATCGGCCTCTACGCGGACTGCGGGCGATTCGGGGACGAGCGCGTCGAGGGCGACGCCGACGTGGCGTTCACCATCTTCGTGGAGGCGGTCTCGGCCACCCAGACGGCGGTGCAGGTGAACACCCGGATGCAGACGGACACCTACACCCGAGGGAGCGGTCCGCCCAAGCCCCGTCCCGGGATTCCGTGTGCCTCGACCGGTCGCTGGGAGGCGAACTTGCTCGACACGGTGCGGGCCCTGCTGAGGCCCTGACGTGGCGGGCGCCCGTCCCGCGTCCCGGCGGTCGACGGTCGGCCAGGCGCCGGACGCCGGGGGGCCGGCCCTCATGGCCGCCCGCCGGCGGGACCGGCTCCGCGCGCTCCCGTCGGTCGACGAGGTGGTGCGGGCACTCGACGGGCAGCCCTCCGTCTCGCGGGGCCGCGTAGTCGAGGCCGTGCGGGCCGTGCTCGCCGAGCGGCGCCGAGCGGTGCTGGACGCGACGTCCGCGGCCGAGCTCGATGCGGTGGCGCTCGAGACCCCGGCGCTCCTGCCGCGAGTGCGTGCGGCGCTGGCCACGGCCGGCGCCTGGGGGCTCGACCGCGTGGTCAACGCGACCGGCGTGGTGCTACACACCAACCTCGGCCGAGCGCCCCTCGGGCCGGCGGCGCTCGCGCGGCTCGCCCTCGTCGCGGCGCGCTACTCAAACCTCGAGCTGGACGTCCGAACCAAGGCGCGCGGCTCGCGGTACGGCCATGTGGACGAGCTCCTCTGCCGCCTCTCCGGCGCCGAGGCCTCCCTCGTGGTCAACAACAACGCGGCGGCCGTCCTGCTCGCGCTGGAGTCGCTCGCGCGAGGACGCGAGGTCGTGGTCTCGCGCGGCGAGCTGATCGAGATCGGCGGGGCCTTCCGGATCCCGGACATCCTGGCCCGGTCCGGGGCCCGGCTGGTCGAGGTCGGAACGACCAACCGGACCCGCGTTGCCGACTATGCGAGCGCGATCACCCCGGACACGGCGCTCCTCCTCAAGGTCCACCCCTCGAACTACCGGGTGGTCGGCTTCACGGAGAGCGTCCTCACCACCGAGCTGGCCGAGCTGGGTCAGGCGCGCGGCCTACCGGTCCTCGAGGATCTCGGCTCCGGCTGCTTCCTCGACCTCCGGCCCTGGGGGCTCCCGCGCGAGCCGACCGTGCCCGAGACGGTCGCTGCCGGCGCCGACGTCGTGACGTTCTCGGGAGACAAGCTGCTCGGGGGGCCGCAGGCGGGGATCGTCGTGGGCCGCCGCCCGCTCGTCGAGCGCTTGCGACAGAACCCGCTCAACCGGGCGCTCCGGATCGACAAGCTCACGCTCGCCGCGCTCGAGGCCACGCTCCGGGCGTACGAAGACCCGGCGACCGCGCCGCGCGAGATCCCGACCCTCCGCATGCTGAGCGAGCCCGCGGTCGCCGTCCGCCGCCGCGCGGCCCGCGTCCTCCACCGGGTTCCTCTTGCCGCGCGGTCCGCGCTCGGCCTTGCGGTGGTCGCCGGCCGGTCCGAGGTGGGCGGAGGCGCGCTGCCGTTGGCCGAGCTCCCGACCGCCGTCCTCGCACTCGGCGCGCCCGCGCATCCGGCCGCGGCGCTGGACGCCAAGCTCCGCGCGGGGCGCCCACCGGTGATCGGTCGGATCGCCGAGGACCGGCTGCTGCTGGACTGCCGGACCGTCATGGACGACGAGGTGTCGCTCCTCGCCGCGGCCCTGACGGCGCTCGTCTAGTCCGCCGCCGTGCGCCACGTCGTCACCGGCACCGCGGGCCACATCGACCACGGTAAATCGAGCCTGGTCCTGGCCCTGACCGGGATCGATCCCGACCGGCTCAAGGAGGAGAAGGAGCGCGGCATCACCATCGACATCGGCTTCGCCCACCTCGACCTGGGGGACGGCCTGACGCTCGGCATCGTCGACGTCCCCGGGCACGAGCGGTTCGTGAAGAACATGCTGGCGGGTGTCGGCGGGATCGACCTGGTCATGCTGGTCATCGCGGCTGACGAGGGGGTGATGCCCCAGACGCGGGAGCACCTCGCGATCTGCCAGCTGCTCCGCATCCGGAGCGGCCTCGTCGTCTTGACCAAGGCGGACCTGGCCGAAGCCGAATGGCTAGAGCTGGTCCAGGAGGACGTCCGAAGCTTCCTGCGCGGCACGTTCCTCGAGGGGGCGCCGATTCTGCCGGTCTCGGCCAAGACGGGAGAGGGCCTGTCGGCGCTCCACGAGGCCCTCGGCACCCTGGCGCGCGGGGTCTCCCCGCGGAGCGTCGACGCCACGTTCCGTCTCCCGATCGACCGCGTCTTCACGATCCGGGGGTTCGGCACGGTGGTGACCGGCACCGTGGCGGCTGGCCAGGTCGCCCTCGACGATCGGGTCGAGGTGTACCCTCGCGGGCTCCAGGCGAAGGTGCGGGGCATCCAGACCCACGGCCAGCCCGTGCCGATCGCCGTGGCCGGCCAGCGAGCGGCCGTGAATCTCCAGGGGGCGGACCGCACGGCAATCGAGCGAGGCGACGTCCTCTCGCTGCCTGGTTTTCTCCAGCCCACGTACATGCTCGACGCGACGTGTGAGTTGCTAGCCGACGCCCCGGCACCGCTGCGGACACGTCAGCGTGTGCGCTTGCACATCGGGACGACCGAGGTCATGGCGCGCGTTCACCCGGTCGCGGCGCCCGCCATCGAGCCGGGGCAGACCGGCTACGTTCAACTCCGGCTCGAGGCGCCGGTCGTCGCGCTGCCCCGCGATCGGTACGTGATCCGCAGCTACTCGCCGATGGTGACGATCGGAGGCGGGGAGCTCCTCGACGTGGCCCCCGCGAAGGCGCGGCGGAGCCCGGCCCTCGTGGGGCGTCTCCGGGCCCTTGAGACGAGCCCGCCCGCGGCAGTTCTCGAGGCCCACATCGAGCGCGTCGGCGGAGGTGGCGCACGCACCGCGGAGCTCCGCGCCCGGACGCCATTCGGGCCCGAGGCGCTCCGCGGGCACCTCCAGGATCTCGTGGCGCGCCAGCGCGTCTTCGTCGTCGATCGCGAGTGGTACGTCCATGCGGAGACCGCAGCGCGCCTGGGCCGAGAAGCCGTGGCGGCGCTCGCCGCGTTCCACGCCCGGGAGCCGCTCAAGCCGGGCATGTCGAAGGAGGAGCTGCGCACCCGGCTCGGGAGTCTCGAGGAGCGCGTCTTCCTCGCGCTGCTCGAGCGCTTCGCCGCGGCCGGCCTCCTCGTGGTCGACAAGGACAAGGTCCGGGGAGCCGGGCACGCCGTCCGCCTCACGCCGGATCAGCAGGCGGCCTCTGACCGGATCGAGGCTGAGTTCCGCCAGGCCGGTGTGGCGCCCCCGACCCTGGACGAGGCCTTCGCGCGGCTCGGGCTCTCGGGGGCCTCAGCCCAGGCCATGGCGCAACTCCTGGTCGAGGACCGTCGGCTCGTGCGGATCCGGGAGGGACTCTACTTCCACGCCGAGCCCCTCCAGGAGGCCGTCGGGCGGGTCGTGGCTTTTCTCCGTGACCACCAGGCGATCACTCCCCAGGAGATCAAGGATCTCCTGGGGATTTCCCGGAAGTATGCGATTCCCCTGCTCGAGTGGCTCGACACCCAGCGGCTGACCGTTCGGGTCGGCGACAAGCGGGTCCTCCGGGAGGGGGCGGCGAGCGGAGGGTGACCCGCCGATCGGTCCGAGGGCCCGGTCGATTGACAGGCTGCTGAAACGGCGTAAGGTATGGGACACTTCACGGCGGAGGGCTTGCATGTTCGGTTTGGGCTACCAGGAGCTGATGATCATCCTCGTCATCGTCCTGCTCCTGTTCGGGGCGCAGAAGCTCCCCGAGCTCGCGCGGGGCCTGGGAAAGAGCATGTCCGAGTTCAAGAAGGGGCAGCACGAAGACGAGCCGACCGCGAAGGCCGAGAAGCCCCACGAGGACAAGAAGGGCGCCTGAGCTCCGCCGGACGCGCGTAGACTCTCCCTCTCCCGCCCTTCCCCGCCGCGCCTGACCAGACCGGAATGATCGCCCCGGCCGGGCCCACGCCACCCCATCGGGTCACGATGCCCGGCGCGGACTGGGCGCTGGCGCTGGCCATCGCGGGCGTCGCCGTGGCCACCCGGTGGCCCTACCGAGCGCGTCTCTTGCCGACCTGGGACGCGATCCAGTTCGCCCTGGCCCTCGAGCGATACGACGTGGTCCGCCACCAGCCGCACCCCCCGGGCTACATCCTCTACGTGGCCCTCGGCCGGCTGTTCGGGAGAGCGCTCGAGGACCCCGCCGCCACGTTGGGGGGCCTGGCCATCGTCGCGAGCGCGGTCGCGGTCCTGCTGCTCTACCGGCTCGGGTGGCAGCTCTACGGGCGGGGCGCTGCCGCGTTCGCCGCGCTCGGGCTCGTCGCGAGCCCGCTGTTCTGGTCCTACGGCGTGGTCGGCCTTCCCTACACCGTCGAGGCTGCCCTCGCGACCGCCGTCGCCCTGGGGGCCTGGGGTATGCGACGGGGAAGTGGCTGGGCGCTCGTCGGCTCCGCCCTCCTGCTCGGCCTGGCGGGCGGTGTGCGTCAGTCGATGCTGGTGATCCTGGCGCCGCTCTGGCTCGGGATGGCCTGGCGCGGGTTTCGGCGCCCGGGGCCCGTGGTGGCGGGTCTCGGTGTCACTCTGGTCACGATGGCGACCTGGCTCGGGCCGATGCTGTGGCTCACCGGTCCCGATCGCTATCTCGCCGCCGCGGTCGAGCTCTACCAGTCGACGGTCCACGTCACGACGCTCTTCGGGGGCGGCTGGACGCGGAACGTCATCGGGTTGGGTCAGGCGCTCCTCGTCGGGCTTGGGCTGTTCCTGCCCGTTCTCCTCTGGGAGCTTCGGCGGGCCCGGCCTTGTCGCCTCGGGGCCGGCGACCGCGCCGTGTTCCTCGCGCTCTGGATCGTGCCCGCCCTCCTGGTCTACGCCGGCGTTCACTTCGGCCAGCACGGCTATCTCCTGGCGGTGCTGCCCGGCTGCTACCTCGTGGTAGGTCGCGCGCTGTCCGCGTGGAGCCAGGGACTCCAGCCGCCCGTGGCCGGGCGGCGCGTCCTGGCGGGGGTGGTCTTCGCCGGCGCGATCAGCGCGCACGCGGCGTTCTTTGCCCTGGCGGGCCCGGTGGACGCGCCGATCGCGGCGGACGACGCGTCGTGGCGGGTCCGCACGGCGTCTGATTTCCGGGCCCTCTACCGGTTCCGGCTCTGGAGTCACACGGCGCGCGGGCTCCGCGAGCAAGAGGCCGTGATCGAGGACTACGTGGCGACCGTCCGGCGCGAGTTCGATCCACGGGACACCGTGCTGGTGACGGAGCTCGGTAACCCGCGCTCGTACCCCTGGTTCCGCCATGTCATGTACTACCTGCCGGAGTACCCGGCCTACCATCTCCGGCTAGGCGAGTCCCATCCGGGCTACCTCGCCTCCCGCAACCTCAGCACCATGGCGGCCCTGGCCGACTGGCGGGTGCCGCTACCCGCGACGACCCGCCGACTCGTCTGGGTCGTCGACGAATGGCATCCGGAACTGCCCCGCCCCGCCGCCCTGGTGGTCCGCCCGCTCGCGCACGGGCGCGCGCTCTACGTGCTGCGGGTCCGCCGCGCCGTGGTCGAGCACGCCGACTATCGCCTGGTCCGCGTGACGGCAGTCTCGCGCCTCCGCTAAACCGCGGCATGGCGGCGCGGCCGTCCCTCGCGACGCTGGACCGGGGGGACGCTCTGCTCCTCGCCGCTGGCGGGCTCGCGCTCGCCCTTTTCCTCGTCGCCGAGGGCCGGATCGCGGGAGCCCGGGGCCTGCCGCTCGATGACAGCTGGATCCACCTCCAGCTCGCCCGGAACCTCGCGACGGGCGGCGGCTTCGGCATAAACCGGGGCGAGCCGGTCCCCGCCGCGACGGCGCCGCTGTGGAGCGTGGCCCTGGCCGGCCTCCTGGCCGTCGGGATCCCGGGCCTGGCCGCTGCGAAGACGCTCGGTCTCGCCTGCTGGGCGGCGACCGGCCTTGTCACCCGTCGCCTGGCGGCGGCGATGGGACTGGGGCCGGGACTGGCCTGGAGCGCCGGCCTCGCCGTCGTCGGACTCAGTCGTCTCCTGTGGGGGGCGCTCTCCGGCATGGAGGTGCCGCTCGCCACGCTCTGTGTGGCGGCGGCGGCCTGGGCCGTCGCGGCCGGGCGGCCTGGGCTCGGCGCGGTCGGGCTCGGGTTGGCCACGCTGGCTCGTCCCGAGGCCGGCCTCTTGGTCGGGCTTCACGCGCTGGGCGCGGGCGGCTGGCGCGAGGCCTTCCGGCGATCCGCCGCCGCCGCGGCGGTGATGGCCCCCGCCGTGGCATTCAATCTGGCCGTAGGCGGCCGGCTGGTGCCGGCGCCCGCCGCCGCAAAGGTCGAGGGGGGTCTCCTCGGGCGGGCCGAAGGACTTTCGGATGCCTGGGCTGTGGCTGGCCGCCAGGTGATCGCGTTCGTGGGCGAATGGGCCTGCACCCTGCTCCAGGACCACCTCGTCCTCCCGGCGCTCGTGGCGGTTGGCCTCGTCGCCGGCCGCGCGGGTCGCCTCCGCTGGCTCGCGGCGGCGCTGCTTCTGCACCCCGTCGCGGTCGCCGTGATCGCGCCCTACCGGGGCCCGAGCTTCCAGAGCGGACGATACTCCTCGCACCTGCTGCCCCTCGCGGTGGTGGTGGCGCTGGTCGGCCTCGATCGCGTGCTGGGGCGGCGCGCTCCACCCCGCTGGCGCGTTGCGGCGTTCACGCTCCTCCTCCTCGGGCTCGTCTGGCGACTACCGGCCGGGGCGGAGAGCTACGCGTGGGGCGTCCAAAACGTCAACGCGATGCAGGTCGAGCTCGGCCGCTGGGTGGCGCGAGCCACGCCGCGGGACACGCTCATCGCGCTCAACGACGTGGGGGCGCTCTCCTACTTCGGGGAGCGGCGGATCATCGACCTGGTCGGGCTCGCGACGCCCGAGATCCTGACCTACCGTCGACAGGGCCCGGACGGTCTGCTCCGCTACCTCGGTCGCCGGTGCCCGGAGTACCTCGTCATCTTCCCGGCTTGGTTTCCCGAGCTGGCGGCGCGAACCGACCTGTTCCAGCCGGTGACCGCGGTCACCCTCCCGCACAACGTGGTGGCCGGTGCCGCGACCATGACGGTGTACGAGACGCCGTGGCACCGGGCCCGTCGTCCGGCCCCACTCGCCTGTCCGCACGGCTTCGTTCCTTGACACAAGTACGCGTGGATGCTAGGCTTTCGTCCACTGCGCGGCGGGCGGCTGCCGCGCAGTTTCCAGTCTCATGGACTACAAGGCGACGCTCCACCTCCCGCGGACCGACTTCCCCATGCGGGCGAACCTGCCCCAGCGGGAGCCGGAGTTCCTCCGCCGATGGGAGGACGGGGATCTCTACGGCGAGCTCCGCGCGCGGGGCCGGGGCCGGCCTCTCTGGATTCTTCACGACGGCCCGCCCTACGCGAACGGGCACATCCACATGGGGACCGCGCTCAACAAGGTCCTCAAGGACATCGTGGTCAAGTCCCGGACGATGCTTGGCCATGATGCCGTGTACGTCCCGGGTTGGGACTGCCACGGTCTGCCCATCGAGCACCAGGTCGACAAGGAGCTCGGGCTCGACAAGGCCGGGAGCGACGTGCGCCGCGCCATGGACCCGGCCGAGAAGCGCCGGCGATGTCGCGCGTACGCCCTCCGCTTCATCGATATCCAGCGCGAGGAGTTCCGCCGGCTCGGCGTCTTTGGGGACTGGGCGCGTCCGTACCTGACGATGGCGCCGGCGTACCAGGCGACCATCGTCCGCGAGTTCGGCCGGTTCGTCGGGCTGGGCCTCGTCTACAAAGGGCTCAAGCCCGTCCATTGGTGCATGCACTGCAAGACGGCGCTCGCCCAGGCCGAGGTCGAGTACGAGGAGCAAGAGACGCCGTCGGTTTACGTGAAGTTCCCGCTGGTGACGCCCGCCCCCGGGTTGGTCGACGCCCCGCCCCAGTCAGTCGTGATCTGGACGACGACGCCGTGGACCCTCCCGGCGAACCTGGCGGTGGCGGTGAACCCGAGCGAGAAGTACGTGGCCCTCGACACGGGCACCGAGACGCTCATCGTCGCGGCCGGCCTCGCCGAGCAGTTTCTCCGGGTGGCACGGCTCAGGTCCGCGCGCCCGCGGCGGACCTTCGAGGGCGCCCAGCTCGAGGGGCTCGAGTATCGGCACCCCTGGATCGAGCGCACGGGTCGGATCGCGGTCGCCCCGTTCGTCGCGATGGACGCCGGGACCGGCCTCGTCCACATCGCCCCCGGCCATGGCGAGGAGGACTACGAGCTCGGCCGGTCGCTTGGCCTGCCGATTTACAATCCCGTCGACGACGACGGGCGCTTCGTCCCGGAGGTCGCCCACTTCGCCGGGCTCACCGTCTGGGACGCGAACCCGCGGATCGTCGCGCTCCTGAAGGACCGCGGCGCGCTCGTGGCCGAGGTCGCCCTCACCCACACGTATCCCCACTGCTGGCGATGCAAGAACCCGACGTTGTTCCGGGCGACCGAGCAGTGGTTCATCACCCTCGACCAGGTGCCGCGGGGAGCCGGCACCGGCACCCTGCGCGAGCAGGCCCTGGCGGCCATCCGGACGGCGGAGTGGATCCCTCCGTGGGGCGAGGAGCGCATCACGAACATGATCGCCCACCGACCCGACTGGACGATCTCGCGCCAGCGGGTGTGGGGCGTCCCGATCGTGGCGTTCTACTGCGAGGCGTGCGGTGCCACGCTCCTCGAGGAGTCCATCGTCGAGCACGTGGCGGCCCGGATGGAGGCCGGTGAGGGCGCCGACGAGTGGTACCTCCGCGCGGCGGCCGACCTGCTCCCGCCCGGGACCGCCTGCACGAGGTGCGGCGGCCGGTCCTTCCGCAAGGAGACGGACATCCTGGACGTGTGGTTCGACTCCGGGTGCAGCCACGCGGCGGTGCTCGAGACGCATGCCCAGCTCCGGTGGCCGGCGGACATGTATCTCGAGGGCTCGGACCAGCACCGGGGGTGGTTCCACTCCTCGCTGCTCGAGGCGGTGGGCACCCGCGGCCAGCCGCCGTACCGGGCGGTCCTGACGCACGGCTTCGTCGTCGACGGCGACGGGCGCAAGATGTCGAAGTCCGTCGGGAACACCGTGGCGCCGGACGACGTCATCGCGAAGCACGGTGCCGAGGTCCTGCGGCTCTGGGCCGCCGGCGAGGACTACACCGAGGACATCCGGCTCTCCGACGAGATCCTCGGTCAGCTCGCGGAGGCCTATCGCCGGGTCCGCAACACCTGCCGGTTCCTCCTTGGGAACCTGGCGGACTTCCACCCGTCGCGCGATCTGGTGGCTGATGCCGAGCTCACGGGCCTGGACGGGTGGGCGATGCTGCGCCTGCACCGTACGATCGAGCGCGTCCGGCGAGCGTACGACGCATACGAGTTCCATCTTGCGTTTCAGAGCCTCCACAACTTCTGCGCGGTGGACCTTTCGGCACTCTACCTGGATGTCCTGAAGGACCGGCTCTACACGTCGGCCGCCGACGCGCCGACCCGCCGCGCGGCCCAGACGGTCTGCTACCGGATCCTGGACGCGCTCGTTCGGTTGATGGCGCCGATCCTCACGTTCACCGCCGAGGAGGTCTGGGACCACTTCCGCGTGGCGGACAAGGCGCGAAGCGTTCATCTCACGGACTTTCCCGCCGTCGACCGGACATGGCTGGACGAGGGGACGGAGCAGGCGTGGGAGAACTTGCTTCGCATCCGCGGTGAGGTCGCGAAAGGCCTCGAGCAGGCGCGTGTGGTCAAGCTGATCGGGGCGGCCCTCGACGCGTCGGTGACCCTGTACGTCAGCGACCCGGGCCTCGATCTGCGCGTCGGAGAGGCCGGGGAGCGCCTCCTCCGGGAGTTGTTCATCGTCTCGCAAGTGCGCATCGTGGCGGGGGCCCCGCCGGCTGGGCTCGTGACGGCCGGGGACCGCGTGGTCCTGCGCGAGACGAGTCTGCCGGGACTCGCGGTGGAGGTTCGCCACGCGGAAGGGCGAAAGTGCGCCCGGTGCTGGTCCTGGACTCCCGCCGTTGGCCGAGACCCGGAGCACCCGGGGCTCTGCGAGCGCTGTCTGCCGGTTGTCCGCGCGGTCGCGGCCTGATGCCGCTCGTCCTCGGGCTCGCGACGGCAGTGTTCGTCGCGGACCAGTTGACGAAGAAGTGGGCGCTGGCCAGTCTCGACGCCACCCGCCCGGTCGTGGTGATCCCGGACCTGTTCCACTTCGTGCTCGTCATGAATCCGGGTGTCGCCTTCGGGATCTTCGCGGGTGTCCCCCCCCGCTGGCGCTGGATCGTCACGCTGTTCTCGCTGACGGCCCTGGCGCTGCTCGGCTCGCTCGCGCTGCGCGTCCTCCCGCGCGGGAGCCTCGTGGCGCGCGTAGCCATCGGGCTCGTGTTCGGCGGGGCCGCCGGCAACCTACTCGACCGCTGGCGCTTCGGAGCGGTCGTGGACTTCATCGACGTCTTCTGGCGCTCGTACCACTGGCCGGCGTTCAACGTGGCCGACTCGGCGATCACCGTGGGCGTCTGCCTCCTGGCAGTTGAGCTGACGTTCGGGCGGGACGATGTCCCGCAGCAAGATACCGCCGACGCTTGATCCGGGCGAGGCGGCTGGCGCGCCCGCGCGCCGGAGCTTCGTCGTCGAGCCGGCCGCCGCCGGGGCCCGGCTGGACCGCTTTCTCCAGGTGCGCGCGCCCGATCTCTCGCGCACGCGGCTCCAGGCGCTGATCATGACCGGCCGGGTCCTGGTGGCGGGAAGTCCCTCCAAGGCGAGCCACCGACTGCGGGCGGGGGCGCGGGTGACCGTGGAGATCCCGCCCGCCGAGCCCCTGGCGCTCACGCCGGAGCCCATTCCCCTCGACGTCGTCCACGAGGACGCTGACCTCCTCGTGGTGAACAAGCCGACGGGGCTCGTCGTGCATCCGGGCGCCGGACATCGAACCGGGACCCTCGTTCACGCGCTCCTCGCCCACTGCGGCCCCGCGCTCTCCGGTGTCGGGGGCACGCGCCGGCCCGGCATCGTCCACCGGCTCGACCGGGGGACCTCAGGGCTTCTCGTCGTCGCCAAGAACGACCACGCGCACCTCGGGCTCGCCCGCCAGCTCAAGGCGCGGACGATCGAGCGTCGCTACTTGACGCTCGTCCACGGCCGGCTCCCGCAGCCGGCAGGCGTGGTCGAGACCGCGATCGGCCGGGATCCCCGCGACCGGCTCCGGATGGCGGTCCGGCCGGCCGGTTCCGGCCGCCCGGCGGTCACCCGCTACCGGGTCCTCGAGCGTTTCACGCGGCCGACGCCCCTGACGCTCCTCGAGGTGACCCTCGGGACGGGGCGTACCCACCAGATCCGCGTCCACCTGGCCCATCTCGGGGCGCCGGTTGTCGGTGACCGGACGTACCGGCGGCGGGGCATCGTGCCCGACCCGGATCTCGCGGCGCACGTGATCGGCCTCGGCGGCCAAGCGCTCCACGCCGCGGTGCTCGGGTTCACCCATCCTGCGACCGGCGTGTGGCGCCACTTCGAGGTCCCTCCCCCGCCGGCGTTCGCCGCGCTTCTGGCGTGGCTGCGCGGGCTGCAGGGGTCCGTGAGTCCGGGTCCTCGCGTGCGCTAAGATCGAAGCCATGGCTGCGCACGGGCGGCAGGACGGTGGGCGCCGGGTCGTCGCCATCGGAGGTGGCACGGGGCTCCCGGTCGTCCTCACGGCCCTCAAACGCTACCTCGGTGGGCGCGTCGCCTCGCTGACCGCGGTGGTCACCGTGACGGACGACGGCGGCAGCTCGGGTCGCCTGCGCGAGGAGCTCCGGGTGCTCCCACCCGGCGACATCCGCAACTGCCTCGTCGCCTTGGCGGAGGTCGAGCCGCTGATGGCGGAGCTCTTCCAGTTCCGGTTTCCAGGAGACGGGCAACTGGCGGGCCACAGCTTCGGGAACCTCTTCCTCGCGGCGCTCACCCAGGTCACGGGTAACTTTCTCCAGGCCATCCGCATCTCCGGCAAGGTGCTGGCCGTGCGGGGAACGATCCTGCCCTCGACGCTCGATGTGGTGCGGCTCGGCGCCGAGCTGGCCGACGGGCGCCGTGTCCTGGGCGAGTCCAACGTCATCCAGCAGGGCGTGCCCATCCGGCGAGTCTTCCTGGAGCCCGATGGGGCCCGGGCGCTGCCGGAGGTGCTCGAAGCGATCGCGCACGCCCACGTCGTGGTGCTGGCCCCGGGCTCCCTCTACACGAGCCTGATCCCGAACCTCCTCGTCGGCGGCGTCGCCGACGCGCTGCGCGCGGCGGCGGCGCTCAAGATCTGCGTCGGGAACCTGATGACGGAGCCCGGCGAGACGGACCGGATGTCGCTCGGGGACCATCTGGAGGCCGTATACGCCCATGGCGCGCGAGGCGTCATCGACGGCATCGTCGTGCACGGGCGCACGTTCCCGCCGGACGTCGTGGCCCGGTATGCCCGCGCGGGCGCGAGCCCGGTGGCCATCGACCGGGAGCGCCTGCGCGCGCTCGGGATCTGGGTCACCGAAGCGGACCTGGCGGGCCCCACCGAGCTGGCGCGGCATCACCCGGAGAAGCTCGGCCGCATCCTCGCGCGCCTCATTCGCCACGGGGGGCCGGTCCGGCGACCGGCGCCGGTTCGTGTCTAGCCCGACTCGCATGGGCGCCCGCCGGAGCCCCCCCGTCCCGCGCGAGACCTGGGCGGTGATCCTCGCCGCGGGCGAGGGCAAGCGGATGCGGTCGGGCCGGCCCAAGGTGCTCCACCTCTTGGGAGGGCAGCCCCTCGTGCGGTACCCGGTTGCCCTGGCGCGGGAGGCCGGCGTCGCCGGGACGGTCGTCGTCGTGGCCCCGGGCGCCGACCCACTCCGGACCGCGCTCGCCGACCTCGGGGTGCACTTCGTCGAGCAGCCCGTGCCCCGAGGCACGGGAGACGCGCTGCTGCGGGCGCGGGCGGCGGTGCCGGAGACGGCCACCGAGCTCCTGCTCCTGTACGGCGACGTGCCGCTCCTTCGCCAGGAGACCCTCGCCGCGCTCCTCGCGCGCCACCGCGCGCGGCGCGCCGCCGCCACCGTGTTGACGTTCGTGCCGGCCGACCCGACTGGCTACGGGCGTGTTCGCCGCGGCCGCGATCGCCGGGTGCGAGCCATTGTCGAGGAGCGGGATGCGACGCCGGCAGAGCGCCGGGGCCGCGAGTGCAACTCGGGAATCTACTGCTTCGACGTCAGGCGGCTGTGGCCCGCGCTCGAGGCCGTCGCGCGTCACGCCCCCGGGAACGCCCAGGGCGAGGTGTACCTGACGGACGTTGTCGGGCAGCTCACGCGGGGCGGTCGTCGGGTCGAGGCGCTCGGCGTGGAGGATCCGCAGGAGGTCGCCGGCGTCAACGACCGCCGGCAGCTTGCGCGGCTCGAGGCGCTCCTGCGCTCCCGCGTCCTCGACGGCCTCATGACGGCGGGGGTCACCATCGTCGATCCGGCGACGACCTACGTGGACACGACCGTTGCGGTCGGTCGCGACACTCTGCTCCATCCCGGCGTGCGCCTGGCCGGGCGCACGATCGTGGGGGAGGGGTGCATTATCGGAACTGGGTGCCAGGTCACCGACACGACGCTCGGCGACCGCGTGACCCTCCGGCCCTACTGCGTGCTGGACGAGTCCCGGGTCGAGGCCGATGCGACGCTGGGCCCCTTCGCCCGTCTGCGCCGGGGGACGCTCGTCGAGCGCGGCGCCGACATCGGCAACTTCATCGAGATCAAGCAGGCGACGATCGGCCGGCGAGTGAAGGCGCACCACGTCGGCTACATCGGCGACGCCACGGTGGGCGAGGGCGCGAACATCGGCGCCGGCGTCATCACCTGCAATTACGACGGCGTGCGGAAGCACCAGACCCGCATCGGTGCGCGCGCGTTCGTCGGGACCAACGCGAGCCTCGTGGCGCCCCTCACGATCGGGGACGATGCGTATGTGGGCGCCGGCTCCGTCATCACCCAGGACGTGCCCTCCGGGGCCCTGGCGGTGGAGCGCGCCCCGCAGCTCGTCAAGGAAGGCTGGACGGGACGGCGGCGGGCGCGCCCGAGTGCCGAGGGCGGGGCGGCCACCCGGGCGGACTGACCACGCCGGGCGACAGTGTCCGCCCGGCGCCCGGCGGGCGCCAGGTGTGAAACGCGGCGCCGCCCGTGGGAGTTGCGCGGTCGCAACAGCGCGGCGCGCGTGGACCCGGGCCGGGGGGGCATGCGTGCCCGTCGGCCCGCCGCGCTCCGAACTGAGGGGCTGGCACGGTGGTTGCTGGCGTCTCC
>DATAFX010000119.1:0-9496 GCA_036257195.1 Candidatus Methylomirabilota bacterium | reverse complement strand
TCCGGCTCACCTGCGGCAAGGCGAACGCGCTGAACCCGCGCAGCCTGGGCGCCATCGAGCGCGCCCTCGACGAGGCGGCGGGCGGGGGAGCGCGCGGCCTGATCCTCGCCGGCTACGACCGGTTCTTCTCGGCCGGCCTCGACCTGGTGGCGCTGTACGGGCTCGAGCGGGACGCCATGGACGGGTTCATGGCGTGGTTCGATGCCGTCATGCTGCGCGTCTTCACGTTTCCCCGGCCGGTGGTGGCGGCGGTCGGCGGCCACGCCGTCGCGGGCGGCGCCGTCCTCGCCCTCGCCTGCGACACGCGGGTGATGGGTGCGGCCGCCGGGCGGTTCGGCCTCAACGAGATCCGGTTGGGCGTGCCGTTCCCCGCCTCGGCGCTCGAGATCGTCCGCCACGCCGTCCCGGCGGGATCGGTCGAGGAGGTCCTGTACCAGGGCGAGCTGTTCGACCCGCCGGCGGCGCTCGCGCGGGGCCTGGCGACGGAGGTCGTCGACGGCGACGCCGTGGAGTCGGCTCGGCGGGCGTGCGCCCGGCTGGCGGCTGAGCCGGCCGGCGCTTTCGAGACCATCAAGGCGGCGCTGAAGGGGCCGGCGGTCGCGCGGGCCCGCGCGACGCTCGGCCCGCTCCGCCGCGCGTTTGTGGACGCCTGGTACGCGCCCGAGGCCCGCCGCCGGATCGGCGAGGCCCGCGTGCGCCTGGGAGGCTGACCGCATCATGGATATCGAGGCCGCCGTCGAGTCGATCTGGCAGCACACGCTTCGCCGGAGCTACTTCCCCAAGGAGTGGCAGGGCCGGCTGACGATCGAGCAGGCCTACCGGGTGCAGCTCGGCATCCTGGACCGCTGGGTGGCGCGTGGGGAGCGGCTGGCCGGATGGAAGGTCGGGCTCACGGCGCCGGTGATCCAGAAGCAGTTCGGCATGCCCGAGCCCGTCATGGGGTTCCTGCTGGAAAGCGGCCACCGCGAGAGCGGCGCCGCGTTCCGCCACGCCGAGCTGATCGCGCCCGGCTTCGAGAACGAGCTCTGCCTGACCGTGGGGACGCGCCTCGAGGGTGCCGCCGTCACCCGCGCCCAGGCCCGCGCCGCGATCACTGCCGTCCAGCCCGCCTTCGAGATCATCGAGGGACGGGGGGACTTCCGCGCGGACCTCCCGCTGGCGCTCTGCGACAACTCCCAGCAGCGGGCGTTCGTGACCGGGCCGGCGAGCCCGCTCCCGCCGGGCTGGGAGCCCGCCGACACGACGGTCGAGGTGCTCGTCAACGGCCGGTCGATCGACCGCGCCGTGGGCAGTGAGGACACGGGCCATCCGGTGGGCGCCCTGGTATGGCTCGCGAAGAAGCTGTCGGAGTTCGGGCGGCGGATCGAGCCGGGCCACCGGATCATGTCCGGCTCCTTCACCAAGCAGTACCCCATCGCGCGCGGGGACCGCCTCGAGACCCGCTTCACGCTGTTAGGGGCCGTCCGCGCTGCCTTCGACTGAGGCCCTCCCCAGGCCGGCGAGGACTACGCGATCACGGGGGGAGGTTCCGACCCTTGGGGACTCCTCTAGTAAGGTGTTGTCGTCATTGACCGTCTGTTCCACGTAACGTCACCGAAATCGATCCCTTGACTACCGATGGGCCGAGAGGGCATTCTCCGTGTAGCTAATTCCGATCGACAATAGTCCATTGGAGGGTTGACCATGGCGGGGGCGCTGGCTGGACCCATCGGCATCCTGGACGAGCACCCGGAGTGGTCCTCCCGGCTGCTCGCCGAGCTCGACCGGCGGGGCCTCGGGTGGGAGAAGATCGACCACACGAGTCACGCCTTCGATCCTCGGGACCGCCGCCCGCGGTATTCCGTCATCGTGAACCGTACGAGCCCGTCGTCCCACACGCGTGGGCACGGCAGCGTGCTCTTCTACGCGGAGGCGCTGCTGGCGCACTACGAGGCGCTGGGGATCCCGGTCGTCAACCCCGTCGCCGCCTACCGCTTCGAGAAGTCGAAGGCGCTCCAGCTCGGCCTCTTCGAGCGGATCGGCGCCCGCTATCCGCGGAGCGTGGTCGTGAACCATCCCATCCAGGCGCTGGTCGCGCTCGACAAGGTGCGGCTCCCGGCGGTCATCAAGCCCAACGTTGGGGGATCAGGGGCGGGCATCGTGCGGGTGGACTCGAAGGCCGAGCTCGAGGCGGCGCTCGGTCAGCTCGACCTGGGTCCCGACCGCACGGCCCTGGTCCAGGAGTACCTCGAGCCCGTGGGAGGCGCCATCGTCCGGGTCGAGGTCCTGGGAGGCGAGTACCTCTACGCCATCCGCATTGTCCGGGCCGCCGAGGCCGGCTTCAATCTCTGCCCGGCCGACATCTGCCAGGTGCCCGGCGCGGCGCCGGCTCCCCCCGCCGATCTCGGCGCCTGCCCGGTGGCCCCGCCGGCCGGCCTGACGGTCAGCCGGTTCGACGCGCCCCCAGAGGCGATCGAGACGGTGATCCGCCTCGCCCGCGCCGCATCGATCGACGTCGGCGGCATCGAGTACCTCGTCTCGAAGGCCGACGGCCGGATCTACTACTACGACGTGAACTCGACCTCGAACTTCGTCGCGAACGCCGAGGCCGTCCTCGGCTTCGATCCGACCGCGCGCTTCGCGGACTTCATCGTGAGCCGGGCCCGGCGCGAGGCGCGGCCGGCCGCCGCCTAGCCCCGGCCTCTCCGGAGCCGCCGAGGGGTCCCGTGCAGGCCTGATCGGCCCGGCGGGGTGGGCGCCTCCTCAGTACGCGAGGGCCCAGCCGTCGCGGCGGGGGTCCGAGCCGGCCTGGAGCATTCCGGTGGCGGCGTCGCGACGAATGATCTCCACCGAGCACGGCCCGTCGAGGTCGCCGAGGAGGACGACGGGGTGGCCGCGGGCGGCCAGCTCGGCGCGGACGTCCTCCGGGAAGCGCGCCTCCAGGTTCAGCGCGTCCGGGCAGTCGTGGGGCCAGTTGGCCTCCTGGCCGGGCTGGGTGCTCGACCAGCGCGGCATCTCGGCGGCCTGCTGGGGATCGTAGCCGAGGTCGATCATCGCGGTGAGGAGCTGCAGGTTCACCTGGACCTGGTAGTCGCCGCCCGGCGTGCCGAGGACGGCCCACAGCTCGCCGTCCTGGAACACCATCGCCGGGTTCATCGTGTGGCGGACCCGCTTGCCGGGCGCGAGGCGGTTCGGATGCCCCGGCTGGAGGTGCCAGGGCGTCATCCGGTTGTTCAGGAGGATGCCGGTGTCCCCCGCGGTCACCCCCGAGCCGAACGCGCTGTTGAGGCTCTGGATGCCCGAGACTGCGTTGCCCTCGCCGTCCACGACGCAGAAGTAGGTGGTGTCCCCGGGGACCATGGCCGCCGCCCCCGCGGGGGCTGCGCGCTTTCCGTCGATCTCCGCCGCGCGGCGGGCGAGGCGCTCGGGGGAGAGGATCTCGGCGAGCGGGACGTCGACGAATCGCGGGTCGCCGCTCCAGCGCTCCCGGTCCGCGAACGCGAGCTTCTTGGCCTCGACCAGGGTGTGGACGAGGTCGGCGGAGAGCGGCCCCATCGCGGTGAGGTCGAAGTGCTCGACGATGCCGAGCTCCTCGAGCAGCACCCAGCCCATGGAGTTGGGCGGCGCTTCCCGGACCGTGAACCCGCGGTAGGCGATCTCGATCGGCGTCTGGTTCTCGGGCGCATAGGCGGCGAGGTCGGCCGCCGTCACGAGACCGCCAGCCGCCTGGCAGCCGGCGGCGAGCGCACGGCCGAGGTCGCCCCGGTAGAAGTCGTCGGCGCCCGTCGCCGCCAGGCGCTCCAGGCTCCGGGCGAGGTCGCGCTGGACGATCGGCGCGCCGACGGCGGGCGGGCCGCCGTCGCGGAGGAACACCCGGGCGCTCCGAGGGTCGGCGAGGAGGGGAAGGACCTGCTCGCCGGCGAAGTGCCGGCAGGCCCGGGTCGCCCCGTACCCGTCGCGGGCGTAGTGGACGGCCGCGTCGAAGAGCGACGCCCACGGCCGCCGCCCGAAGCGGGCGTGCATCGCGCCCCACGCCCCCACCGAGCCGGGGACCGAGACGGCGAGGGGGCCGGCCATCGGGATGCCTGCCGCATAGCGCTCGGGCGTCGCCGCGCGCGGCGCGGGCCCCGTGCCGTTGAACACGACCGCCTCGCCCGTCCGGCGGATGAAGGTGTGATAGAAGCCATCGCCCCCGAGGCCGGACATGTAGGGCTCGACGACCGAGAGCGTCGCCGCCACCGCTACCGCCGCGTCGACGGCGTTGCCGCCCGCCTGGAGCGCGAGGAGGCCGGCCTGGGTGGCGAGCGGGTGGTTCGACGCGACGGCGCCCCGCCGGCCGATGATCAGCGGGCGATACGACCGCGGCCCTTCGTACGCCATGGGAGAGGGCGCCGTCAGACGGCGACGGTCCAGCCGCGCGTGTCCGGCGTGCGCGCGTACTGGATGTCCACGATGGCGGCGTACAGCTTCCGCGTCAGCTCGCCGATCCCGCCGTCGCCGATGACCAGGCGTTCCCCCTTGTAGGCGAGCTCGCCGACCGGCGAGATGACGGCGGCCGTCCCGGTGCCCCACACCTCGCGCAAGGTACCCCGGTGCGCCGCCGCGATCACCTCGTCGATGGCGATCGGGCGCTCGGCGACGCGGACGCCCCACTCCCGGAGGAGCGTGAGGACCGAGTCGCGGGTCACGCCGGGAAGGATCGTGCCGGCGGTGAGGGGTGGCGTCAGGACCTCGTCGCCGATCCGCATCATGATGTTCATGGTGCCCACCTCGTCCACGTACTTCCGGTGGGCGCCGTCCAGCCAGAGCACCTGGGTGAAGCCGTCGTGGTGCGCCTCCTCGGCAGCGAGGAGGCTCGCGGCGTAGTTGGCGCCGGTCTTTGCGCCGCCGGTCCCGCCCTCCACCGCGCGGACGTACTTGTCCTCGACGCGGATCCGCACCGGGTTCAGGCCTTCCTTGTAGTACGCGCCGACGGGCGACAAAATCACGAAGTAGAGGTACTGCTTCGCCGGACGGACGCCGAGGAACGCCTCGGTGGCGACGATGGTCGGCCGGATGTAGAGCGCGGTGCCGACGCTCGACGGCGCCCATGCCTGCTCGAGCCGCACCAGCTCGACCAGCGACAGGAGGCCGAGCTCCGGGTCGAGCTCGGGGATGCAGAGCCGTCGGGCCGAGAGGTTCATCCGCTCCACGTGCTTCTGGGGCCGGAAGAGCCGCACCCGACCGTCCTGCCCGCGGAACGCCTTGAGCCCGTCGAAGATCGCCTGGGCGTAGTGCAGCACCGCCGCGGCGGGGTCCAGGGAGATGGGGCCGTAGGGCTCGATCCGGGGATCGTACCAGCCCTTCTCCTCCTGGAAGTCGGCGACGAACATGTGGTCCGTGAAGACGGTGCCGAACCCCAACTCGTCGTCTCGGGGTCTGGGCTTCTTCTGGGTCGCGCGAGTGATCCGGATCGGGTGGGTCATCGTCGTCCTCGCTGACGCCTCGCTCGGTCCCTGTGTCGGCGTCCCGCTCTCGGAATCGGGACCGTCAGTGTAGCACGGTCGCGCGCCAGCCGGCGGCCCACCCACCCCGGGGCGACGTGCTATGATCCGCGGCGTGAAGCCGTCATCTCTGTCCCGAGGAGGCCATCCATGAAGGGCGCCGCCGCCGTCGCCGAGATCCTCAAGCGCGAGGGGGTCGAGTTCCTGATCGGCTACCCGGTCAACCACGTCATCGAGGCGTCCGCGCAGGCGGACATCCGGACGATCATCGTCCGCCAGGAGCGCACCGGGCTCCACATGGCGGACGCGGTGAGCCGGGTCACCTCCGGCGATCGCATCGGCGTGTTCGCCATGCAGCACGGTCCGGGCGTCGAGAACTCGTTCGGCGGCGTCGCGCAGGCCTACGCCGACTCGGTCCCCATCGTGGTGATTCCCGGCGGGTACCCGCGGCGTCTGACTAACGTGCCGCCCAACTTCAACGCCTTCCTCAACTACCAGCACGTCACGAAGTCGGCCGAGCAGGTGGTCATGGCCGACACGATCCCCGACGTCATGCGCCGCGCGTTCACCCAGGTGCGGAACGGGCGGCCCCGGCCCGTCCTCGTCGAGATTCCGGTGGACCTCATGACCGAGGACGTGCCGGAGCCCCTCGACTACGTGCCGGCGCTCAGGACGCGCGTGGGACCGGACCCGGTGGCGGTGAGCGAGGTCGCCCGCATCCTGGTGGCCGCCGAGCGGCCCGTCATCTACGCCGGCCAAGGGGTGCACTATGCCAAGGCGTGGGAGGGGCTCAGGGCGCTGGCCGAGCTCCTCGAGTGCCCGGTCACGACGAGCCTCGAAGGGAAGAGCGCGTTCCCCGAGACCCACGCCCTGTCGCTGGGATCGGGCGGCCGCTCGGTCCCCAAGGCGGTGCGCCAGTTCCTCGACGACGCCGACGTGATCTTCGGCATCGGGTGCAGCTTCACCTCGACGAACTACGGCGTGAAGATGCCGAAGGGGAAGCGGATCGTCCACTCGACGCTGGATCCCGCGGACCTCTCGAAGGACGTGCGGGCGGACCACGCGCTGATCGGCGACGCGGGCCTCGTGCTGGACGCCCTCCTGGTGGAGATCAAGGACCGCCTCCACGGCAAGCCCCGCGGGCGCGGGGGCGCGGTGACGGACCGGATCCGCGACGTGAAGTCCGCGTGGCTCGGGCAGTGGATGCCGCGCCTGACGCAGGCGACGAAACCCCTCTCTCCGTACCGGGTGATCTGGGACCTCCTCCGCACGGTGGACGTCTCCCGGACCATCATCACGCACGATGCGGGCAGCCCGCGCGACCAGCTCTCGCCGTTCTGGGAGTGCGTCACGCCGCTCTCCTACATCGGCTGGGGGAAGACGACTCAGCTCGGGTACGGCCTCGGGCTCACCATGGGGGCCAAGCTGGCTCATCCCGACCGGCTGTGTGTCAACGTCTGGGGAGACGCGGCGATCGGCTTCACCGGGATGGACTTCGAGACGGCGGTGCGGGAGCGGATCCCCATCCTGTCCATCCTGCTGAACAACTTCTCGATGGCGATCGAGCTCAAGATCATGAAGGTCTCGACCGAGAAGTACCGGAGCACCGACATCTCCGGGCACTACGCCGACATGGCGAAGGCCTTCGGCGGCTGGGGCGAGCGCGTCTCCGAGCCCGCGGAGATCGTCCCGGCCATCCGCCGCGCCATCCGGAAGACCGAGGAGGGCGTTCCCGCGCTGCTCGAGTTCATCACGGAGAAGGCCGAGGACTTCTCGATCTACTAGGCGCGCGGCGCGGGGCTCCGTGGCGGGCGATCCCTCGGCCTTCGGGTCGGTCGCGCTCGGCCTCGCCTCGGCGGCGAGCTGGGGGGCGGGGGACTTCAGCGGCGGGCTGGCCAGCCGGCGAGCTCCCGCCACCGGCGTCGTCGTGGTCTCGCAGGGCGTCGGGATCGTCCTGCTCGTCGCCCTGGCGGCGATGACGCGCGAGGCGCGTCCGACCGGCCCCGACATCCTGTGGGCGGCGCTGGCGGGCGCCAACGGCGCCCTCGGCCTTCTCGCCCTCTACTCCGCGCTTGCCTCCGGGCGCATGGGGATCGCGGCGCCGGTCTCGGGAGTCGTGGGTGCCGTCGTGCCGGTGCTGGTCGGAGCCTCCCTGCACGGCTGGCCGGGAGCGCTCCGGCTCGCCGGGTTCGCCCTGGCCCTGACGGGAGTCTGGCTCCTCACCGCGGCCGGCGGCGGAGCTGTCCGGGCGGGCCCGCGCGAGCTCGGGCTCCCGCTCCTGGCCGGGGTGAGCTTCGGCCTGTTCTTCGTGTTCATCCATCGCGCCGGCGGTTCGGGGGGCGTGCTCTGGCCGCTCACCGCCGCGCGGGCGACCTCGATGGGCCTCTTGGCGTCGATCGGCGGCGCGATGGGATCGCTCAGGCTGCCGCGGGGTCCAGCGCTCGGGCTCACGTGCCTGGCGGGCGTCCTCGACACGGGAGGGAACGCGTTCTTCGTGCTCGCTGCGCAGGCCGGGCGGCTGGACGTCGCGAGCGTCCTGTCCTCCCTCTATCCCGCCTCCACCGTGGCCCTGGCGTGTTGGCTGCTCGGGGAGCGTCTGACGGGACGGCAGGCGGCCGGCGCGGTCGTGACCCTGGCCGCGATCGCCTGCATCTCCTGGTAGGGGAGGGGGCGAAGCTGAGCCCTGACGTCGTGGTCGCGCTGGTGGGCGCGCCGTACGACGGCGCCGCGACCCTCGGCTGGCCGGGCGCCCGCTACGCGCCGGACGAGGTGCGGCGGCACCTCGCCTGGATGCGGATGCGCGTCCAGGACGGCGAGATCTACTGGGTCGACGAGGACCGGGTCGTCCCCTGGCACCCGGAGCAGCTCGTCGACGCCGGCGACGCCCTGATCGTGCCGCACGACCTCGGGGCGACCCTCGCCGCGGTGAGGGAGAAGACCCGCGCGGAGGCCGTCGCCGGACGCGTCCCCGCGGTGATCGGCGGGGACGACTCGATCCTGTTCCCCCGGTGGCGGGCGTGCACGACGCCGTCACGGGCAGCCTCGGCATCGTCCATCTCGACGCCCACCTGGACCTCCTCGACGAGTCACCCGCGCAGGGGCGCTTCAGCCAGTCGAGCGGGATGCGCCGCGCCCTCGAGCTTCCGCGGGTGCGCCCGCGGCACTCGGTCCAGGTGGGGACGCGGAGCTTCAACTTCCCGAGATCGAAGCGCTTCATCGACGAGGTGGGGCTGACCGAGCTTCCCGCGAAGCTCGTCGCGCGGCGGGGTCTGGACTGGGCGCTCGGGCGGATCCGGGAAGTTGTCGGGGGCGCGGACCACGTCTTCCTGAGCGTCGACCTCGACGTGCTCGATCCCGCGCACGCGCCCGGGGTCGGGTGGCACGAGCCGGGCGGGCTCACCAGCCGGGAGGTTCTGGACCTGGTGGTCGCGCTGGCGCCGTCCGTTCGAGGCTTCGCGCTGAACGAGCTGAACCCGATGACCGACGCCCGGGCGCAGTCGAGCATCCTCGCCGCGAACCTCGTCTTCCAGTTCGCGGTGGCCGCCGCCCAGCGGCCCAGCTAGCCTCCGATCGCGTCAACGGGCGCTCGCTACAGGAGGAGACTAAGGAGATCCTCGAACGCGCGGCGGGGATGCTTACCATGCGCGAGGCGCGACGGTTATCGGAGCGATGGAGGCACCGGCTCAGCCGGCGGTCGTTCTCCGACAGCGCGCGTTTGATCCGCGACGATCGGGATTCACGATGAGTGCTGACGACCGCATCCCGATACAGCAAGACGGCACTCTTAGATTGCAAAGCTGGCGGCAACCGCCATCGCGGCCACCCCTTAGGCACTCGCCGTAGCCGCCTAGCCCCGCCGTTCCGAGGCCAACGCGGATCTCACTGCTGGCTCCGCCGCCCCGCTCTCGCGCCTCATGGAGGCCTCGGAGCCCAGCTCGCGTCAGGCGCGGACTCGTGCGGTAGCATCGTCGATGGCGTTTCGTCCTGCGCGTCCCCTCAGTTTAAGGCCGGGCCGCGGCGCTCCTCCGCGCCGG
>DATAFX010000117.1:0-24021 GCA_036257195.1 Candidatus Methylomirabilota bacterium | reverse complement strand
TCCTATGTGCTGGCCGCCTGGTTCGCGCTCGCCGGGCCCTCGACCCGGGCCCTCGATGTCTTCACCTACGGCTTCGGCCTGCTCATCTTCTGGACCGGCTGGCTTGTCCTCCGCCGGTTCCTCGATCGGCCCGCCGCCCTCTTCGGGCTGGCCGTCCTGGCCGTGCCGCCGCTGTTCCTCGCCCAGTGGAGCTCCAAGGCGACCCCGAACTACACCCCCCTTCTGATCCTTGGCCATCTCTGCCTGCTCGCCACCCACACCATCTTCGTCGCGGACCCCGGCCGGCGGCGCGCCCTCCTCGCCCTCGGCCTGCTCAGCGGCTTCGGGTGGTGGACGAACCCTCTCATCGTCGTTTACCTCGCCCCCTTCGCGGTCCTGGCGCTCCGCACCGGCCTCGCGTGGCGACCCCGCCTGGCGTGGTTCGTCGGCGGATTCCTCCTCGGCGGCCTCCCCGAGTGGCTCTACGAGTTGTGGAACTTCCCCTCGGCCCGATTTGCCCTCCACGAACCGGGGGGGGCGACCGTGCAGCCGCTATGGGAGCGTGCGGCGATGCTGGGGGGCGAGTTCGTCCCGCGAATCCTCGGCCTCGACGCCAGGGCGGGACGGTGGTGGCTGATCGCCTTCGTTCTCGTGTCCGTGCCCCTCTGGATGACCGCCCTAGTCCGGGCTGCCGTCCGGGACCGGGCCGAACTCGCCTGGGTGGTCGGGAGACGGGGGCGGATCGGTCGCGGGCTGGTCGTGCTCTGGATCGTCGCCGGCTCGCTGCTGGCGTTGGCGCTCGCCACCCGGCGTCCGGTCCACGACTACTACCTCCTCCCGCTCTATTCGGTCCTCCCGTGCTGGATGGGCGAGGCCATTGACTGGCTCCGCCGCCGCCAGCCCAGGATCGTCGCCGGCGCGCTGGCGGCCCTCCTCGCCGTCCACGCCTGGGCGAACTGGCACGACACGCTTGGAACCACGCCCCCCGAAGCGCGCGCCTGGGCGCCGCTCCAACGTCGCAGCGGCCCGCTCTTCGACTGGCTCCAGGCTCGCGGCCTCGAGCGCGTCTACACGACCGATCCCCCCCGGTTCTCGCCCGACGCCGAGACCTACCTCGCCGGCGGCCGCATCGTCTTCGCCGACCTCTGGCGCGAGCATAACCTCACCTACGGCCGCCGCGTCGATGCCACAGTGAGCCCGCCCATCCTGACGGCGGACCCGACGGCGAGCCGCCTCCGCACGATCCTCCAGGCGCTCGGCCTCGAGGTTCGGGACACGCAGGTCGGCGAGCTCCGCGTCCTCGAGCCCGAGCCCCGCTTCACCACGACCTTCGTCCCCCTGCCCCGCGATCGCTGGACCATCACCGCGAGCCACCGAACCGAGCAGGCTCGCGACCTGCTCGACGGGGATGCCGCGACGTTGTGGGACACGGGGGGACCGCAGACGCCCGGCCAGTGGCTCGCCGTCGATCTCGGCGCCCCGGAGCTCTTGACCCGCGTCGACCTCCTCGCCATCGACTGGCAGCACGTGCCCGCCGGCCTCCGCGTCGAGCTTTCACTCGACGGCGAGCGCTGGGAGACGGTCGTTTCGGTCCCCGACTACTGGGGGCCTCTCTTCTTCTCCGAGCACCACGCCTTCCTCAAGGTCCGCCGCGGCCGTGTCCAGGCCATCTTTCCCCCCGTCCGCGCCCGCCATGTCCGGATCGTCCAGACCGCCGAGGGCTCCCGCAGCTGGGCGGCCCGCGAGCTTTTCGTCTACGGCCCCGGCGGCCCGCGGCCCCCCGTGCCCAAGCCGGGAGAGCTCACGGCGACGCTGCGCCGCGAGGGGATTCGCTTCGTCTACGCCAACCACTGGCTGTCCGCCTGGGTCCGCGTTGACTCGCGCGACCGAATCGGCGCGCTCGACTCGAACATCAACGTCAACGACTCCTCACGCACCGAACCCGATCCGACCGAGCTGCTCCCCCCGCGTCTGGCGCCCGGCTACGGGTTCCTCCTCGGCGCCGACGCCGACGCCGCGGGCGTGCGCGCGATGCTCGCGGGCCAGGCCGTCGCGGCCCGGGAAAGTCAGGCCGGCCCTTACCGTCTCCTGGCCCTGGCTGCCCCGGCGGCGCCCGTGCGCCTGGACAAGCGCGGCTGGCGTGTTGTCGCGAGCGACGGCTCCGCGCACGCGGGGAGCATCATCGACGAGGACCGCCGCACCCGGTGGGTGTCCGGGCCGCCCGCCGCACGCGGATCCGCGCCGGCCGTCACCCTCGACGTGGGCTACCCGCGGACCCTCCGCGGCGTCGAGGTCCGCCCCGGTCTCCCCGGCCGCGACCTCCGCCTGGCCGCCTCCCTCGACGGCGCGACGTGGACGGAGATCACTCCGCTGGCCTGGGCCGGCGCGCTCTACTGGACCGGCACGGAGCTCCTCCGGAACGGCGGCCCCAAGTGGGCCGCCACGTTCCCGCCGACCCGCCTCCGCTATCTCCGCCTGAGCCCGGCCGCGGCCCTTCCCGAGCCGTGGACCATCGCGGAGGTCGAGGCCCTGGAGTGACGGCCCGGTTCGCCGGGCGCCTGACCTGGTTCGCCGTCCCGGGCCTCCTTCTCCTCGGGGCGGCCGTCCGTGCCCTCCGCTTCGCCGCCCCGTTCCACTGGCCGTTCCACTGGGACGAATCGCAGGTGGCGATGCCGGCCCTGCGTATCCTCGACGGCGCGCTCCCGGCCAACGTCGCCGGCCCCGAGTACTTCGGTGCCGCCTCGTCCTACGTCCTGGCAGCGTGGTTCGCGGTGGCCGGACCGTCGACGACGGCGCTGAACGTCTTCGCGTACGGCCTCGGCCTGCTCATTTTATGGACCGGCTGGCTGGTCCTCCGCCGGTTCCTCGACCGGCCCGCCGCGCTTTTCGGCCTGGCCACGCTCGCCGTCCCGCCTCTGTTCCTGGCGCAGTGGAGCTTCACGGCCATCCCCAACCACCCGGCGGCCCTGGTCGTGGGCAACCTGTGCCTGCTGGCCACCCACACGATTTTCGTCGCGGACCCGGGCCGCCCGCGCGCGCTCCTCGGTCTCGGCCTCCTCGCCGGTCTCGGCTGGTGGCTCGATCCGCTGATCGTCGTCTTCCTTGCGCCCTTCGGGATCCTGGCGCTCCGGACCGGACTGGCGTGGCGGCTGCGCGTCGGGTGGTTCGCCGCCGGACTCTGCCTCGGCGGGCTCCCCCAGTGGTTGTACGAGCTCTGGTACTTCCCCTCGGCGAAGTTCGCCCTGCACGGAGCCGGGGGGGTAGCGGTGGCGCCATTCCACGAGCGCCTCTCGGCGGTCCTGGGCGATTTCCTGCCCAGGCTGCTCGGTCTCTACCTCAATGCGGGGCAGCCGTGGATCGCGGTCTTCCTCGCGGTCGCGGTGCCCCTATGGATCGCCGCCCTGGTCCTGGCCGCCATCCGTGATCGCCGCCAATTCCTCTGGATGCTGGGCGGACCGGGACGAATCGACCGCGGACAGGTCATCCTCTGGATCGTCGCCGTGGTCAACCTGGCGCTGGTGCTCACCACGCAGCGCGCGATCGACCACTACTACCTGCTGCCGCTCTACTCGGTCCTCCCGTGCTGGATGGGTGAGGGCCTCGACTGGCTGCACCGGCGGGCGCCCTGGCTCGCCGGAGTCGCGCTGGCCAGCCTGCTCGCGCTCGCGTTCTGGCCGAACTGGCAGGACAGTCTCGGGACGACCCCGGCCGGCGGGCGCCGCTGGGCCGTCCTGGAGAAACGCCTCGAGACGCTGCTCCCGTGGCTCGAGGCCCGGGGATTCAACCGCGTCTACCTCGCCGAGACCACGCCCGCCCTCTATTCGTACGGTGCGACCTACCTGGCGGGCGGGCGAATCATCTTCGCCGACCTCTGGCGGGAGCTCCTCCTCAGCCACGGGCAGGCCGTCGACGGGGCGGTGAGCCCGCCGTTCGTGGCGACCCAGGCGATGGCGCGTCCCCTGCGGGCGAGCCTCCAGGCGATCGGCGTCGACACCCGGGACACCCCCTTTGGCGATCTACGCGTCCTCGAGGCCCAGCCCCGCTTCACGACGACCTTCGTGCCTCTGGCCCGCGACCGCTGGACGGCCACCGCCAGCGACTACGCCGAGCGTGCCGGCGATCTGCTCGACGGAGACGTCGCGACCGTGTGGGACTCGAGACGCGCGCAGACACCCGGCCAGTGGCTGGCAGTGGACCTCGGCGCCCCCGAGCTGGTGGCGCGGGTCGACCTCCTGGCCATCGACTGGCAAAACCTGCCGGGCGCCTTCCGCGTCGAGGTCTCCCTGGACGGCCAGCGGTGGGAGATCGTCGTCGCGGTCTCCGAGTACTGGGGCCCCCTGTTCTTCTCCGAGCACCACGCATTCCTCAAGGTCCGCCGCGGCCGCGTCCAGGCGATCTTCCCCCCGGTCCGCGCCCGGCACGTGCGGATCGTCGAGACGGCCACGGTGCCCAACCGGAGCTGGTCCGGCCGGGAGCTGTTCGCCTACGGACCGGGAGGGCCTCGCCCTCCGGTGCCGCGGCCCGGCGAGATCACGACGGCCCTCCGGCGGGAGGGCGTACGCTTCGTGTACGCGAGCCACTGGCTCTCCGCGTGGGTGCGGGTCGACTCCCGCGGCAGGATCGGTGCCCAGGAATCCAACATCAACCTGAACGACGCCTCGCGCACCGAGCCCGACCCCACCGAGCTGGTGCCCGTGCGTCTCGAAGCGGGGGTCGGCATCCTGCTCGGCGCGGACGCCGACGCCGCGGGGGTGCGCGCGATGCTCGCAGGCCAGGCGGTTGCCGTGCGCGACAGCGCCGCAGGCCCCTACCGCCTGCTCGTCCTCGGCCGCGCGCCCGCGCCCCGCCGCCTCGACAAGCGCGGCTGGCGGGTCTCCGCGAGCGAGTCCCCCGATCAGGCCCGGCGCACCATCGACGGCGACCGCCGTACCTATTGGGTCTCCGCTCGGCCCGGGGCACCGCCCTTGACCGTCACGGTTGACGTGGGCTCCCCGCGCGACCTCCGCGGCGTCGAGGTCCGGCCCGGTCTCCCCGGCCGCGACCTGCGCCTGGCCGCCTCTCTCGACGGCGCCGCCTGGACGGACATCACCCCGCTCACCTGGGCCGGCTCGCTCTACTGGACCGGCGAAGAGCTCCTCAAGAACGGCGGTCCCAAGTGGGCGGTCGCGTTCCCGCCGACGCGCCTCCGCTATCTCCGGCTCAGCCCGGCCGGGCCCCTCCGCGAGCCCTGGACCATCACGGAGATCGAGGCTTTGGAATGACCCCCCCGGACCTCGAGCGCCGCGCCCGGTGGGCCTGGCTGGTCGTCCCCGGGCTTCTCCTGCTGGGCGCGGCGGTTCGGGGACTCCGGTTCGTTGCGCCCTTCTTCTGGCCGTTCCACTGGGACGAGACCCAGCCCGCCATCCCCGCCATGCAGGTGCTCGATGGCGGCCTGCCGACCACTGCGGGGCCCGAGTACTTCGGCGCGGGGCCATCCTACGCCCTCGCCGCGTGGTTCGCCGTCGCGGGACGCTCCACGCTGGCGCTCGACGTCTTTGCGTACGCGGTCGGGCTCCTCATCCTCTGGACCAGCTGGCTCGTGCTCCGGCGCTTCGTGGATCCGGGCGCCGCGCGCCTCGGACTCGCGTTCCTCGCCGTGCCGCCGCTGTTCCTCGCCCAGTGGAGTCTGATGACGGCGAGCCACGTCCCGAACATTCTGCTGGGCAACCTCTGCCTGCTCGCCACGCACACGATCTTCGTCACCGACCCCGCGCGTCCGCGGGCGATCCTGGCGCTCGGCCTGCTCGCCGGCTTCGGCTGGTGGACGACTCCTCTGATCCTCGTCTACCTGGCTCCGTTCGCGATCCTGGCGCTCAGGACCGGCCTCGTGTTGCGGCCCCGCGTGGGGTGGTTCGGCGCCGGGCTCTTCGTCGGCGGGCTCCCGCAGTGGCTCTACGAGCTGGCGTACTTTCCCTCGACGAAGTTCGCCCTGCACCAGGCCGGCGGCGTCCCGGTGCCGCCGTTCGCCGACCGGCTCGCGGCGGTCGTCGGAGGTTTCGTGCCCCGCCTGCTCGGCTTCCACGTGCCGGCGGGGCGAGTGTGGCTCGCGGCCTTCCTCCTGGTGGCCATGCCCGTCTGGGTCGTCGCCTTGGTCCGGGTGGCCATCCGCGATCGCCGCCGGCTCGTGTGGACCGTCGGGGGACCAGGAGGGATCGGCCGGGGAGAGATCATCCTCTGGATCGTCGTCGCCGCCAACCTCGGGTTGGTGCTCACGACTCGGCGCGCGATCGACGCCTACTACCTGCTCCCGCTCTACTCGGTGCTCCCCTGCTGGATGGGCGAAGGGCTAGCCTGGCTGAGACGACGAAGCTCGCTGATCGGCGCGGTCGCCCTGGCGGGGCTGCTCGCCGTGCAGCTCTGGCCGAACTGGCAGGACAGCGTCGGAGCCACGCACCCGGGCGCGCCTCGGTGGTCCGTCCTGAAGTCGCGCTTCGGGCCCACGCTCCGCTGGCTGGAAGATCGCGGGATCGATCGAGCATACGTGGTGGAGGCGTTCCACCTCGCCTCCTACGGACTGACGTATCTGGCCGGCGGCCGGGTCATCCTCGCCGAGCTCTGGCGGGAGCCGATCGTGGACTACGGGCGGCGCGTCGACGCGGCCGTGAGCCCCCCGATCGTGGCCACAGAGACGGAGGCACGCCTGCTGCGACCGGGTCTGCGCGCCGTCGGGATGGAGGTACGGGAGACCCGTCTCGGAGAGCTGCTCGTGCTGGAGGCCGAGCCCCGCTTCACGACGACGTTTCTCCCGCTGGCCCGCGACCGCTGGAGCATCACCGCCAGCCATCGAGCCGACCGAGCCCCCGACTTGCTCGACGGCGACGCCGCGACGTCGTGGGACACGGGTGGAGAGCAGACGCCCGGGCAGTGGCTCGCCGTCGATCTGGGCGCCCCGGAGCTCCTGGCCCGCGTCGACCTCCTCACCCTCGACTGGCAGAATGTGCCCAGCGGTTACCGCGTCGAGGTGTCCCTCGACGGGCAGCGCTGGGAGACGGTCGTCGCGGTGCCCGTGTACTGGGGTCCCTTGTTCTTCTCCGAGCATCACCCCTTCCTCAAGGTCCGCCGGGGCCGCGTCCAGGCGATCTTCCCCTCCGTCCGCGCCCGGCACGTGCGCTTCGTCCAGACCGCGTCGGCGCGGCACCACGCCTGGTCCGCGCGCGAGCTGTTCGCGTACGGCCCTGGCGGCCCGCGGCCGCCCGTGCCAGGGCCCGGCGAGCTCACTGCCGCTCTCCGCCGCGAGGGCATCGGTTTCGTCTACGCGAACCACTGGCTGTCGGCCCGCGTGCGGATCGAGTCCCGCGGCGCGATCGGCGCCCAGGAATCGAACATGAACGTGAACGACTCCCGCCGCACCGAGCCCGATCCGACGGAGCTCGTGCCCCTTCGCCTCGAGGCGGGCCACGGGATCCTGCTTGGCGCCGACGCCGACCCAGGCGCCGTGCGCGCCGCCCTCGAGGGTCAGCCCCTTACGGTGCGGGAGACCACCGCTGGCCCGTATCGCCTCCTGGTCCTCCGGCCAGCGCGCGCGCCACATCGCCTCGACAAGACCGGCTGGGGAGCGAACGCGAGCGACAACGCCGACCAGGCTCGCCGCGCGGTGGACGGAAACCGGGCCACGTACTGGGCCTCGGGAGGGCCCGGGGAGCCGGGCCTGACCGTCACCGTCGACCTCGGGCGACCGCGCGCCCTCCGCGGCGTCGAGGTCCGGCCCGGTCTACCGGGCCGCACCCTGCGCCTGGCGGCCTCCCTCGATGGCACCACCTGGCGCCCGATCGAGCCCCTCGTCTGGAGCGGGTCGCTCTTCTGGACGGGGACGGAGCTCCTGCGGAACGGCGGGCCGAGATGGGCGGTCGCCTTCGCCTCGACCAGCCTTCGCTATCTCCGGCTCAGCCCGGCCGGGCCCCTCCGCGAGCCCTGGACGATCACGGAGATCGAGTGCCTCGAGTGAGCCCGCTCGCAGCCCCCGGCCTGGAACCGCGGAGCGGCCTGCCCGCGTTCCATCGACAGGGGGGCGGAACGGACGTACCGTGACACCGGATGCCGCGCGCGCGGCGTCGAGCCCGCTTCCCGGCGGAGAGGAGGACGTCGCCATGTCCCGACAGACTCTCGCCCGAGTCGTCCCGGTCGTCGCCCTGGCCGCACTGGTGATCGCCGGCCCCGCCCTGGCGCTGGACGTGGGGCAGAAGGCCCCCGACTTCACGCTCAACGCGCCCGGCGGCAAGCAGGTCAAGCTGGCCGACCTGCTCGGCAAGGGGCCGATCGTCCTCTACACGTTCATCGGCGCGTTCAACGGCCCCTGAACGAAGGAGATCACCGGGCTGGACGCCCGGCTCGCCGACTTCCAGGCCCTCAACGCCCAGCTCATCGGGATCAGCGTGGACTTCGCCTCCGCGCTCGACGCCTTCCAGAAGCAGTTCAGCGTCAAGCACCCGCTCCTCTCGGACCAGCGTCGGCAGATGCTGCCCGCCTACGGCGCGATGGTCACCGACGAGAAGAGCCCCATCTTCCGGTACGCGAAGCGCGCCTACTTCGTCCTCGACCGGGAGGGCACCGTGCGCTGGGTCAAGATCCAGGACAACCCGCTGGACCTCCTCGAGCCGGAGGACGTCCTGAAGGCGCTTCGCGAGAGCGGGGCCTCGTGACCGCGCGTCGCGGCGCGGCGGCGCTCGGCGCCGCCCTCGTGGCGGGCCTCACCCTTGCGGTGTGGGCCGCCAGTCCCGACCTCGGGGCGCTGGACCTTCAGGCGTACGAGGCGCCGAAGCCGGCTCCGGCGTTCAGCCTTCCCGACCTCGCCGGACACACCCGGAATCTCGAGGAGCTCCGGGGCAAGGTCGTCCTGCTCTTCTTTGGGCGACGTGGTGACCCGACTGCCGGGAGGAGTTGCCTCCCGTCAACCGGCTCTACTCGGAGCTCAGGAATCGCGGCCTCGAGGTCCTGCTCGTGAGCTTCCGTGAGGATCCCACCCACGTCGGAAAGGTCGTGCAGGAACGGGGCTACGTGGCCCCGGTCCTGCTCGATCGCAGCGGCGACGTGACCGGCCGGCTCTACGGAGTGTGGGGACCGCCCACCGTCTACCTGATCGACCGGCAGGGCCGCCTCGTCGCGCGCGGCGTCGGTCCGCGCGACTGGTCACGGCCGGCGGCCCGTCAGCTGCTCGTCGCCCTGCTCGACGCGACTCCCTGAGCCGAGCCCGTGGCGGGCTCGGCCTCGACCCGGGCCAGCCAGAGCGTCATGTTCATGTCCCGGTACAGCGTCCGGGCCGTCGTCAGGTGCTCTTCCGCCGTCTCGCTCTCGCCGGTCCGGCGATGCCACTGGCCGAGGCCGAGGTGGCAGTGGGCGGCGAGCGGCCGCATCCCGAGCTCGGCGGCAAGCCCGAGCGCCTGCCGGTAGTGCTCCTCGGCCGTGGGCGCGCCGGCGGGCTCCGCCTCGGCCGCGATCTCGCCGAGGAGCCAGCGGAGCCACGCCTCGTGTCCCCGCTGCCCTCGCTGGCGGGCCTGACCGAGCGCCCGCTCCGCCTGCTGGCTCGCGTTCTGGATCCGGCCGGTTCGCAGATAGGCCTCGGCGAGCCCGAGCGAGGGGACTGGCTCGAGCCAGTGCCGGTCCCCCCGCGCCAGCGCTTCTTCCAGGAGCGGGATCGCCTCCTCTGTGCGGCCCGCGAGCGTATACGCCGCACCCAGGTGCCCCGCGATCATGTCGAACAGGGCCAGGAGCTTCCACTGCCGGCACAGCGCCAGGCTGCGCTCGAGCGTGGCGACCGCCCTCGGCAGCTCCCCCTGGCGGACTCGAAGGATGCCTTCCCCGAGAGCGAGGAACATCTGGGAGTAGGGGTGGTTGATCGTCTCGACGATCCGCAGGCTCTCCTCCAGGACGGGCTGCGCTTCCGCGAACTCGCCGAGCTCGGCGAAGCTCCACAGCAAGAGCGCCCGGGGCAGGATGCTGGGCTCGGCGTGGAGCCCGTGTGGCCCGAAGCGGTCGAGCCGCACCTTGCCCCGGAGGAGCGCGATGTTCTTCCGGGCGAACTTCGTCGCCCGCGAGTAGTTGCCCAGCGTCAGGTAGCCGAGGGCCAGGTACAGGCTCGCGACCACCTGCACCGTGGTGTCCCCGAGCGCCGCCCCGAGGTCCAGCGCCCGCCGACCGTACTCGATGCCCTGAGCCCGCTCCTCTCGCGTCGAGAACATCGGCGTCAGGAGGGCGAACGTCATGGCCAGACGATGCTGGTCGCCCAGCGTCGTCGCGAGCTCCTCCGCGCGCTTCAGGCAGTCGAAGACCCGACGGAACTCGGCCAGCGGCCACAAGGCGTTCCGGAGGTCGAACTGAAGGTCGATCGCCAGCTCCACCAGCTCGCGCCGCTCCGGGAGGTGGCCCAGCGCCGTCACCGCCTGGTCGAACCACGCCGCCGCGTCCCGTAGCGCCGACCGGTTCAGCGCCTGGCGCCCGGCCCGCCGCGCGTAGTCGACGGCCTTGTCCCAGGTCTGGGCCTGGATCGCGTGGTGCGCGAGCCGCTCGACCAACTCCTCCCGGCCCTCGCGCTGCCAGCTCTCGAGGACGTCGACGATCCGGGCGTGCAGCGTCCGCCGCTGCGCGGGCAGAAGGCTCGCGTAGGCGACCTCGTGGGTCAGCGCGTGCTTGAACGTGTACTCGAGCTCCGAGGCCGCACGCGTCTCGTAGAGGAACTCCGCGGCCTGTAGGCGAGCGAGCCGCTCGCGAAGGAGCTCGTCAGGGGGATCCAGGATCGCCTGGAGCAGGAGGAAGGGCAGGCTCCGCCCGATCACCGCCGCCGCCTGCAGGACACGCTTGTCCTCGGCCGCCAGCCGGTCGATGCGGGCCATGAGCACGCCCTCGACGGTGTCCGGGACGGCCGCCCCCGGCGTCGGGCTGCCGCCCTCGGCGACGGCCCGAGCCAGCTCCTCGGTGAAGAACGGGTTGCCCTCGGCCTTGGCCACGATCATCTCGACGGTGGGCTCGTCGACCTCGGCGGGGCCGATGACGTCCCGCACCAGGCTCAGGCTCTCCCGCGCCGACAGCGGCTGGAGCGCGACCTGCGTCGCGAAGGACTTGTCCATCCAGGGCGGCCGGTAGCCCGGTCGGTGTGTGGTGAGCAGGAGAATGCGCGAGCCCGCGACGACGTCGACGAGCGTCCCCAGGTACTCCTCGGAAGTCCGGTCGATCCAGTGCAGGTCCTCCACGACGAGGACGAGCGGCGCGAGGCCGGCGAGCCGCCGGGTCAGCTCGCGCAGGATCTCGAAAGTCCTGGCCTTGACCACCTCGGGGCTCAGTTGCCCGATCGCCTCCCCGCCCTCGCCGGGGTCCAGGAGGTGAAGCAGGTACGGGGTCGCCGCGAGAGCGTCCACCCCGGCGCGGTCGAGCGTGGCGCGCAGCTTGTCGCGCACGCCTTCCAAGGCGTCGGTCTCGACGATGGCGCAGGCTGCCCGGAGCAGCTCGACGAGCGGCAGGCAGGGGATCGGCGTGGCGTAGGGGAGGCAGTGCCCCTCCAGGCAGACGATCTGCTGGTCCGACAGACCGCGGCGGAGCTCGACGACCAGGCGCGACTTGCCGATACCCGCGTCGCCCGCGATGGCAACCACCTGGCCCCGGCCCCCCACCGCCGCGCTCAGCCGACTCCGCAGGAGCTCGAGCTCGTGGTCGCGCCCGACGAACCGCGTGCGACGACCGCCTGCGGCCTCCCCCCGCTCGAGGCCGCCCAGCCGGAACGCCGCCCGGCGGCCCGGCGGAGTGCCGAGCGGAGCGAGGTCGAATCCGCGCGCCAGGAAGGGGGCCCCCGCGGCGCTGACAACGACGGTCCCCGGCTCGGCGCTGTCCATCAGCGCGCCCATCGCCGCGAGCACCGTCCGCTTGTCCTCGGCGTCGACCAGTGAGGCGTCCGGGAGGCGCCCGAGAAGGAACGACCCCAGGTCGATGCCGATCCGAAGGCCCGGGCCCGGGCCTCCCTCCGAAGTCCGGTCGGCGGCCCGTTGCATCGCCACCGCCGCCAGCGCCGCCCGACGCGCCGGGTCCTCGATCGGTTCCAGCCCGAAGAGCGTGACGAACCCGCTGGCCCCGAGCTCCTCCACGCGGCCGCCGAAGGAGCGGGCCTTGTCCACGAGGGCTTCGATCACCCGCCCGGTGTCCAGGGGGCCGGCATCGCGCCCGGACGCGAGCGTGGCCAGCAAGACGGCCAGCCGCCGACGCTCCCAGCGGATCCCGGCGCGAGTGGGCGGGTCCCCGGCCGGTGGAGTCGCCACCGGAGCCACCGGTGGCGGCGACGCGGCAGGCTGACGAGGCCGGCGCGGCGGCGCCGGCGCGCCCGGGCGGAGGCCGTGCTTCTCGATGCGGTAGCGGATCGTGTTGCGCGAGATGCCCAGACGCGCGGCAGCGCGCGTGATGTTCCAGCCGGTGGCCTCCAGCGTCTCCCGGAGGTGGGTCCGCTCCGCGCTGTCCACCACCGCGGCCAGGGTCGGAGGGCCGGGCGCGTCCGGCGAGGCGGCCGGGATCTCGGGGCCCGGTCGCTGATCGGTGAGACCCAGGACATCGGCCGTCACGACGGGCGCCTCGGTCAAGAGCGCCACGCGCTCCATGGTGTTGATGAGCTCGCGGACGTTGCCCGGCCACCGGTAGGCGACGAGCGCGCTCCGGGCATCCTGGGCAAGCGTCTTCGCCGGAAGCCCATAGTCAGCGCACGCCCGGGCCAGGAAATGCTCGGCGAGCAGAATGATGTCGCTCCGGCGCTCCCGAAGGGGCGGCAGCGCGAGGGTGAGGACGGCCAGCCGGTGATAGAGATCCTCGCGGAATCGGCCCGCCCGGGTCGCCGCCTGGAGGTCGAGGTTGGTCGCGGCGATGATCCAGACGTCCACCGGCTCGCTCTGAGTCGCGCCAAGCCGCCTCACGGTCCGCTCCTCCAGCACGGTGAGGAGCTTGGCCTGGAGCCCCTCGGGCAGAAGCCCGATCTCGTCCAGAAAGAGGGTGCCTCGGTGGGCGGTCTGGAACAGCCCGCGCTTGGCCTGCCGGGCGTCCGTGAAGGCGCCCCGCTCGAATCCGAACATCTCGGCCTCGAGCAAAGTCTCGGGGATGGCCGCGCAGTTCACGTCGACGAACGGACCTGCGGCCCGCGGCCCCGCGCGATGGAGCGCCCGGGCCACGAGCCCCTTGCCGCTGCCCGTCTCCCCCTGGATCAGGACGGGTGGCAGCCGCCGGACCTCGGACGCCCGGGCGACCAGACGGGCGATCCGCTCGCGGATCGCGACGATCTCCGGGCTCTCACCGACAAGGTCCGACATGAGGGCCATCGCTCCGACCATCCTCCCGCGTGGGGCGGTGGTGGTCAAGTTTCCACCACCACCAGTCTCGACTACCTGCAGGCGGTCCTCATAAGTGTCTGTTTTCATTACCGTCGGTCGTGGCACCTGGGTTGCCATGAATGTGAGTGGTGCAAGCGATGAACCTCACCGGCAAGGAGGAAGTGATGAGCACAACATGGCAGGTTCGGGCAGGTCTCGCGGTGTCTCTCGTGGTCCTGGGTCTGACGCTGGCCGGGAACGCGGCGGCGCTGGCCACGTCCGACGGGCCCTGGGTTCCGGCGATCCAGCAGGTCGACACGGCGCTCGCGCGCAAGGAGTACAGCGCGGCGCTCCGCGCAGCCAACGACGCCTACACCCTCGCGCTCGGCACAACCCGCTGGGACGGAATGGTCACTGCCGGGGACCTCTATCGCCGGATCGGCGAGGCCACCGGGCTCAAGCGGTCGTTCGAGGGCAAGGCGCGCGAGGCCTACCAGAAGGCCTTCTTCCGGGCCCGCCAGCAGGCGTCGGTGGAAGGGATCCTCCGGGCGACCGAGGGCTACGCGGCGCTCGGCGACGCGCAGATGGTCGGGCTGGGACTCCGGGTGGCGGAGCGGCTGGCGGTGCGGGATCCCGAAGCCCAGGCCGACATCCGCACGTTCCGGACTCGCCTCGGTGACATGATCCCGGTGGGAGAGCTCCGGTGAGCGCGCACCACGCCGCCGTCACCCCGTCCCCGTGGAGCGGGCAGAGCCTCGACTGGCGAGGCCTCCTCGAGGCCGGGCAGGCCTGCCTCCGTCTCGGCGGCGCCGTCGGGGCCCGGCCGAGCGCCGAGCCGGAGGCGCGGCGGGCCTACTTCGCCGCGCTCTACCGGGCGTGCCGGGAGAACTCGTTTGAGGGCATCCTCTGCACCGCGGAAGCCTTCGCCGCCCTCGGCGACCACGAGGCCGTCGAGGAGTGTCTGGGTCTCGCGGAGCTCCAGGCGGACGGGGTGGAGACGCGCCGCATGGCCGCCTTCGTCAGGCGCCTGGGACTCGCGCGGGCGTCGCTCGAGCCCGGCATGGCTGGCGCCCTCGGAGCGGCCCGGACGGACGCCGTGGGAACGGGAGGGAGAGCGCGCCATGACACCTGACTCGCATGCCGCGGTCCCATCGTTCGACTCTGCCACCGCCGGCGAAGCCTGGGGCCCATGGCTCCTCGTGGTGGCCCGGGGCCACGCGCGTCTCCTGGCCGAGCTCCAGGCGATCTTCCGCGAGCACCCGAAGGTGCGCGTGATCGAGGACCGGCGGGAGGGTCAGGCACTCTTGCCGCGCGGTGAGGTCACGCGCGCCGAGCTCCCGATCGGCTGAGCTCGGGCGAGCGCCCCTACAGCACCTTCCGCGGGTCCAGCGCGTCCCGCAGGCCGTCCCCGATGAAGTTGATCGACAGCACCGCCAGGAAGATCGCCGTGCCCGGGAAGATGGCCCAGTGCGGCGCGAAGTCGAGGTTGTCCTTGGCATCGAAGAGAATGCGGCCCCACGTCGGGATGTCGGGTGGGAATCCGAGCCCGAGGAACGAAAGGGTCGACTCGAGGATGATCGCGGCCGCCACGTCGAGCGAGGCCGCCACGACCACGGGGCCCATCGCGTTCGGCAGGATGTGCCGGACGACCTGCCGTCCCGTCGACACGCCCAGCGCTCGGGCCGCCTCGACGAACTCCTTCTCGCGGAGCGACAGGAACTGGGCGCGGACCAGGCGCGCGACCGGCATCCAGCGGAGACACCCGATGACCCCGACGATCAGCACGAAGATGCCCAACTCGGTCCCGAGCGCCCGCTTCATCGCGTCTCGGAAGAGGTAGACCGTCAGGAGGAAGAGCGGCAGCTGCGGCAGCGATAGAAAGAGGTTGGTCACCTGCATCAGCGCGTTGTCCACCGCGCCGCCCACCTGACCGGCGGTGGCGCCAATCGTGGTCCCGAAGCCGACGCTGATCAGCATCGCCACGACGCCCACCGCCAGGGAGATCCGGCCGCCGTAGAGCATGCGCGCCAGGATATCCTGGCCGAGGTCGTCGGTGCCGAGCGGATGGGCCGCCGACGGCGTCTTGAGCTTGGCCCGGAAGTCGATCTCGTCGATGGGCACCCGGTACACGAACGGCCCGGCCACCACGCCGATCACCATCGCCGCCAGGACCAGCAGGCCCACCATGGCGAGCCGGTGGCGCATGAATCGCCGCGCCGCCTCGCGCGACAGGGAATCGGCGCGGCGCGACGCGACGCGGGGGATCCCCGCAACCACCACCTCGGACGTCGCGCCGTTGCCCGCCATCCGTGCGGCTCTCAGCGGAACGAGATCCGTGGATCCAGCCAGCCGTAGACGATGTCGGCCAGCAGGGCGAACACCACGACCAGGACCGAGAACACGAAGGCGATGGCCATCACGACGGGCGTGTCGTTCGCCAGGATCGCCGAGATCAGGAGGGAACCGATCCCGGGAACTCGGAAGATCTGCTCGGTGACGACGGCGCCCGTGAAGATCTGCGGGACCTGGATCGACAGCAGCGTGACGACCGGGATCAGCGCGTTCCGGATCACGTGCTTGACCAGGGTGACCCGCTCGGCCAGGCCCTTCGAGCGCGCGGTCCGGATGTAGTCGAGCTGGACGACGTCGAGCACCGAGGACCGGACGAAGCGGGTCAGCTGCGCGCCCTGGAAGAAGCCCAGGACCGTGATGGGCATGATCCCCTGCTTGAGATTCTCCCAGATCCACCGGAGACCGGTCTCCTGGATGTCCGCCCGGTAGATGAAAGGCAGCCAATCCAAGTAGATGCTGAAGAACAGGATGAACAGCAGGCCGGTGAAAAACGTCGGCAGCGAGAACCCGATGAGCGACAGGGTGGTGGCGATCTGGTCGAAGAACGAGTAGGGCCGGCGTGCGGACAGGATGCCAACGGGCAGCGCGATGATCAGCGCCAGCACCTGGGCGGAGCCAAGGACGAAGAGCGTCGTCGGCAGGCGCTGGACGATCAGCTTGTCGACGTCGATTCGGCTGGCGAAGGAGAATCCCCAGTCCCCCTTCACCATCGACCCGAACCACCGCACGTAGCGCACCATGACCGGGTCGTCCAGGCCGAACTGCTTCCTGAGGTTCATACGGACCTCGGCCGGGACGTTGGGGTTGGTCGCCAGCTCCCCGAAGGGGTCGCCGGGGGCCATGGCCAGCAGGGTGAAGAGGATCAGGCTGATCCCCGCGAGGACGGGGATCGCCGTCAGCACCCGGCGGAGGATGAACGTCCGCATGGGTCAGGCCTTGACTTGCGTACCGCCGACTGGAACTGCGCCGGAGTCGACGATTTGTATGGAAGTCAAGGCCTGACCCCCCGGACTACGCCTCGCGGTACCAGTGAGTCAGGTTCCAGAAGCTCGAGTCCCAGCCGCAGATGTCGGTGTTCCGGAGCTTGTTCGAGATGGAGGAGATGTTGGCCCGCCACGTGATCGGTACGATCACGTTGTTCTGCGTCAGGAGGTCGTTCATCCGGATGAAGAGCGCCGCCCGCTTGACCGGGTCCATCTCCTGCTCGGCGCCCTTCCACGCGCGGTCGTACTCCTCGTTGCGCCACCGCGTGTTGTTCCGCCCCGCCCAGTTGTTCGCCTTCGTGGAGATCTCCCACGAGACGAAGGGGTCCATGAACCGCTGGGGCTCCGGCCCGCCCGTCATGTTGAAGGCGTACATCTGGACGTCGGCCCAGAACTTCGAGCTGGTATCCGGGTTGCCTGGATCGCTCCCGAAGTACACGGAGGCGACGACCGACTTCAGCTCCATGTCGATGCCGGCCTTCGCCGCCGCCTGCTTCACGATGGCCTGAGTCTTCTGGCGCACCGGGTTGATCGACGTCTGATACACCATCTTCAGGCGCTTGCCGTCCTTCGCCCGGATCCCGTCGGCGCCCCGCTTCCAGCCGGCCTGCTCGAGCACGGCGTTCGCCTTGTCGACATCGAACTCCCACTTCGTGTTGGGCGAGCGAAACCGGCTCGGCGCGTTCAGGTAGTTGGCCGTCGCCTGGCCCTGCCGCCCGTAGAGCTGCTCCTGGATGGCCGCCCGGTCGACGAGCAGCGCCAGCGCCTGCCGGACGGCAGGATCCGTGAGGAAGGGATGCGACGACTTCGCGCTGCCGCGCTCGCCTTCCACCTCGGTCCACGGATCCGAGAAGTTGCAGAGCAGGTGCTCGATGCCCGCGGCCGGCGCGATGTCCGTCCGCCCCTTGCCGCCCTGCTCCATCCGGCGGAGCACGTCGTCCTCGACCTGGATGTTCCAGGCGAAGTCGTACTCGCCGGTCTGGATGACCGCACGGGCCGCCGACACGGCGTCACCGCCGCCCTTGAGCTCCAGCCGGTCGAAGAACGGCCAGTTGGCCTCGTGATAGTTCGGGTTCAGCTCGGCCTTGATCAGGTCTCCCGGCTTGAAGTCGACGATCCGATAGGGACCGGTCCCCACGGGTTTGAGGTTCGCCGGCGCCTCGCGGGACTTCGCGCCCTTGAACGGCTCGAACACGTGCTTCGGGATGACACCGGCCGTGCCGCCGAAGGTCTGGAACCAGGCCGGGGTCGGAGACTTGTAGACGATCTTGAAGGTGTGCGCGTCGATCTTCTCGATCCGCGCAACGTCCTTGTAGTTCCCCAGGGTGATCGCGGTCGTGGCCGGATCGGCCGCGTACTCCCACGTGAACACGAAGTCGTCCGCAGTGAGAGGCTTCCCGTCGTGCCACTGCACGTTCCGCTTGATCTTCCACGTCACCGACAGCCCGTCTCGCGCGACGCCGCCGTTCTGCAGGGTCGGGACCTCGGCGGCGAGGACCGGAACGAAGTTACCCTCCGGGTCGAACGAGATCAGCGGCTCGTAGAAGATGCGCGACCCGTCACCGTCCTTGACCCCGATCGACAGGTGAGGGTTCAGGATGGTGGGTCCCTGCCACCAGAGAACCTTCAATTCGCCCCCGCCGCCCCGGCGAGCCGGGGTGAACCGCGACTGGGCCGAGGCCCGTCGGGGGACGCCGGCGGCGGCGAGCAGCTGGGCGGCGACTGGCGCGGCCAGCCCGAGCCCCGCCAGGAGCCGACCGAAATCGCGGCGGCTGAGGTCGCCGTCCTTGACCTGGGTGATCCACTCTCTCAGCTCGCGCTCATCCATTGGTCATCCTCCCTGCCTCCTCGAAGGACGGTGGTGTGGGCCGCGCACGCGTGAGGACAGGACGAGCCGGCCGGCGCCGGACGGAGACCATCGGGCTCCGCCCGGCGCGAGCCGGCCGAGCGCGGACTACGCCTCGCGATACCAGTAGGGTAGGTGCCAGAAGTCCCCTTCCCAGGCGCTCTGGTTCGAGTCCTTCAGCTTGTTGGACGACACCGCCACGCGCGGGCGCCAGACGACCGGGATGATCGCCACTTCTTTGATCAGTAAGTCGTTCATCTGGATGAACAGCGCCGCCCGCTTCACCGGGTCCATCTCGGCCTCGGCGGACCGCCAGAGCTTGCCGTAGTCCTCGTTGACCCAGCGGCTGCGGTTGCGGCCCGACCAGTTGTTGTGCTTGCCCGAGACCTCCCACGGGACGAACTGGTCCATGAAGCGCTGGGGATCGGGCTCCACCATGGTCGTCGTGTACATCTGGAGGTCGACCCCGAAGTGGTCGATGTTGTCCCAGTTGGCGGGATCCGCCCCGAAGTAGGACGACGCGACCACTGACTTCAGCTCGATCTCGATACCCGCCTTCGCGGCCGCCACCTTCACGATCTGCTGGTTCTTCTGGCGCGGCGCGTTGATAGAGGTCTGGTAGACGAACTTCAGGCGCTTGCCGTCCTTGGCCCGGATGCCGTCGGCGCCCTTCTTCCAGCCGCCCTGCTCGAGCACGGCGTTCGCTTTGTCGACGTTGAACTCGAACTTCGGACCCTGGGAGCGGAACCTGGGCGGCCCGTTCAGGTAGTTCGCGGTCGCGATGCCGGTTCGCCCGTAGATCTGCTCCTGGACCGACGCGCGGTCCACGAGCAAGTTGAGCGCCTGGCGGACTGCCGGATCCGTGAGGAAGGGGTGCTTGGACTTCGGGCTCGACCGCTCGCCCTCGACCTCCGTCCACGGGTCGCTGAAGTTGATCCAGATGGCCTCGATGTTCGCGCCGACGGCGATGTCGACCTTGCCCTTGCCGCCCTGCTCCATGCGCTTCAGGATGTCGTCCTCGACCTGAATGTTCCAGGCGTAGTCGTACTCCCCGGTCTGGATGACTGCGCGGGCGGCGCCGATCGCGTCACCGCCCCCCTTCATCTCGATGGTGTCGAAGAAGGGCCGGTTCGGCACGTGGTAGCTCTGGTTCAGCTCGCCCCGGATCATGTCGCCCGGTTTGAAGTCCACGAGCTTGTAGGGCCCGGTGCCGACGGGCTTGAGGTTGTTCGGCGCCTCCCGGGACTTCGCGCCCCGGAAGCCCTCGAAGAGGTGCTTGGGGATGATCATCCCGTTGGGCCCGCAGAACGCGGAGGCCCAGAAGGGTGTGGGGTTCTTGAACACCAGCTTGACCGTGTGGCTGTCCAGCTTGTCGATCTGCTTGATGTCGCTGTAGTTCCCCACGGTGGTCGCGCCGGCAGCCTTGTCCGTCACGAACTCCCAGTTGAAGACCACGTCGTCGGCCGTGAACGGCTTGCCGTCGTGCCACTGGGCGTTGCGCTTCAGTCGCCAGGTCACCGAGAGTCCGTCCTTGGCCACCTGCCCGTTCTGGAGGCTCGGGATCTCGGCGGCCAATACCGGCACCATGTTCCCGTCCGGGTCGTAGGCGGCCAGGGGCTCGTAGAAGATCCGGGCGCCGTCGAAGTCTTTCGTGCCGACCGACAGGTGCGGGTTCAGGATGGTCGGCGCTTGCCACCACAGCGTCTTGAGCGGGCCGCCGCCACCCCGCTTCGTCGGATTGAGGGTGGGCTTCGTCTGCGCCTGGGCCACGCCCGAATGGGTCAGCATCTGGGCCGCCATCGGCGCCGTCAGCCCGAGGCCGACCATCATGCGGGTGAACTGACGCCGGCTGACCGTTCCGTCCTTCACCCGGTCGATCCAATGCCTGAGCTCGCGCTCCTCCATGCCGCCGGTCCTCCTTCAAAGTCTCGGAATTCGAGTGGGATTCCGCGCGCTTGCGGCAGACGATGCTGGCTCAGCGCACGGAAAGGGGTCGCGGACGTGGCCCGATCTTATGCTGGCCTCCCGGCAGGGGTCAAGCGAGCGGGGACCCCCCTAGGAGATGCCCCCCGCCGCGCGGCCCCCAGCCGCTAGCCGATGACGACGAGGAGGTCGCCGGCGTTCACCGCCTGCCCAGGACCGACGTGGATCTCCTTGACCACGCCGGCCTCCGTCGCCCGGAACTCGGTCTCCATCTTCATCGCCTCGAGGACGACGAGCCCGGCGCCGGGCTCGACCGGCTGGCCGACCTCGACGAGGACCGCGGCGACCTTCCCGGGCATCGGGGCCACCAGCCGCTGGCCGGCGCCCGCGCTCCCCTGCGAGGGGGCGCCAGGGCGGCGCCCCCGGCGGTCCTCGATCTCCACCCGGAGCGGTTCCCCATCCACCAGCACCGTTTCCCAGCGGCCGTCCCCCAGGTCAACCAGGTGCGACACGCCGTCCAGCAGGAGCGAGCCGGTGCCGGAGGGGGAGAGCCGTGCGTCGACCTCGGCCGGCCGGCCGTCCACCTCGACCCGGAGACCCCCGGCCGGCAGGTCCTCGACCTCGACGACGAACGTCGTCTCCTCGACCCGGACGGCGAGCCGCGAAGGTGGCCGCCCGTCGCTCGGTCCCGTCACCGCCGGGGAGCTCCCGGACCGGGACGACCCGCCATCGCCCAGCGTGACGACTCGGGCGCCGCGGGCATCGGCCCCGGGACGCGCTCCCGCGCCCGGAGCGCGACGGCCACCGCCGCCGCCCGCGCGCGGTCCGGGGACGGCGTAGGGAGGCCGCGGCCCCCCGCGAAGGCGCGTTCGACGAGCGTGGTCGAGAGGCGGGCGGCGAGGAAGTCGGGGTCCCGCATGATCGCTCGGTGGAACGGGATGGTGGTCTGGACGCCGGCCACGCCGAACTCGTCCAGCGCACGCGCCATCCGGCGCACCACCTCCTCCCGGTCGCGGCCCCAGACGATGAGCTTCGCCATCAGCGGGTCGTAGTGGACGGGCACCTCCCCGCCCTCGTAGACGCCGGTGTCGACGCGCACCCAGGGTCCGCCGGGAGGCCGCCACGTCCGGATGCGGCCGGGGGACGGGATAAACCCCCGGGCGGGATCCTCGGCCGAGATCCGGCACTCGATCGCCCAGCCGCGCGGGGCGACGTCCGCCTGCGTGTATCCCAGGCGCTCGCCGGCAGCCACGCGCAGCTGCTCCCGCACGAGGTCGATACCCGTCACGAGCTCCGTGACCGGGTGCTCGACCTGGAGGCGCGTGTTGACCTCGAGGAAGTAGAAGCGCCCCTCGGGGTCGAGCAGAAACTCGACCGTGCCGGCGTTCTGGTAGCCAACCGACGCCAAAAGCCGGCACGCGGCGGCGCCCATCTCGGCGCGGAGGGCATCGGTCACGGCGGGCGAGGGCGACTCCTCGACGAGCTTCTGGTGCCGCCGCTGGAGCGAGCACTCGCGCTCGCCCAAGTGGAGCACGTGACCGTGGGCGTCGGCGAGGACCTGGATCTCGACGTGGCGAGCCTCGACGATCGCCTTCTCGAGGTAGACCGCCCGGTCCCCGAACGCGGAGTCCGCCTCGGAGCGCGCCAATCTGAGAGCCGACTCGAGGTCCTCGGGCCGGACGACGACGCGCATGCCCTTCCCGCCGCCGCCCCGGGCCGCCTTGATCATGACGGGGAAGCCGAGATCGCGCGCCGCCCGGTGAGCCTCCTCGTCCGACGCCACCGGGTCCGGCGTGCCGGGCACCACCGGCACGCCCATCTCCGCGGCGGCCTGGCGAGCCGCCACCTTGTCGCCCATCCGGGCGATCGCCGCTGCCGGCGGCCCCACGAAGACGAGGCCGGCCGCTCGGCAGGCCGCGGCGAAGTCCGCGTTCTCGGACAGGAACCCGTAGCCCGGGTGGACCGCCTCGGCGCCGGTCCGGCGGGCGGCGGCGACCAGGCGGTCGATGGCGAGGTAGCTCTGGCCAGCCGGCGGGGGCCCGATCGGCTGCGCCTCGTCGGCCAGGCGGACGTGGAGAGCGTCCCGGTCCGCCTCGGAGAAGACGGCCACCGTGCGGATCCCGGCGTCCCGGCACGCGCGGATCACGCGCACCGCGATCTCGCCCCGGTTGGCGATCAGGAGCTTCCCGAGCATCCGATCAGGGCGCGCGGCCCGGCGCGGGGTCAGCGCGCATGGATCTCGAGCGCCGGGAAGAAGTAGGGGATCTCGAACGCCGCCGACTGGAGCGAGTCCGAGCCGTGGATGACGTTGGCCTCGATCGACGTCGCGAACTCGCGGCGGATCGTGCCGGGCGCCGCCTTCGATGGGTCCGTCGCTCCCATCAGGTCCCGCAGCTGCTGGATGGCGTTGTCCGCCTCGAGGACCATCGGGAGGCACGGGCCCGACGTCATGAACGCGGCGAGGCTCCGGAAGAAGGGCCGGTCCTTGTGGACGATGTAGAACCCCGCGGCCTGGGCCGGCGTCAGGTGGACGAGCTTCGCGGCTAGGATCCGGAACCCGGTTTCCTCGATCCGGGCGACGACGCGCCCGAGGATGCCGTTCTGGATGGCGTCGGGCTTGATGATGGTGAGGGTGCGCTCGAGCGCCATCGGTCTCGTCCTCTCTCCCTGACGAAGCGGTTCAGCGCCCGCGGCCAGCCACACCGGCGACGGTGGTGCCCATGTCGGCGGGGCTGCGGACGGTGGTGATGCCGGCGGCCTCCATGGCGCGCATCTTCTCGGCGGCCGTCCCCTTGCCGCCCGAGATGATCGCCCCGGCGTGCCCCATGCGGCGCCCGGGCGGCGCGGTCTGGCCGCAGATGAACCCGACGACGGGCTTGGTGACGTGGGACCGGACGAAGGCTGCCGCCTCTTCCTCGGCGGTTCCGCCGATCTCGCCGATCAGCATGATCACCTCGGTCCCGGGATCCTCCTGGAAGAGACGGAGCACGTCGACGAAGCTGGTGCCGTTGACGGGATCGCCCCCGATGCCGACGCAGGTGGACTGGCCGAGGCCGCGCTCGCTCAGCTGGTGGACCACCTCGTAGGTGAGCGTGCCGCTGCGCGACACGACCCCCACCGGGCCCTCCCGGTGGATGTGGCCGGGCATGATGCCGATCTTGGCCTGGCCGGGCGTGATGACGCCGGGACAGTTGGGTCCGAGGAGGCGGGTGGGGCGGCCGGCGAGGAACGCCTTGACGCGGACCATGTCGGCCACCGGGATGCCCTCGGTGATGCACACGACCAGCGGCAGCCCGGCGGCTGCCGCCTCCATGATCGCGTCGGCGGCCGCCGCGGGCGGCACGAAGATCAGGGCGCAGTCGGCGCCGGCCTCGCGCGCGGCCTCCTCCACGGTGTTCCACACCGGGAAGCCCTCGTGGACCATGCCGCCCTTGCCCGGCGTCACGCCGCCCACGACCTGTGTCCCGTACTCCTTGCAGCGGAGCGCGTGGAACGTCCCCTCGCGCCCGGTGATCCCCTGGACCACCACCCGCGTCCCCCGCCCCACCAGGACGCTCACGGGGTCAGACTTTCACTTCCCGACATTTCACCGTCGGGTACCGGCGGTCGAACGGCAAAATGTCGGGAA